>JBBRSG010000091.1:0-24139 GCA_038245615.1 Chloroflexia bacterium | reverse complement strand
CGTTTTTTTAAAATCGGTTTGCGCTTGCTGGTCAAACTTGGCTGGCACACTGTAAGTTTTCAAGCGTTTGAGACCGAGCTTTTTGAGAAAGATACCGACCTGAGTAGGACTACGCTTAAGACCAGTTAATTCTTCAATCTTTGCCACCGCCTGTGGAATACTGAGCGGGGGATGAGCTAAGAAATAGGCTTCGAGGCTCTCAGAATGGTCTTGGAGCTGGCTGGTGGGACGATAGAAGTTGATATAGGTGAGAGCGGCGACCCCGCCTTGCTGGTATTGCTCAAAGTAGGTTCTGAGAGTATTGTCACAAATGCCTACCAACTCGCTAATTTGATGATGTGGCAGACCTTTAGCCTTTAAGTACAAAGCTTCCATTTTGCGTTGCACTCTAGGGTGAGGATGATGGTAGCGTTGGTACTCAATTTCTTTAAGGTCAGTCTCATTAAACTTTAGCTGTAACAACTTTAACCTCCTTCTTATTCGTTGCAGCTATTCTACCATAAAACTCACTTTATGACCTTTGATACTATAGCTGGGCTTTACAACCTTCTGGCACCTACTCAACGATTAACTCGATTATATGCCGCAATCCATTTTTGTGTCAGGCAGTAGGTGGTTATGTTAGTCTTACCGACGGCCCAACTTTGATTCTTACTACAACTAATAGCGGTAATACCTGGATAACCCAATCGCCTACTCCTTCCCAAAATATTTACGCCATTAGCTGTATAGCTTCTACTATTACCTGTTTCGCTACCAGCACTAGCGGCACAATCCAAAAATCAGGTGCTACGATTACAGCCCGTACCTTTCAAAGTAGCGGAGTTAATCAAACCTTATACGGGATTAAATGTTTGGATATAAATACCTGTTATGCGGTGGGCGCATCCGGTAAAGTGGTCAAAACCATTGATGGAGGAAGTAACTGGATTTTCCAAGACTCAAAGACCTCCAAAGATTTATATGCAGTAAGTTGCATTGATACCAATAATTGTGTAGCAGTCGGGTTGGATGGCACAATCACTCGTACCGCCAACGGTAGTACCTGGAATATCCAGCTTTCTGGCACAGCGAATAGTCTTTTCGGAGTTAGTTGCCCCGATATTGATACCTGTTACGCGGTTGGTAACACTGGTACAATCTTAAAATACACTACCAGTGGTGGAACTTGGAGCAGCCAGGTTTCTAACACTAACTTAAACTTGCGAGCTATTACCTGTCTCCTCCTTAGTAAATGCTTGGCGGTTGCCGGTAATAATCGGCTTATCACTACTACCCCAACCAGTGTTTTGATCAAAACCAGTGATGGCGGAACTATCTGGACTCCTGACCCTAATGTTATAACTTACCCTTATTATGCTATTACCTGTTCGGATGCGAGTATCTGCATTATTGTTGGCGACTTAAACCGGATACTTCATAGTAGCGACGGTGGAAACACCTGGACTTTGACACCTCTAGCAGTTACCGGCTATCAGTTTTCAGGGGTTAGTTGTGTAAGTTCAACTAATTGTGTAACTGCCGGTGGCAGTGGGAGCCAAAAAAGCACGTCCGATGGCGGAAATACTTGGGATTTTTATATTTTTGGCGCATATACTCCAAACAACGTCAGTTGTCCCGATGTTAATACTTGCTATGCCTCAGCAAACACTCCGGTTAGCGGTACTTTTTTAAAGAGTACTGACGGCGGTAGCACCTGGCAGCGGCGGTTTACAGGTCTTAGTTATATGGGAATGATTGACTGCCCCGATATTAACACCTGCTATTTTAGTGGTAACGACAAAGATGGTCATAAACTTGCCAAAACGATTGATGGTGGTAACACCTGGTCAGTAAATATTGTGGGTACACCCGGTAATACGATAGGAACTGTTTTTAAATGCTTGAGCGTCAATATCTGTATTGTGGTGGGGGATTATCACATTTTCTTTAACAGTGCAGCTAAAACGATTGATGGTGGCACTACCTGGAGTTATCCGGTAATGCCGGGAAATTTCGCCCTTTTTGGAATAGATTGCCCAGATACTAATATATGCTATGCCGCTGGATATGACTTTGGAGTCCGGCAAGGGGTTGTAATAAAAAGCACTGATACTGGAACTACCTGGAATATAGTTTCTATGACTGCGCTGCCAATTATACAAGATATAAACTGCCCGGCAATCAATACTTGCTATGCAACCGGTAATATTGTAAGTACGAATTCTGTTATCAGAGAAATCTACAAATCTATTGATAATGGAATAAACTGGACTACACAATACATGGCTACTGTAGCAACCAATAATAATCAGGATAACACTTTAACTGGAATAGCTTGTATTAATCTAAACATTTGCTATAGCGTGGGGTATTCCGGCACAATCCTGGCAACCAACGATGGTGGCGTTACCTGGATGTCTCAAAATTCGGGTACAACTCGCCGGTTAGAGAAAATAACTTGCAAATATCAATGTTTAATTACAGGCGACGATGAGGCAATATTGTCCAATCCATTAATAGTCACCAGCCCCAGCGACGCGGGTACTATTTCTGTTACCACCCCCGGCAAGCTCTCGTATGCTCTCACTCAGGCTAAAGCCGGACAGACTATCACCTTTAATGTATCCGGCAACAAAGTAACTTTAGACGCGAATACCACCTTGCCGCCCGTCCCAAGTGGGGTAAAACTCATCGGGACGTGTGCCAATCCCACCGGGCCAACTATAGTTATAGATGGTCAAAACACCAGCCCCGGTCTTATTTTGAGCGGCAACAACACCCTCACCGGCCTCAGACTGCTGAACTTTAATACTACCGCCCTCAAAACCGCTGGTCAGGGCAATAAGCTGCGCTGCACCAAAGTGATGAACTAGAGGGCTGAAATCGGAAATCGGAAATCTAAATATCTCGTTTCGCAAAGGGGGACGAAAGTGGTTAGGTAGGGGCAATCCCTTGTGGTTGCTCTGCCGCCATCAGGCCGCTAATAATGAACGGTTAGCCATCGTTAGTTCTTTAGCGTATAGCAAATGGATAAGATAAAGAGCTAACGGGTGGTAAAAGTTCGTTGGGTAGCCGCCAAAGGCGGCAGGGCAACCACAAGGGATTGCCCCTACTAATCCGTACTTTTCTTGCTGTACTAAGGTCGAAGGTCGGGGAAAGGCAGGACTGAGTTATTTTAGATTTCAGATTTTAGATTACTGACCACTTTTCCCCAAAAATGTGAAAAGTTATCCTCAAATCCACAATAGTAATCCCCAAAATCACGGGAAATATAATGCGCGGGTCGCGTCAAAAGTTGCGCGATTTGCGCGACTTGCATATATGCGCTATAATCTAGCAGTAGGTTTTTTAAAGGGTTAAGTCCATTCGTTTGCTGCTCATTAAAACGAGTGTAGAACCTCATTCGGAACAAGCCAGATACACAGGAAATATAGCGTCCAGTATCGAGCAACCGCACTTTATTATCGTCACTTTCTGGTTTCCCCCAGGCCAGGTAGCTGGGGTCGTGCGGAAGGGTTCACATAACAGGCTTATAGCCATTGGGCTATAGGGCCGTCCGATTCAGAGTCGGGAGTGAACCTTCGGATGAGGATGCAGAAAGAGGTAAAAATAGATTCTATGATAGGTAGCGAAGTCCAGGAGTTAGGCCGCACATTTCGCGAAGCCCGCGCAAATAAAGGCGTGACCTTAACTGACGCTCAACAAGCTACTAAAATCCGCCTGTTGTTTCTCCAGGCGTTGGAAAACGATAACTACGCGGTACTCCCCCCGCCTTTCTATATTCGCGGATTTATCAAAAACTACGCCCTCTATCTAGGCTTGAACGCCAAAGAGATGGTGCAGATTTTTGACGAATTGCTGGAAACCAACGAATTTGACCGGATTATCGAGCAAAAGCGAGCCAATCCCTCGGCGGATAGCGGTGGGCGCGGTGTGACTTTGCAAACCGCCGGTCTCAGCTTGGGCGAAGCCCGTCTGATTGAGGCCAGCAACGAACGGCTGAACGTCACTACTCTAAACCCCACCCCCACGATTCAGGCCGTCGCACTTGGTTCGGCGGATAGTTCAGGCGAAACCCTGGCCCTGGCCCGGTTAGATAAGACCGCCCGCGCCACCGATTTATTTTCCCATCGCAAATACATTCTCAAGCCGACCATGTTGAGCGATACCAAAGGCACGTTCTATATGCCTAACTTTATCCCGGCCTTGCTAGTTGGGATTATCGTGCTGGCAGCGTGTCTATTGGTGTTCAGAGGCCTATCCTCGGCTCAACAGACCAGAGAAGCGACTGAAGCGGCGGCCCTGGCAACTACCACCGCCGGAACGTCATATAGCCGGGCCACCAGTACCCCGGCAACTACCGCCACTCCCAAAGTGACCCAACAGGTGCTAGGGCAAGGCGGAGGCGTAATGCCGCCAGGTGCAACTGGTGGGGCTACTAGCAGCGTTGCACCTTCCTCGGTCTACAAACCGGATGTAACTTCCCAGGTTGCGGCGGCTACCACTCCGGCCACGACTCAGGCGGCAGCCACCGCGCCACCGACTACTACCGCCCCCGCCAGAGATAAAGTCACCATTGACATTGTGATTAACACCAGCGAACCGAAAGGAAGCTGGCTGGATGTCTGGGTGGATGGCGAAAAGAAAGTGTCGAAGCTGGTTTCGGTGGGCGACACCTTGAGCTTTGAAGGCAAGAAAGTCGCGGTGCGAGCCGGAAAGCCGGGCGCGATAGACATCAAGGTTAATGGTGAAGAAAAGGCCTATATCAAAGCCGGGCAGGGTATTATTACTCATACCTGGTACGCCGATGGAAAAGATACGGTCGAGCAATAGACTATTACTTCCAAAAGGGTTATAATAGACACTGAGGGCGGGCAAATATAATAGCCCGCCTTTTTTGACAATCGAAAAAATCAAAATTAAGATCGAAAATCTAAGGTCAGAGGGATTTTAGATTTTAGATAAACCTCCCAATTTTTGAGGCAATATTGGTACAATCTAAAATTGAAGCTCTAAAGTCGAGGGTCACAGGGATTTTGGATTTTAGACTTTAGATTTTAGACTTAGGAGAGTAATCTATGGCTTCAAGTTTTTCGTTTGATATAGTTTCGGAGTTTGACCGACAAGAGTTAGTCAATGCGGTTGACCAAACCAAACGGGATGTGACTACCCGCTTTGACCTGAAAGATACTAAAACCGAAATCGAGCTGGAAGACCAGCAAATTTTGATTAATACTGAAAATGAGTTCGTCTTGAGCCAGATTAAAGAATTGCTGACCACCAAAGTCGTCAAGCGGAATCTATCGCTCAAGATTTTCGATTTCCAGAAACCCGAACCAGCCGCAAGCGGGCGGGTACGCCAGGTAGTCAAGCTCAAAAAAGGAATCGAGCAGGACTTAGCCAAGCAGGTCGGCAAGCTCATTCGGGATAATTTCAAGACTTCCCAGACCCAAATCCAGGGCGATGCCGTGCGCGTCACCAGCAAAAGTAAAGACGAATTACAACAAATTATCGCTCTACTCAAAGGCAAGGACTTCCCGGTAGCCCTGCAATTTACCAACTATCGGTAATGGGGGTCAGGGGTCGGAGGTCGGGGACAGAGGATTTACAATTTACGATTATAGAAAGCGCGGAGGATAGAGTCTAAAGGGCCGAGGGTGGAGTGTGTTGGTCTAAAAGCTGATTACTTTTACTGACCACTGACCACTGACCACTGACCACTCTAAATAATGAGAAGTAACATCAAATTGAACATTCCGGCCCGACGGCCCAACCTGGACAACAAATCTTTTTATTTGCTGACGCTAGGGTGCGACAAAAACACGGTGGACAGCGAGGCCATCGGGCAGCTCTTGAGCAGCTACGGCTTGCGCGAAACCATGAAGCCAGAGCGGGCCGAGCTACTTATTGTCAATACCTGCGGCTTTATTGATGCCGCTACTCGTCAGTCGCTTGATGCCTTGCAGGATTTAGCCAATAGCAAGCAGCCCGGTCAAAACCTGATTGCCGCCGGTTGTCTTGCCAGTCGCGCCGCCGATATGATTCAGGCCGAAGTCCCAGGAGTAGATGGGGTAGTTGGGGCGCTCAAGTGGGACAGCTTTGGGCCGCTGCTGACCGAATTGGGCATCGAAATAGACCAGCAAGCCGCCAGCAGTATCAGTTATGGTCTGCTGCGCCGCAAGAAAAAGCAAGGGCCAAGTGCCTATCTGAAAATCTCGGACGGCTGCGATGCTGGATGTGCCTTCTGCATCATCCCCCAGATGAAGGGTAAACACGCCAGCCGTCCGCTCGAATCCATCTTGCGGGAAGTGCGCCAGCTTTCCGAAAGCGGAGTAAAAGAAATTGTGCTGGTAGGCCAGGACACAACCTTTTACGGGCGCGACCTGGGGCAGCGCGAAGGGACTGCCGCCCTCTTGCCCCAAATCGTCGAAGCCGCCCCCAACCTGCTTTTCCTGCGGATGATGTACGCTTATCCCCGCTTTGTATCGCAAACCCTGGTGGACACGATGGCGAGTCTGCCCGCAATGGCCCATTATATAGATATGCCTTTGCAGCACGCCCACAAAGCCACTTTACGCCGCATGCGCCGCCCCAGCGACCAATCCGAAACCTATGGCACTATCGAGCGATTACGTAAAGCTATGCCCGATATGGCCTTGCGGACGACTTTTATTGTCGGCTATCCCGGCGAAACTGAGGAAGAATTTGAGTATTTGCTCAAGTTCGTTGAGGAGATAGAATTTGATAATTTGGGCGCGTTCAAATTTTCGCCCCAGGCCACCAGCCCCGCCGCCCACTTGGAAAACCCGGTAGAAGAAGCCGTAAAGCAGGAGCGCTACGAGCGGATTATGGCTTTGCAACAAACTATCTCGCGCAAAAAGAATAAGGCCTTGATTGGACGGGAATTAGCTGTTATTGTAGAAGGAAGTGGCTCGGTGGACTACGGCCCACGCGATAGCCGCCCTATCTGGGTCGGGCGCAGTTATCGCAGCGCCCCTGAGGTGGACGGTCTGGTTTTCATCGAACCCGCCGACCATGCTAAAGGCCGTTTCCCGGACGGCCCCCGCCCCTATACCGCCCGCGTCAAAATCACCGATGCTACCGAATACGACTTGTGGGGTAAACTTTTATAAAAGTGGTAATTATGCCGACGCGGAGCGAGTAGTCAGCGTTCAAGGGCGACCCTTCGTGGTCGCCCTCCGAGGGATGGCTGCATTGTTATAAATAATGAAGAATAAATGGTACATCGCAACCCTAATAATTCAGGCGAAGGTCGGCAAGAACACTTCCGGCTCCTGGATGTGTGACGAACAAATTCATTTGTTGCGTGCGCCTGATGAAGAAACGGCCTATACCAAAGCGATAGAATTGGGCAAAAATAAGGAACATTCTTACCAAAACGAAGCGGATGAAACCGTATCCTGGGAATTTATCGGTCTGGCTGATTTAGAGGAGCTGGACGCAACCATTCGAGATGGAGTCGAAATAAGAAGTCGGCTTTTTGACAGCCCCGACCCGGCTAAACTTGTGTCCGATAAACCTCGCTTGATGGTTTATTTAACCCAGAAAAGTAAGCCGGAAACCCCAAAAATCGAGGAACTTGCCCCGATTTCGTAAGCGGGATTAAGTAAAAATATAGCCTATACTGCCTGATTTTGGGCAAAAACCCGCTTGAAACCGCTAAAGATATTGACTTTGAGGATTACAGGTTTACAATAACTATATATGGTCGCGCAATCCTACTCTATAAAATTTAGAGAAGGTTAGGAAAGAGGTCGGGTGAAAGACAATTTACAAATAGCTAATCTTTTGAGCTGGTCGCGGATCTTCGCTACGCCGTTAGTGATGCTATTGCTAATGCTGACCGACTGGTCGCCTTCCTATCTTATCGCCGCCATCTTGTTCGCTATCGCCGAAGTGACCGACGTACTGGACGGTTATTTTGCGCGTAAGAATAAAACCGTTTCTAATCTCGGCATCTTTTTAGACCTGACCGCCGACAAGCTTTTTACGGCGGGGGTGCTGGTAATGATGGTCGAGCAGCGGCTTATCTCAAGCTGGTTGGTAGCGATTATTCTGGGGCGCGAGTTTTTGATAACCGGGGTGCGGACTTATGCCGCCTCTGCCGGGGTGGTAATTCCGGCAGGCAAATGGGGCAAGCGCAAGACCGTCCTGACCGGGGTATCCCTCACCTGGCTGATAGTCTGGGCCGATGCTGCCGTGCGTCCTAACGGACTGTTGCGAGGGGTCAATGACTGGGTGCTGTTTGGCGACTTTCAGCCCTTCAAATGGTTTTTCTTGCTGGCCTGGCCTTTGGTCTATTTAATGGTACTCTTGACCATATATTCAGGCTATTTGTATATGCGGGATGCCGCTTATCTTTTTAGCGATAAGCCCACCGCTAAACCTGCCAGCGCCGATGAAACCACTCCGCGTGAGGTAGTAAAGCCGCCCCGTTAGAATTATTGCAAAGTTCAGGTTTTATCTGAAATGTACAAAGGTGCTAGATTATGAATATCTTCGAGTATCGCCGTAAAGCTGACCTGACGGGACGCACCGATACCTATCGGGCCAACAATGTTACCCGATCCAGCGCCGCCCGCCCCGAACCCCCGTCGGCTAAAGCAGCGGCTAAACCCGAAACTACCGCCGCCCAAAATACTGCCAAAGTCGCTGAGCAAAAGGTACGCGGTCGCCGTCGTCCACTTCGCAATGGCACTAAAGACCGATGGTATTATTCCTCGAACCTTCAAACCTTTCAACAACAGGTGTCGGGGGGAAATAAAAACGAAAGCGCCGCCCTGGAAGATGAAACTCAGCAAAAGAAAACCCTTAAATTTATCAAGCTGATGGGCGATGACCGCTTTGAGGGCGAGCAAATCAAGGAGATTTATCGTCGCCACCCAATTCACATCTTTTTTCTTGCCAAACCGCTTTGGTTCTTGTTGCCCTTTACCTTCATTCTTATGATTGTGGCCCTGTTTATTAACTTTCTGTGGTTAGGGGTTGTGCCGTTAATGCTTATCAATCTGTTGTTTATAATCTGGTATGTCAACGATTGGTCAAATGATTATTTGCTGTTGACCAGTCGCCGGGTAATTTTGCTGGAAAGAGTTACCTTTATTGATGACGAGAAAACCGAAATTCCCACCGAAAAAGTCCAGGAAACCCGGATTGCCACCCGGCGAGGCGCGATTGAATTTCTTTTTCGGGTCGGGACTGTCACTTTTGTAAGTACCAGCAAAACCCAGATTGTATTCCAGCGACTTAAAAAACCGGAAGAATTGCGCGGGGTCGTCGAGGGCATGACCAAATCTTTTATGATAGCGCGGGGCGCGTATCGCAAAGAGCGCACCCTGAACTATTTGCGTAACAAAGCCCTCAACGAGCCTTTAATTGATTACAATGCCAAAGAAGACTCCCGGATTAAAAATGCGATTGAAGCACCAGGCTGGTGGGAGCGTAATTTCCCCAGTCTGCCGGTGCTGGATGCCGCCAACAAACGCTATATCTGGCATACTCACCCCTGGTTTCTATTCAAGAAGGTTTTCTGGCATAGCTTTATGTTCGTGGTTATGGTTATTGTAGGTATTATTGGCTTACCGTTTCTGATTCGCTTGGCGCTACCCGGCTGGTTGATTGCTGGTATTTTGATACTTTATGTCGTTATTTTGCTGGTACAGGTTTTCTTGTTCTGGTATAAATACGAGGATTGGCTTGATGACCGCTTTATCATCACTTATGGCGCTTTTCAAGAAAAAGTGATGAATATCAAAAAACTGCCTTTTGGCTTTGATGAGACGGTTAATACCGTGCTGATTCGCAATATCCAGGATGTGCAATCCATCAAACCCGGCTTACTGGCTAACTTTTTGAACTATGGAACAGTTAAAGTCAGCGTCACCGGCGGGTCAGGAGTGGAATTTGTGAACGTGCCAGACCCGGAAAACATCCGGGACGAAATTTCACGCTATATTGAGTTAGCCAAATTTGCCCAGGAAGATGCCGATGACCGGCGCAATGCCGATGTTATGATTGGTTTTATGGGCAGTATGCTACAGGATTTTTCCCGCCGCCTGGGAGTACCACCATCGCAAGACACGAAGTAATAATCACAAGGCTTTCGCTTGTAAGCGGTGGTAAACCCGGAAAAGTTATAGTTGAAAAATTTACGGCGTAAATTTTTCAACTATAACCAAACTCGGTTTTGAGGTTTGGCGAGGTTATCCTTAAATCAGAAGAAACATCCCAAGCGAATTTTTTAATTTTGTAACTATCCGGCAAACCCAGGCGTTGAACTACATGTCTATAATCGGGCCGGGCCAGTTTGCGACTTTTTGTCTGATTGCAAAGTTATCACCATCTTGACGTGCGGAAGAGTCTAGCAGCATGTATCACCTTCGATTGTTCTTCCAACCCAATTTCCATCGGGCGCTATCGCTCATTTTTTTGGCTATTATGGCTATCGGCTACTTGCCAGGGGGAGCTATTTCGGTGCAGGCCGCTTCACCCCAGGCGAACCCAAAAATGCAAGTGCGGGCCGGATTCGATGGTTATTACAAACAGCTTAGTTGGCTACCTATCCAGATTAACCTGAGCTTACCCGAAAATAATCCTAACTTTGAGGGTTGGCTAGAGGCTTCTTTTGCCAACTTTGATGAGGACAGTCCCCGCTATCGTCGCAGTATCAAACTTAGCGCCCCGGCTAATCGCACTGTTTGGCTCTATCTACCCACTGACAACCGCACAATTCAGGATGTCCAGGTGCGCCTGACTACTATGGAAGGCCGGGAAATAGAAAATCAGAACCAGAGCTTGCGGACGCTCAATCAGAACGAGTTTTTATTGGGAGTCATCAGCGATGATGGGAACGCCCTCAGTTATTTGAATGGACAGCAATACACCCTGCCCTACAATCGAAGTAATGCCCTGCTGACTACCCCACGCTATAACACTCGTACCGGAGTTACGCCGGTCAAGCCAAGTATAAGGGTAGCCCATCTCAGTGCCGCCGATTTGCCCACCGAAGGAACTGGCTGGGATAGCCTGGACGGATTGGCCTTGAGCGACCTTTCGACTATAAATCTGAGCGACCAACTAATCGCCCAGGACACTATGGCCCAGGCCGCCAGTTTTTGGCTGGGGCAAGGTCGGTTGCTATTTGTAGCTGGCGATAGCGGACTACGCCGCGGCGGGTTTTTGAGCGATTTGTTGCCGGTGAAACCCAGTGGCCCGCCTCAAAATATCGCCGTCCCACAAGAATTGACCAAAACTTTGCTGGCTTTTAGCCAGAGTGGTAATTTGCTGGTAGCCGAAAGTGTCGCTTTGCCGGGAACAGAGGTCGCAATCAACCAGAACGGCAGGCCACTCCTGGCAAAACGAGCCTTTGGACTGGGGACAAGCTGGTTTGCGGCTTTTGACCTGCGGACATTGAATAGCCGCAACGGACAGGAAGTAATGCGCTACGCCCTCAGCGATTACGAGCCGCGCCTGTCTTATCTGACCGGCTACCGCCAACCCGCCGATAACTATCGGCGCTGGGCCAATGAGGTTAGCCCCAACGGAAAAGTCTCCAAGTTGCCCGAAACCTTCATAATCGCTATCTTCTTTGGAATATACATTATTGTTATTGGGCCGGGGATTTATTTCGGGCTACGGGCGCTCCGTAAACGCGAGCTTGGTTGGGTAGTCGCTCCGGCTATCGCTTTGGTAGTCAGCCTCACAATTTATTTAATCGGGACTTTTACCAGTGGCGACCCGCTTACAATGAGCCGCTTGTCGGTGATTACCCTGGGCGAAAACGCCAGCGGCAGAATGAGCGGTGGCACTGTCGGGCTGACCACGATATATTCTAACAAACGCACCGAGTTTCGGCTCAATGGCGACGAACAAGCCTTATCTTTGCCTTTGAGTAATAATATCCGACCAAGCTTCCGCAGCTCTACCACCCCAATTAACAACGATGATTTAGCTTTAGTTATCCAGCAAGGCGCAGGTGGCGGTTATGGTCAGATTTTGATGGGCCTGAGCGACCAACGCAGTTTCGCCAGCGAGCAGAACGACAAAGCCGGGGCAGGCGAAGGTATCATGGTGCGGGCCAAAGTGGTAAATAACAATGAGCTGGAAGGTACAATCGAAAATCGCTCCGGCTACGACTGGACTGACCTGGCGGTTTGGAAACCGGGCGGGCTGGTTTATAATATCCCGCTTATCAAAAATGGCGAAAAGCTGAACTTGAGCAAGGTCAATACGGTGCGCCAGAATAATACCGACCTGATAAAATCGCTGATAGGGGACACTTCGGCCTTCCGGCCTGCCGATGATGTAGATGGTTTTCTGGAGCAAAAAGCGACGGTGCTTTCAACTCTGCTTGGCAATAGCGGGGATGCGCTGCCCAAAGGCGGCAACCGGCTCTATCTGATTGCCTGGCGACAGTCTACCACCAATTTTCCTCTGAAAATCGAAAACTCTACCGCCACCAGCAACGACCTGACCCTGCTTTTCGAGCCAATAAGCTTGCAGCCTTAGAGAAAGGTAATAAATGTCGGAGTTATTTTACCAGTATCAGCTTCCAATCCAGGTTGCTTTGCCAAAAACCGAGCTGTTATTAGAACAACCAATTGATATAGAAAATAAACTTCGACATTTACTCAGTTTGGATTTAACCTTTAATGGTAAGAAAACTAATTACGCAACTCATAGTATGCACGCTTTTGCGGCTAAATTTCCGCCCCAATTGCCCCAATTGTTTATTAATCATCTAACTAGGCCAGGTGAAATAGTTTTAGACCCGATGGTCGGTTCGGGAACAGTTTTGGTAGAAGCGCTTTTGGCGGGGCGTAAAGCAGTTGGGGTAGATTTAGACCCACTAGCATTGTTGATAACCAGGGTCAAAAGTAAGCCGCTTAATTTAATCAAGTGTTATCAAGCAGGCAAAGAAGTTTTAGAAAGTTCAAAAAGAAACGTGCCTGTAAAAAACTTAAATGAAATCAAGTTTCATTACGACATCTCAGCTTTGAATTTTTTCAGTTACTGGTTTGAAGCAACAGTTATTGAAGAACTGGCGGCCCTTATCCACAATATCAAAAAAGTTGAGGATGCGGATATACGGCAGTTTTTAGAAATGGTTTTTTCTTCAATAATTATTACTAAAAGCGCAGGGCTTACTCTGGCCCGCGACTTGGCTCACAGTCGCCCTCATCGCGATTTAAATCGGGTCGGCAAAATAAACCAAAGTGCCTTTGATGCCTTCGCTGAAAAATTGCAAATATCAATTGAAGCCCTCAGAAGTATTGCTTACATAGAGGAAAAAGGCGCTATTGTACGGGCGGATGTTAGAAAATTACCTTTAGCCGATAACTCGATTGATTTGGTGGTAACATCACCACCTTATGCGGCTAATGCAATTGACTATATGCGAGCGCACAAGTTTTCTTTAATCTGGTTAGGTTATTCCCCAGATAGTTTGAGTGAATTACGCCGAAAATATATCGGGGCAGAACTTAAAGCTACAAAGCTAGATTTTAATTCTGAGACGGCTAACCAGATTATCGCTACTCTAAAAGGCATAGATGAGAACCGCGCCAGGATTGTAGCCCATTATTATGCTGATATGGAAGTTGGTTTGGCTGAAATGTTGCGAGTTTTAAATAAAGGTAAAGCGGCTATTTTGGTTATCGGTTCTTCGGTCATTAAAGGGGTAGATATTAAAGCCCCGACCGTATTAGCCGAATTAGCTGAGGCAGTCGGTTTTAATCTTGTGGGGATTGCAAAACGTGAAATCCTACGGAATGCTCGAATGATGCCGACCAGTCACGCTAGTGAAAGAAACGGAATTGAAGCCCGGATGCACGAAGAAGGCGTTATAGGTCTTGTCAAACCGAAATGAGAGCGATGAATGTCCAGCAGTGATGCGATTAGGGAATTTGTACAGGGGTTTTTGGACAACACTATCAAGGATAGAAATGATATTTGGACCGGTATTTATCGTTTGTTACTTGATTATGAGCATGGAGTTCCCAGAATAACCGATTCTAATAGACTTGGGAAAGGGATTTGGCGCGAAAGAGCTTTACAAGTTGAACAGATTTTGGCAAGGACGTTAGCTTGTGAAACCAGTGAGGTTGAACCACAACTAGATTGCTTGATGCGCCAGATGTACAATTCCGGCATCCAGCGGATGAACCCGGTGGGAATTGCTTATGCAATTACTATAATGTACTTAATAGAGCGTTTTTGCCCTCAAAAATATCGGCTCAAAAGAGAGGTGCGAATTGGAAATGGCGTATTTGCAAACCTGCTAAATTCCCGCCGCAAAAGCGTTGATATTGTAGTTTGGCCTGAGCAGACTACTCCTGATAATGACCCGGTGGCGGTCATTTCCAGCAAATGGGGAATGCGCCATGACCGAATACGTGACCCGCAAGAGGAAGCGGATACTTATAAACAACAAGTGCCAAATCTAAAATTTTATCTTGTAACTAATGAATTTGATAGCGCCCGATTGCAGCAGGTCATAAACTATCCGACCATTGATGGGGTATTCCATATCAATAACGAATTAGTATTCGGGGCTTATGGTAGTGCTAAGAACCAGATACCCGGTCTTAAAAATTTGAATGACTTGATTGACCTTTTTAATAACTAGAGGTTCTGCCGTGTCTGACAATTCTTTGGTTTCGCCGCCCCAAACCGATTTTAATATTCCACCTCCGCCCGCCGAGAGCTTATTGACGGTGCGGACGGTCAATCTGAGCAAACGCTACGGCCCGTTTCACGCAGTGATAGGCGTAAATCTCGAAATCGAGCCGGGGGCGATTTACGGCTTTATCGGCCCAAACGGGGCGGGCAAAACCACCACCATGCGAATGCTGGCAACCTTGCTCGAACCGTCGGAGGGCGAGGCCTGGGTCGGCGGCTTCAAGGTGAATGACCGCAACCCCGATAACTTGGTGGCAATCCGGGCCTGTCTGGGCTATATGCCCGACTTTATCGGGATTTACGAGCGGTTGACCGCCCGCGAGTACCTGGAATTTTTCTCGGCGGCCTATCACATCGAAGCCAAAAAGCGGCCCGGGCTGGTCAATGATTTGCTGCAACTGGTGGATTTAGCCGATAAACGGGATACTTATATTGAAAGCCTTTCGCGGGGCATGACCCAACGGCTGGCGTTGGCCCGCACCCTGATTCACGACCCCCGCTTGTTGATTCTGGATGAACCCGCTAGTGGCCTCGACCCTCGCGCCAGGGTCGAGTTGCGGGAATTGCTCAAGGAATTGAGCCGCATGGGTAAGACTATCATTATTTCTTCCCATATTCTGACCGAATTAGCCGAAATGTGCAGCCATATCGGAATTATCGAGCGCGGACGGCTGCTTGCCAGTGGGCGGGTCAGCGATATTTTGAGTTCGCTCAACCAGCATCTGCGGCAGGTACGGGTCAAGCTCCGCCCGCTTTCGGCGGAACAATTCCAGAGCCTCGCCCCGATAATGCAGGGTGGCCCAAAAGTGAAAAGCGCCCGCCAGTTGGATACCCCAATAGAATGGGAATTACAGGTCGAGGGTGACGAAGGCGACTTGCAGGCTCTCCTACAATATCTCATTCAGCAAAATCTCCCGGTTTTTAGCTTTAGCGAGCAGATGACCAACCTGGAAAATATATTTATGCAAATCACTAGGGGATATGTAGCTTAATTGAAATGTAAGAAAACTGTAAAATTTGCGATACCCTATTGCTAAAGCAGTTGGGTAAAAGGTAAAATGGGTAGCACCTCTCCGAAGCGGAAGGTTTGTTCTGGTTAGCACCTCCCGGCTAATCATCAGGTATACAAGATGGCAGTAACGACAGTCGCAAATAGAACCGGGCGCTGGAAACGTTGGTCGGGCAAAGTGGCAAACGGCTGGCTTGCCGTGCGGCAGAACCCGATAATTCTAAAGGAATTGCGCTATCGGATGCGAAGCTGGCGTGGAGTAATAGACCTGGGGCTGTATACCCTGATTTTGGGGATTATAGGGCTGATTAGCTATGCGTCACTGGCGAGTAGTACCCGTTTTTACTCCTATTCCTATTATTCCGGCTACAACACCTCGTATAATGCCCGGAGTCAGGAACTCGGCACAAACTATTTTACCGCCATCGTAGTCGCCCAGCTATTTCTGGCCTGCGTCTTAGCGCCTGGTTTTAGTGCCGGGGCAATCGCGGGCGAAAAAGAGCGTCAGACTTATGATGTTCTGCTCGTCACCCTGCTGCGTCCCCGCGATATTGTGTTTGGCAAGCTGTTCGCGGCCCTGGCCTATTTGCTGCTAGTATTGGTGGCCGGAATTCCGGTTGCCAGTGTCGCCTTTTTGATGGGCGGGGTCAGCCTCGACCAGCTATTTATGGCCCTGCTAGTAATGGTAGTCGCCAGCGTCATGGTCGGGTCGGTCGGTATCTTCTGGTCGAGTGCTATGCGTACCAGCCGCGAGGCCAGCCGCTATACATTTTGGAGTATTCTGGTACTGCTGTTCGGGGTACCCCTGGCGACGATTTTCGGCTTGAGCCTGATTATTCCGCGCACTTTTAATCTGAATCAAATCTTTTTTGGCGAAACTTTCTATAAAGACATGTTAAACTGGGTATTATCAATTAACCCGATGTACGCGGTTTTGTCTACTGGCGAAATTCTGAAAAGCCGGGCTGGTAGCAATATTTTCTTTTTCAACAATCCGGGGGCAGGTTTTGAACTAACTCCCTTTGTGCGTTTTCTGGTGGTAGCCAGTATCATGAGCGGGGTAATAATCTGGCAGGCCACCAAACGAATTAAACCAGTCCGCAGTCCGGCGGAAACCGGCAGAAAAATAAAAGGCGGCAAAAACAAAAAAGGCCGCTCGAATCAGCCATACTAGCGATTATATCAGCGTAAAAGTTCAGGTAGCGAAACAGGATTATCGGCTATTCTCTAGTTGCAACTAGAGAATATTACATATATAAGGTAAGGCAACAGAATGCAAACACTCGAAAGAAATGAACAGGAAATTCTGGCCCAGGAAACGGTTAGCCCGGCGGATTACCGGCAGCTAGTTCACCGCCTGAAAAAAATCGAGAGCCGTTTTCGTCTGCAAGAAGCTATGCGGCTGTTGCCTTACGGACTGATTGGCGGCGGGCTGGTCGGCCTTGCCGTAGCCCTTTTCAGCCGACTTACCCCTTCCTTGACGGTAGAGCAGGTAATGTTGATAGCTATTCCGGCGGTAGTTTTGGGACTACTAGGGGTTGTGGCTTATGCTTTCTTGCGTCCCCGTCCTTTGATAAAGACCGCTCGGCAGGTGGATATAGCTTTAGGTCTCAAAGAGCGGTTGAGTACCGCTGTTGAAGGTCATCTTCATCCCGAAAAAATGGGCTATGCTGCGATGGGTTCGCGCCAATTCGCCGATGCCCGGCGCTCGGTGGAAGGCCTGAAAAGTTCCAAAGCCCTGCCTTTGCGAGTTCCAACGCGGGCCGGATTAGTAGCTCTGGCCCTGATTCCGCTATTGGTTATCGCCCTGTTTGCTCCTAACCCTTTCAGCGACCAGGTAAAGGAGAATCAGGCGGTCAAGGCCCAGATTGAGGCTCAGGCCCAGAAAATCGAAGAACTCAAACAGAAGATTATCAAGGAAAATCCCGAAGCCGCCAAAGACGACCCCAAAATTCAGGAGTTGTTGAAGCAGCTCGACCAGGTGAAAAAAGACCTGCTCGAAAAAAGCAATAACAAGGACGAAGCCTTAGCCGCCCTCGAAAAAGCCCAGCAAGAACTCGAAAAGCTGGCGGATGCCAATAAAAATACCCAGGAAAAGGCCGCCTTAGAGTCGCTGGCAAAGACCTTTAATTCCGCCGAGGCCACCAAACCCGCCGGGGAAGCTCTACAGCAAAGCGGTTCTGACCGCTACGAGAATGCCGCCAAAGAGTTGGAAAAGCTGGCGAACAAAGATGCGCTCGACAAACTGGCTAAAGACCCCAATCAGGCCCAGCAGCTTTCGCAACAACTGGCTAAAGATGCCGAGAATTTCAAGAACTCCAACCCGCAAATGGCCGATAAGCTGCAACAGCTTTCCAGTGCGCTTAGTCCCAACAACTTGAAGCAGAACCCGCAGGCTGCCGAAAAAGCCCTCAAGGATGTCGCTAACCAGCTTCGTCAGAGCGGCAAAGACCAGCAATCCAGTGACCAACTGCAAGAGGCCGCCTCCCAGCTCCAGAAAAGTGAGGAATCTATCAATCAGGCCGCCCAAAAAAGCAGTGGTCAAAATGCCCAAAACAAGTTGAACCAGGCCAATAGCGACAAGGACGATGGACAACAAGGCGGCGACCAGCAAATGCAGCAGGGCGACCAGCAAGGCGACCAGGGTCAACAAGGTCAGCAGGGACAACAGGGTCAGCAAGGTCAACAAGGTCAGCAGGGACAACAGGGTCAAGATGGTCAGCAAGGTCAACAAGGTCAACAGGGTCAGAATGGGCAACAAGGCCAGAATGGACAGCAAGGCCAACAAGGGCCAAAAGGCGACCAGGGCCAGGGCCAGGGTCAAGGTCAGGGCGACCAACCGGGCGACCAGTCCGACCCGAATGGCGACAACAAGGGTGGCAAGGCCGGTAAAGGCGCTAGTGATGCGATTTATCAAGACCCGACCAAGCGCAATACTAACGGTACTCAGACCAATGTCCAGGGCAAAAATGGGCAAGGGCCAAGCAATAATCAGACGGTCAATGGCGGCAACCCCAGCGGAAACGCCAGCGTGCCGTATAGCGACGTGCTGGAACAATATCAGCAACAGGCCGCCCAGCAACTCGACAAAAACTATATCCCGCTTACCCTCAAGGATATGGTCAAGCAATATTTTGACGACTTGAACAAAAAGGACAAGTAGTTACGAGTTTTGAATTTTAAGTTTTGAGCTTTAACCATTCAGCCCCAGGGCTACTACCCCGCGCTCGGAGGGCGACCACGCAGGGTCGCCCTCAAACCCCAGACTGAATGGTTACTGCAATTTCAGATTTCAGATTTTAGATTTTAGATTTTAGATTTCAAAATAAAGGGAAACTGGATTATGACTACTATTACCGCCCCTGCTCCTCTGACCGTCACCCCGGAACAATTTCGAGAAATGACCACCCGGATTGAGGATGAGGTCGGCAAGGTTATTGTGGGGCAGCGCGATGTCATGCGGAATGTCCTAATCAGCATTATTGCCGGGGGACATGTACTTTTGGAAGGTGTACCGGGGCTGGGTAAAACAGCTATGGTGCGGACGCTGGGGCAAGTGCTGGATTTGCACTTCAGCCGGATTCAATTCACCCCCGACCTGATGCCCGCCGATATTGTCGGGACTAATATTTTGCTGGATGACCCACACGGTGGACGACAATTCCGCTTCCAGCCCGGCCCGATTTTCACCAATCTGCTGCTGGCGGACGAAATCAACCGGGCCACTCCCAAAACTCAATCGGCCTTGCTGGAAGCCATGCAGGAAAAAACTGTAACGGTAGCCAATCGTAGCTATCGGGTGGAGCGACCTTTCTTTGTGCTGGCGACCCAAAACCCGATTGATATGGAAGGGACTTACCCTTTGCCGGAAGCCCAGCTAGACCGCTTTTTCTTTAAGCTGACGGTTGGCTTTCCCCGCGAGGAAGACCTGATGCAAATCCTGACCCGTACCACCACCGGGGAGCAGGCCAGCCTGGACAAAGTGGCCGATAGTGCGATTATTACCGCGATGGGCGACCTGGCGCGGCAAGTACCAGTGGCGGAACATGTGACCAACTATGTCGCCCGGCTAATTCTGGCAACCCACCCCGAAAATGCCGAAGCCCCCGGCATTACTCGCCAATATGTACGGTTCGGGGCAAGCCCACGTGGAGCGCAAGCCCTGATGCTGGCGGCTAAAATCGTGGCGATGATGGAGGGCCGATATAATGTGGCTTTTGATGATATTCGGGCGGTAGCTTTGCCCGCGATGCGCCACCGCTTGCTTTTGAACTTTGAGGGTGAGGCCGAAGGAATTCAACCCGACGCAGTGATTCAGGAAGTTCTCAAGAGCGTACCAATGGGCAAAGGTTGATTCGACTAGGGGCGCGATACGTATAACATTTTGGAAAAGCCCTTGTTCAGCGAGCAGTGTGGTTAGCTGAAAATCAGGTTAGGGCAAGAGGATGAGAACTAAAAGGTACAAGCGGGTTAGTTGGTTGCCAGCAGTGTGGCTGGGGCTGGTTTTGTTGTTGGCGGCGTGCGGGCAAACCCCTACCGCTCCTAGCCTAAATCCCACTCCCCGCCCTGGTTTGCAGGACACCCTTTCGGCAGTCGAAGCTTTGCGAGCTACCGCTACCCCCGCCCCCGCCCGAACCGAGGTTACGGCGACGGTAGTCGTCGCTCCCACCCCGACCACCGTCCCGCAACCGCCGATTACTTCTGCTCAAACTGAAGCCCCGCCGGTTTCGCCAGGGTCAGTGGCCCAACCTAGTGCCACCCCGACCCTCAAAGGGACACCCGAAAAAGTAGACCGCTTTTCGGAATTACGTATCCTGAAAAACGCCTATGATGCGCTTGTCCGCCACCTTTACAAAGAAGTAGATTCGGTAGGTCTTTTGACAATCGGGTTGGAAGAACTGAGCCGTATCACCGGAATACCTGCGCCGTCGCCCATTTTCGGTCAGGATGCCGATAAAAATTGGGAGATTTACAGCGCGGCCTTTAGCAAGATGTTGGACGATGCTAAAGATTTCCGTTATCCCAAGAACCAGATAGCCTATCGAATCGTAAACGTAATGGCCGAGTCTATCGGGGACGAGCATACTTATTTTCTGGAAGCTTCCGGCTACCAGAACCGCCAGGATTTACTTTCGGGCAACAATAGTTCAGTCGGCTATGGAGTAATCGTCACCCCCCAGGACAACAAAGCCTATATCACGCGGGTAGTCAGTGGTGGCCCCGCCGACAAGGTGGGGATTAAGCCGGGCGACCAGCTTTTGCAATATGATGACCTGAAAATAGACGCAAAAAATTGGGCGGCAATCCGCGATGCTAAAGAAAACGAAACTCATCGCTTTACCCTGGCCCGGATGACCGACGCTCGCCCGATTGTGGTCAATATTACCAAACGGCGCTATAACCTGCCGACAGTTGAGTTTCAGTTGCTAAACGGGCATATCGGCTATATCGCCATCCGCGATTTTTTTATGAATGTGGCGGACGAAACTGACCGGGCCATGACCGAATTGCGTAAACAGGGCGCGGATAGCTGGGTGCTGGATGTGCGCGAGAATCCTGGCGGGGTCAACGCCGAACTGGTTATAGGTCGGTTTGTAAGCAACGGCGAAGTGACTGGCTATACCATAGACCGCCGTCGCCGCGACCCGGTGAAAGTCAGCAGCGATTTGATAAGTGGCTTAAATAAGGGCAAGCCGTTTTCGCCTCAGTTGCCATTGGTGCTTTTGATGAATGAAGGCAGCGCCAGCAGCAGCGAAATTCTGGCGCTTGCTATCCGCGATTTCCAGCTTGGCCCGCTTATCGGGGTCAAGACTTCCGGGGCGCTAGGCCACACTTCGGCTTTCCCGCTGGGCGATGGCACCGCGATTAGTGTAACGGTTGATGTCTACGAGTCGCGCAATGGGCTGCGGCTCAATGGAGTGGGAGTCAGCCCTGACATCGAAATCAAGATGTCGGTGCAGGACCTGGTGACAGGCCGCGACCCCCAACTTAAAGCCGGAATGGACTATTTGGAAAAAGTTCTGGCGAAAAAACAGCCCTAGTTCTAGTATCGAGGAATAAATGCCAGCTTTACTTGATGGAGAATTTTTAAGAAAAATAGACCGCCTGACCCTGGTCAGCAAGCGGGTACGGGCCGGTAGCCTCAAAGGAGAACGGCGCTCGACCAAACGCGGTACTTCGGTAGAATTTGCCGATTACCGCGATTATACCCCCGGCGATGATTTGCGGCAGGTGGACTGGAATATTTACGCCCGGCTGGAACGGGTCTTCTTGAAACTGTTTGAAGAAGAAGAAGAACTGACCATTCATATTCTGCTGGATTGCAGCCGCTCGATGGATTGGAGCGGGCCATCTTCCGATTTGTTGACGGCGGACGGGGCGAATAGCAATGACCCCCGCCTCAATAAATTGCTCTATGCCAAACAAACCGCCGCCGCCCTGTCCTATATGGCTCTTTCAGCGATGGATCGGGTCAGTATGTCGGCTCTGTTCACCGGGCGCACTGGGCAGGAGGCCCGGTTGCCGATGATGCGCGGCAAAAATCAGACGGTGCGGATGATTCGCTTTGTGGAAAACCTGAATTCCGGGCCGGGCGGCGACCTAAATACCGCTTTGCGAACCTACGCCAGTACGACCCGTCAGCCGGGTTTATTATTTGTTATTTCGGATTTATTTGCGCCGGGAGGCTGCTTTGAAGGCTTACGGGCGCTACAAGGCGCGGGCCACGAAATCGCCTTGCTGCATGTCCTTTCGCCGGATGAAGTAAATCCTTCCCTGCGTGGCGATTTCAAGTTGATAGACAGCGAGACCGGCGATAGTCAGGAAGTGAGTATAGACAGCAATGCCCTGGAACTTTATCACAAGGAATTTACTGCCTGGCAAAACGGCCTGATAGATTTTTGCCAGCGACGCGGGATTAATTATATCCAAATCGAAACCGATACCTCCTTTGAAGATTTAGTCCTTCACTATATGCGGCGGCGCGGCCTGGTCAGCTAAAGCCTTTAGATTTTAGACCTTAGATTTTAGATAGTTAGAGGTTGTTGTGGGATTTTTACTACCATTGGGGTTGGGGCTATTGGCCCTGGCAATTCCTATCATCATTTTGTATCTGCTCAAAGTCAAGCGCGAAGACCTGACGGTTAGCAGCAGCTTTTTGTGGCGGCGAGTGCTGGAAGATAAACAAGCCAACGCCCCCTGGCAAAAGCTTCAAAAAAATTGGCTCTTGCTGTTGCAATTGCTGTTGTTGCTCTTGCTGACTTTGGTGCTATCGCGGCCTTTCTTTAATAGCGATGCCCAGGCCACCGGGAATATTATTGTTTTGCTGGATGCCAGCGCCGGAATGCAAGCCGCCGACATCGAGCCGACCCGCTTTGCCAAAGCTAAAGACGAGGTGCGCTCGATTATCGAGGGCATGGGCAGTGGCGACCAGATGACCCTGGTGCTGATGCGGTCTTTCCCGGAAGTGCTGGCGACCAACTCGACCAACCAGGGCGAACTCAAAGCCGCCCTTGACCGGGCTAAAGTCACCAGCGAACCCCCCAAGCCCAAAGCCTCGATTGTGTTGGCCTCGGCTGCGGCTGACCGCAATCCCGGTACGACGGTGGTCATCGTCAGCAATGGCTCGTTTGCGCGGGAAGAGGGCTTACCTTCCCTCAAAGCCAAAGTGAAATATATCAAGGTCGGCAAAAGCGACCTCAATCAGGCGATTACCGGCCTGAGTCTACGTGAAGCTGGAAGCGGGCCACAACTTTTTGTCGGGCTGAGTAATTATGCCGCCCAAGCTGCTAAAGTCAATCTGGTGGTTACGATTGACGGCAAGCAATTCGACACCAAAGAAGTCGAGATTGGCCCGGACGACAAGGCCAGCCTGACCCTGACCGATTTGCCCATGACGGCACGGGTGGTCAGCGCCAAAATCAAACCAAGTGGGAGCGGTCAGGATTACCTGGCAGTGGATAACGAGGCCTGGACGGTTCGCAATGCCGGTACGCCCCAAAAGCTGCTGATAGTCACTACCGGCAACACCTTTTTGGAACTGTTTTTGAGCCGCCTGCCCAATTACAAGGTCAGCAAGGTTCTGCCCAGTAACTATGAGAGTTCACCGACTAAAGATTCGTTTGACCTCTATATCTTTGACAACTTTGTACCAGATAAACCCCCGCCCGGCGGTATGTTCCTGATAAACCCGCCCAATTCGCCGCTTGTGCCGATTATCGGGACGATTAACACTCCGTCGTTTGCGCGACTGGAGCAAAACGACCCGCTGCTACGCTACACCGACCTGAGTTCGGTTTCGATCCGGCAGGCCCACCAGTACGAGTTACCGGGCTGGGCCAGGGTGGTCGCTTCCAGCAGCGAAGGCACCGCCCTTATCGCCGCAGGAGACCGGCAAGGGCAACGGGTGGTTTTGCTGACCTTTGATACCCACGATAGCGATATTGGCCT
>JBBRSG010000090.1:0-24933 GCA_038245615.1 Chloroflexia bacterium | reverse complement strand
TCAGGGGTCGGAAATTTACGAACTCAGTTCTCAGTCCTCAGTCCTGAATTTCCCCCGCCCCCCCGACCTCCGTCCCCCAATTTATCCCAACTCCGCCAACCGCTCTTCCAGGCGGGCGAGGCGCTCGCGGGTGGCGGCTTGCTTTTCGCGCTCTTTGGCGACGACAGGGGCGGGGGCGCGTTCCACAAAGCTGGCATTCGAGAGCGTGCCTTCGGATTTCTCGATTTCCTTGCGGGCCAGCTCAATTTCGCGGCCCAGGCGGGTGCGCTCGACCTCCAAATCCAGCATTTCCGCCAATGGCAGATAGACCGTCGCTCCGTCCGTCACCAGACTAACCGCCTGTTTGGGCGCTTCCGGTAAGTCGGCCTTGATTTCCAGTTTAGTAGCCTCGACCCCCGCCAGCCGAATGATTGTCTCGCGCTCGCTCTCAAAGAGCGCCAGATATTCCGACTTTGGCACAATAATCGCTGCCACCCGCTTGCTTTCAACTTTGGCCTCGCTCTTGGCGTTGCGGATACCGCGAATCACGGCTTGCAAAGCCTCGAAACTGGTCACAGCCGCGCTATCGGTCTGACTATCGGCGGGGGCGGTAGGCCAGGGCGCGACAATCAGGGCTTCCCCTTCGTGCGGGAGATTGTGCCACAGTTCTTCGGTGACAAACGGCATAAAGGGATGCAACAGTCGCAAAGCCCCTTCCAGCACCGCGCAAAGCACCTGCTGGCTGGCCTGCTTCTCCGCCGGGTTTGGGCTGTTCAGCCGCAGCTTGCTGACCTCAATATACCAGTCACAAAACTCGCTCCACAGGAAATCGTAGATCAACCGTCCGGCTTCGCCCAATTGAAACTGCTCGATTAGTCGGGTGACATCGCCCACCAATTGCTGATAGCGACTGAGAATCCAGCGGTCTGCCAGGGTTTGGGCCATCGCCAGGTTCGCAGGTTGATAACTCAGGCTATCCGTGCCGCTTAAAGTGATAAAGCGGGTGGCGTTCCAGAGCTTGTTGGCAAAGTTACGGCTGTCGGCCATCTTGGTAAAAGAGAGCTTGACATCCACCCCTGGTGTGCCGCTAGTCAAGAGGGTAAAGCGCAAGGCATCGCTCCCATACTCCTTGACGTTTTCGAGTGGATCAATTACGTTCCCCTTTGACTTGCTCATCTTCTGGCCCTTTTCGTCCCGCACAATTCCATGCAAATAGACCGTGTGAAACGGCGGCTCGCCCATAAAGAAGATGCCAAACATAATCATCCGAGCCACCCAGAAAAAGATAATATCCGGGCCGGTTTCCAGCACATCGCCGGGATAAAAATAATCAAGGTCTTCGGTTTGGTCGGGCCAGCCCAGGGTACTGAAAGGCCACATTCCGCTACTGAACCAGGTGTCCAGCACGTCGGGGTCTTGCCAGATTTGGTCGGTACTGCCGCATTTTTCGCACTTTTCCAAAGTATCTTCGGTGGTACAGTTATAGTTGCCGCAATTGTCGCAGAACCAGACCGGCACCCGATGTCCCCAGAAAAGCTGGCGCGAAATCGCCCAATCGTGGAGATTTTCCATCCAATCGGTATAAGTTTTCTTGAAACGCTCCGGCACAAACTTAATCCGCCCATCGTAGGCGGCTTGCAGGGCCGGTTCAGCCAGGGGCGCGATTTTTATCCACCACTGCTCCTTGACCAGTGGTTCAATCGGCACCCCCGCTTTTTCGCTATATGGTACGCTATGGGTGTAGGCTTCGGTCTTGACCAGAAAGCCCTGGGCTTCCAAGTCCGCCACCACCTGTTTGCGGGCCACAAAGCGGTCCAGCCCAGCATAAGCTCCGCCGTTTTCGTTCAGCGAGGCGTTGGGGTTCATGATATTGATGACCGGCAGATTGTGGCGCTGCCCGATTTCAAAGTCAAGCGGGTCATGACCAGGCGTGACCTTGACCGCGCCCGTCCCGAACTCAGCCTCCACTCCGTCATCGGCGACTATCGGGATTTCGCGCCCGACCAGGGGCAGAAGCAGCATCTTGCCGACCAAATCACTATAGCGGGGGTCTTTGGGGCTAACCGCCACCCCGGTATCTCCTAGCATGGTTTCGGGCCGGGTAGTGGCGACGGTCACGTAGCGGCCTTCTTCGCCCTTGACCGGATAGCGGACGTACCATAGCGACCCAACTTCCTCTTTCATCTCGACTTCCAAATCGCTAATCACGGTCAGGCTGCCAGGACACCAATTGACGATGCGGGCAGCCCGATAGATTAGCCCGGCATCGAACAGCCGCTTGAAAGCCACCTTCACCGCCCGTT
Source organism: Chloroflexia bacterium (assembly GCA_038245615.1). Lineage (GTDB taxonomy): Bacteria > Chloroflexota > Chloroflexia > Chloroheliales > Chloroheliaceae > 54-19. The sequence goes on along the minus strand of JBBRSG010000090.1, from coordinate 22,651 downwards.
GGCGCTGGGCATCCATCGTGAAGGCATCTCGCGTCCAATCGGCGCTGGCCCCCAGCTTCTCCATTTGGGTGCGGATAACCCCTTGATATTCGTCCATCCATTGCCAGACCCGCCCTAAAAAGGCTTCGCGACCCAGTTCGTTTTTGGTCTTTTTTTGCTCTTTCCAAACCAGTTTTTCAATAACCACCTCAGTGGAAATGCTGGCGTGGTCAGTCCCCGGCAGCCACAGGGTCGGTTCACCCTTCATGCGATGCCAGCGCGTCAGAGCATCCTCAATCGAGACAAACAGAGCGTGGCCCTGGTGCAGCGCCCCGGTCACATTCGGCGGCGGCATAATACAGACCCAGGGCTTTTTCCCTTTTTCGATTTTGGGAGTGAAATAACCCTTATCGTTCCAGTAAGCGTACCATTTTGCTTCGCTGGCGGCGGGGTCGTAGGCTTTCTCCATTTCTTTCTTTTCTATGTTTTGGCTCTTTTCGATTAACTCGCTCATTACAGTCCTCTTTCTTTACTAATCCCAGGCCTTGTCTGGTAAATCGGTGGCAAACTCGGAAAAGTTATCTTCCCAAATCATCGCTTTCAAAAATTCCAGGTCTTCAATTGTGGCATCCCGTACCTCCATCATTTGAAAGCTCCCCACTAATAGCTATAAAACAAAAAAACCCTTTCATCCCATAAAGGACGAAAGAGCCAACCTCTCACGTGGTACCACCTTTTTTCCGCTGTATCAAGCACTAAGATGCCTAAGCGATGAAAGATGAATAATTTGATAATCTCGTAATTACTCAGCCCTCAGCACCCAACCCTCAGCCCTCAAAAAACGCTTTTGCGGCGATAACGGGCCGCGTAACGTTGACCCCTAGTTTCGGTTCTGGTCCAGCCAGTCGGTTCAAGGTCAAGACTCCCAGGCTACCTTCAGCATTGCGTACCGTCAGGAGCTTCCAGCCGCTGACTCCTGTTCTCTATCGGCCTGCGCCGCTTACTCTTCCTGTTCCCAGTCTTTCAATATTTACTTCTCACAATATTATATTATCAGGTGAGCAATCGAGTGTCAAGCCCCGCCCATGCCAGAATTGTAGTATCATAGCCAGGTTGCAATATAAATAAAAGTAAAGGATAAATTTATGAATACCGAACCTGTCGCGGTTAAGCCAAATAATACACAATTGGTCGCCCGGATTATCACCGGCCTGCTATTTGTATTCGCGGGAATAGTTCACTTTGTGCGGCCCGAATTTTATGAGGAAGTCATGCCCCCCATGCTACCCGGCCCGCGCCAGCTAATCTACATCAGCGGCTTTTTTGAGATATTGGGCGGGGTCGGGCTGTGGTCGTCGCGTTTCAAGCGCCCGGCGGCCTGGGGGCTGATAGCTTTGCTGGTAGCGGTATATCCCGCTAATATCTATCATGCTATCAAGCGCGAGGAATTCCCCGGTTTTCTTGGTTCGGCAGCCTATCACATTATCCGACTACCTTTGCAGGCGGTTATGGTTTGGTGGGTCTGGCGGTTTACCCGGCGGGACTAATCTAAAACTGATAGGCACTAATCGAGTTCTGGTCATACCCAACTTCTAGATTTATGACCAATCTTCAATTAAGCAAAGCCTGAGCTAAAAGGTGTCGAAATCGCGCCATCCTGTTCGTCATGTAGCTGAAAGTAGCAATAATAGCAAACCGACAAGCCTAACAGGAGGTGGATTTATGGGGCGTGTGACCCATTTTGAGATTCAGGCCGAAAACCCGCCACGAGCCGCCAAATTTTATCAGGCGGTCTTCGATTGGAGCATAAGTAAATGGGAAGGCCCAATGGATTACTGGATGGTAGCCACCGGCAGCAAGGATGAACCTGGAATTGACGGCACGATTGCTCATCGTTACGGCCCGGCTACCGATGGAATTGCGGCCTTTGTGTGTACCATAGATGTCCGCTCGCTGGACGAAACGACGGCGAAAGTGCTGGATGCGGGCGGACAGCTTGCCGTCCCCAAGCTGCCGATACCGGGAATAGGTTTCATGGCCTATTGCAAGGATACCGAAGGCAATCTGTTTGGAGTACGCGAGTTCGCCTTTACCGCCCGCTAAAAAGCAGGGTGGTCTATTGACAAAACTGGCTCAAAAGAGTATCATACGAGCAAGTGAATAAGCTTGTTTTAAAGGCTATGATGGAAAGAGTAGGTCGGTAGCAATGGGCTACCAGCGAGTCCGAATTGGTGAGAGCGGACCCCCGGCCCGGCTGAAAATCGTTCCTGAGCTGCCAACCCAAAGTAAAGAATGTGGCTAAAAGGCTTCTTTACGAGTAGATTTGGTCGGGTTCGCCTCCCGTTATCCGGGGCGGAAGTGTGAACACGCACTTCATCGAGCGGACTGGCTTTGGTATAAAGCCAACAGCAGTCAACCAGGGTGGTATCGCGGGAATTTATCTCGTCCCTGACATTGGGTCAGGCGGCGGGATTTTTTGTTTTATAGGTAAAAGTGGTCAAAGGTTAAAAGTCAAAGGTTAAAAGGAGAGCGGTTGGGGATAAGCTTAGTTATAGGCCTTTCGCTCAGTCAAATTTTTCGGTCAGAATGACACTTTGGGATACCACAAAAAACATGTTTTTTATATCTTTGAAAAAATTTACGCAGTAAATTTTTTCAAAGATATAAATCTTCTGCGCTTGCGCCCGACTTCAAGCGAAAGTCCTGAGTTAGTGAAATGAGGGTGAGATGAAGCACGCCGGGGGCGCTGCGCTCGATAAGGTGGAAGAACTATTGGGGGAAGTGCGAAAGCAACCCGATTTGAATGAACCCAAGCGGGGGATTTTCTATCGCAAAGGAGTTGGTTATCTTCATTTCCACGAAGGCCCGACCGGGGTGTTCGCCGATTTGAAGATAGAAGGCCGGTTTCAGCTTTTCCCGGTCAATACTCCCGCCGAATGCTGGGAATTGCTGGCGAAAATCGAAGAAAGCGAACTTCTTAGAAACCGAAAATCGAAGAACTCAAACAAATCGAACAAACCACAAATCGAAGAAAGATAAGGTTTAAGGTCATGGCAAAAGTAAAATTTGAAAGTGTGGATGCCAGGGTCAGCTTTCCGCAACTCGAAGAAGGAGTGCTGAAATTCTGGAAAGACGAGCAAATCTTTGAAAAAAGTCTCGAAGCCCGCAAAGGTCGGCCACGCTATGTTTTCTATGAAGGGCCGCCGACTGCTAACGGGGTTCCTGGTATTCACCATGTGTTGGCGCGGGTCTTCAAAGACTTGTTTCCGCGCTACAAAACCATGCGGGGTTACTATGTGCCACGCAAGGCTGGGTGGGATACGCACGGTCTGCCAGTAGAAGTTCAGGTCGAAAAAAAGTTGGGCTTCAAGGGTAAAGAAGACATCGAAAAATATGGCATCGCCGAATTTAATAAGCTCTGCCGTCAATCGGTTTGGGAATACGTTCAGGAATGGGAGCGTATGACCGAGCGGATTGGCTATTGGGCCGACCTGAAAAATGCTTATATCACCTACGATAACAGCTACATCGAGAGCGGTTGGTGGATTCTCAAAAACCTGTGGGACCGAAATCTGTTGTTCAAGGACTACAAAGTGACCATGCATTGCCCGCGCTGTAATACCAGTCTGGCGGATGCCGAAGTTGCCCAGGGTTATGAGGACGATGTGGACGACCCATCGGTGTATATCCGGCTGCGCTTATTGCCGGGTGAGGCCGGGCGCTTGCCTTTTGGGGCGGTAGCCGGAACTTTGCCGGTATCGTTTTTGATATGGACTACTACCCCCTGGACGCTGCCATCTAATGCCGCCTGCGCCCTGAAAGCTGAGGCCGAGTATGTACTGGCCCACCCCAACGATGAAGATGAAGCCTATATCGTGGCGAAAGCCCTGGCCTCCAAGCTGTTTGGCGAAGATGGCTACGAAGTGCTAGGCGAGGCGACCGGGGCGGAATTGGTCGGCTTCAAATATCAGCCACTTTATGCTGGGGTCGGGCTGAATAGTCAGCCAGTGGATACCAGCACTGGCTATCGCTCTATCACCGACGAAATCGTGGAATTGGGCGAAGGGACTGGCATCGTCCATATCGCTCCGGCCTATGGCGATTTGGAAGTCGGGCGGCGGGCCGGGTTGCCGACCCTGTTTTCGGTGGATTTGTCGGGTAAAGTTCTGGAAGCTTTCCCCAAATTCCAGCGCGAATTTTTTAAGAAGGCCGACCCCCATATCACTCGCGACCTGAAAGAGAGAGGGTTTTTGTGGAAAAGTGGGCGCATCAAGCATACTTATCCCTTCTGCTGGCGCTGCGGTACGCCCTTGCTCTTTTTTGCCAAAGATAGTTGGTACATCCGCACTACCAGCGTCAAAGAGCAAATGGTTGCCAACAATAACAAGGTCAACTGGTATCCAGCCCACATCAAGCAGGGGCGTTTTGGCAACTGGCTGGACAATAATGTGGACTGGGCCTTGAGCCGGGAACGCTACTGGGGTACGCCCCTCCCGCTCTGGCAGTGCGAGCAGACTGGCGAAATCGAGTGCATCGGCAGCGTGACGGAACTGGAACAGAAAACCGGCAAGTCGCTCCGCGATAGCGATTTGCACCGGCCCTATGTGGACGAATTGACCTACCCCTCTCCATTCGCCGAGGGCAGCACCATGCGCCGTCTGCCGATGGTAATAGATTGCTGGTTTGATAGTGGGGCGATGCCTTTCGCCCAAGACCACTATCCTTTTGAGAATAAAGAGGAATTGGATAGCGGAGAGTTGTTTCCGGCGGATTATATCTGCGAGGCGGTAGACCAGACTCGCGGCTGGTTCTATACTTTACACGCTCTGGCGACCCTGATAAAGGGCGACTTGTGCTACAAAAATGTAATCTGCCTGGGGCATATTTTGGATGGCGAAGGCCAGAAGATGAGCAAATCCAAAGGCAATATCGTTGACCCCTGGGATGTGCTGAACGTGCAGGGGGCGGACCCATTGCGCTGGTATCTCTATACCGCCAACCCGCCGGGCGAACCGCGCCGCTTTTCCAAAGAACTGGTCGGCGACAGCATCCGGCGATTTATGCTGACCCTTTGGAATACCTACAGCTTTTTTGTGTCGTATGCCAATCTCGACCAGCCCGACCTAACCGCCGCCGCCAAAGTGCCATATAAAGACCGGCCCTTGATTGACCAATGGCTAGTCGCTCGCCTGAATGCGCTGGTGCTGGAAGTGACTGGCCTGATGGAAAAATACGAAGTAACCGCCCCGGCGCGGGCTATCGAAGGTTTTGTGGATGACCTCTCGAATTGGTATGTCCGCCGCAATCGCCGCCGTTTCTGGAAAAGCGAAAGCGATAGCGACAAGCTGGCGGCCTATCAGACCCTCTATGAGGCGCTGGTGACGGTCAGCAAGTTGTGTGCGCCGTTTATCCCCTTCACGGCGGACGCAATGTATCGCAACCTGGTGCAGTCGGTTGACCCCGCCGCCCCGGAAAGTGTCCATCTGTGCGATTGGCCCGAAGCCGACAAGAGCCTGATAGACGAGGCGCTCTTGAAGGACATCGGGACGGTCATCAAGGTGGTCAGTCTGGGTCGAGCGGCGCGAAGTGCTTCCAAGCTAAAGGTACGTCAGCCGCTGCTGGAAGTCCTCATCAAGCCGCGTGACCCCGCCGAAGCCGCCGGGCTGACCCGTTTCAAGCAGCAAGTCCTGGAAGAGCTGAACGTCAAGGAGATGCAGGTTGTGACCGATGGCGCGGACATCCTAAATTACACGATTAAGGCTAATTTCAAGCTGCTCGGCCCGAAGCTGGGCAAGCGGCTAGGCGAGGTTCAGAAAGCTTTGGGGGCGTTGGATGGCGGGGCGGCTAACGCTAAACTGCGGGCTGGGCAAAGCCTGACGGTGACACTCGCTGATGGCGAAACGTTGGAACTTAGCCCGGAAGAAGTGTTGGTGGATGCCAAACAGCGCGAGGGTTATGCCGTGGTGGACGAAGGCGGCTATGCCGTGGCCCTCAATAAGTTGGTGACACCCGAACTCAAGCGGGAAGGGTTGTTGCGCGACCTGATTCGCTTCATCCAGTCGGCCCGCAAGGATGCCGATTTCAATATCACTGATAAAATCGCGGTTTATTATCGGGCTGTCGGAGATGCCAGTGGTCTGGAAGCTGATTTAACCGAAGCGCTCGCCGAGCCGGAAGCCTTGCGCTATGTCCAGGCCGAAACTCTGGCGATTTCGGTACAAGCCGGTAGCGCCAATAATCCCGCCGCCTTTTTCAAAGAAGATGACCTTGATGGGACGCTTTTGCAACTGGAGTTGCTGCGAAACTTCTGAAAGACTAAATAGCAATGGGAATATAACCAGTAATCCGATATACTCCCATTGCTATCCTTTTATGCGGCAAGTAAGAATTATTTATTATAACCTGGAATTGTATTACGCCAAACTTTGGTAGCCTCTACAGCTTGCTGCTCTGTATCAAAGCATTGCGCTTTCACAATTTTGTTAGTTGTATCAACCAGCATTGCAGCACAGTGATGCTTACCACTGTCTACAAAAGTTAGTGTAGGTAGTTTAGGAAATTGGCTGGCAAATCCGCCTTTTATGTTATCTTTATCAGTACTAATCCAGGCTAAACCAACTTCCGACTTCATTTGTTCTGACGCATTGGTAAAACATTCAACGGGCGGGGTAGGGCCTACGTAATCTTTAGTAAGAGCTTGTGTGCGGCAATTTAACACCGGTTGAGTTTGAGTTGTGGGTTGAGCGGTAACGGCAGATTGTGTAACACTTGTATTTCCGATTGTGATAGTCAGCAGCAGAACAAGAAAACTAGCTACTACTGCAATTAATAACGCTAAAACTTTAATAACCTTCATACGTTTATCCCCTTGCACCTGTTTAACCAATAGAACAATGAGGAAGCCGCATCAAAATGCATAGCCATCAATTTGATAGCTGCTTCCGCCTCTATTTGGATCACTGTATAAGGTAATTAAATGGACATGATCCCCAGATGTAGATGTAGGGGCAATATAACTTCCTAATAGGCCCTGTGCTAATATTTGATCTTTCTTGAGAGGATTGTCCTGTTCTCTTTCCTCTGCTGAGTTATAACATTCCTCCTTTAAACGTTTGGACTCGCGTTTGGCAGCTTTGTCCTCTGGTTTTGTTAAAATGTTTTCGCATGTAGCTCCTTTCTTAGTCTATCAATTTAGAGGCTAACTTTGTTATACACTAACATTTAGCCTATCACATCGTGGTTTACCGAAAAAAAAGTGGGCTACTTACTATTCCCTGGTTGATGTGCCATCAATTTGTTCATCTTTTGGGTTTATCCAATCTGCTTTTAGGGCTTTTAACAAAACATCCCCACGTCCAGAAGCCTCTAGCTTTTGGTAAATATGGGTAAGATGAGTTTCTACGGTTCGCTGTGTAGTTCCTAGCAAAGCGGCAATTTGTTTGTTACTATAACCTGTCACTACTAAAACTAGAACATTTAGCTCACGAGGTGTTGGTGTAATAATAGACATTTGCTCACATCACTTCTCTATCATAAAAATAAATTTTAGAGGAAAAAATCTTTAAAGCTACATTTATATAATAACACACCGACAGAATATTAGCAAGTTATAATAATACATTAAATATAGAAATTTTATTTAGCTAAAGTTTTTTGAGCTTGATAAAGCCGATTGTATGGAAGAAAGTTAATCGCTGGCATACTCTATGCACCTTTATTTTAGAAGAACCGTGAATTTTGATGGAATGACCAAAAGGAGTAAGCCAGATGAGTATCCAGCAAAAGGCCACCCAAATCAAGTGGAGTGACCTTAAAGGTCGGGCGGTAGTTCACATTACCGATGCCAAACGAGTGGGCAGTGTAGACGATTTCGCACTTGACCCTCAGACCCGCGAGATTGTCGGTCTCAAATTCAAGCCGGGGGTGTTTAGTGCCGAGCAAATAGTGCCAGTGGCGGCGATTCAGGGGATAGGCGCGGATGCCGTAACTTTGCGATTGGATGCCGAGGCCGATAACGCCCACGCCGAAGAATTACTCAAAAAAGCCCCGGTTTTGACCCAGGTGTTAAATAATGGGGTAGTAACCGAAGGTGGGAAATTGGTCGGCAACATCAGCAATGTTATGTTAAGCCTGCAACCGCTGGAAATCGTTGGTTATGAGGTTAGTGAGGGCGGGATTTTCTCCAAAAAACATGCCTTTACAGTGACACCCCAGGTGCGTTACGGCGACAAGCTGGTAATTATCCCTGATAGTTTGCTGGATGTCTTTACCGAGTCCTGATAAGGTCGGCGAAAGTTGGCGCTATACTGGCGCTTCGTCTTTATCTTTGGCTAGGGGCGGGACTTCGGGCAAGTCACTTCCTTCCCAATCGTTATCGTAAGTGATTTCCTGCCGCTCTTTTTCAAGCTCATTCAGTTTGGCGGCTTTTTTGGCGGCGGCAGTTGCCCGACGCTCGTCGGTATGGAGAATAGCCGCCAGTTTAGGGTATTTCGGGGCGTAAATCTCGGCAAGGCCATACAACAAGGCCATCGGCCCGGCGATTGCCACAAAATAATTTACCGGCTCAGAGCTGGCAAATATCATTATTAGTCCGGCGGGAATGGTGATAAAGCTGGCCCATTCGCACTCGACGTAATCAGCTTCGATGGTTATGATATAAAAAAGAATCGTGGTAGACAGAATCGTGACCCAGCCAATAATAGTGGCCCAATCCACCAAAAGCTGACCCAGCATTGAGATAGTGGCAATAAAGCCGACCCAGCCGATTAGCTCATAAAATTTCAAGCCACTAAAGAACTTTACCATATTACATTCCTTACCTGTTTATCCCATCATAAAGGTAATTATACCTTGACACCATAATACCCCTTTGCTAGACTTATAACAAATATCAAGTTCATCAAGTAACAGTTCAACCTAAAGAGGCCCTTATGCTTTTATCCTCAGATTTGACAGCAGCTTTTGAAAACGCGGTGGAAAATAGAAATCCTCAAACCTTTGAGAAATTAGTGGAAGTAATTCAAAAAGAAGTAAATCCCGCAATTCTAGCCGAGTGGGAACGCAAAGACCGCGCTAAAGGCTTTGGGGCAAGGGAGCTACTACAGCTAACCGTAACGTTCTGCCAGGCAACTCTAGCCGCCCCTGAAATTACTATCGAGGCCTTAGACCAATTGAGTCAGGCCTGGCTCGAAAAGCGCCCCGAACTTTTGCAGAACTTACCAGGTTCAAATCATCAAGCTAAAGCTCCCCAAGCCCTTTGGCAAATTTTTTGGGAAGATGTCAAAGCTGCGCCTTTGAACCTGGAAGTTAAACGAATTATGCAATTTAATTCCGCAATGGACGTAGCTTTGAGAAAATCTTATGAGAGCGTGATGCTAGAACGTGCGGGCGTAGCGGAAGCGGTTAAATCTGGTTTTGTGCGCCCAGCTTCAATGACCCTGGAAACTCTAGCCGATTATCCGAAAGATACCCTCGGCTATGCCTTTTATCATCAACTGGCTGACAATAATTTAAGTTTGGAGATTATAAAAGACCGCCCTTATAATATCTTTGAAAACGAAAACGTTAACTTTATTGGGTTACGGGTCTATCAAACTCACGATATTTGGCACGTCCTACTCGGCTACAGTGTTGAGGGAATAGATGAACTGAGCCTTCAAGCTTTTCAGTTAGCCCAGATTGGCAGTGCTTCTTCGGCCCGGATATTGGCGCTAATAATAACCCGTGGGATGCTAAAAGGTTTTTACGATTTACCCCCACTACTTAACGTGATTTTTAAGGGGTGGCGAAACGGGCGGCAAACCAGTCAGCTACTTCCAGTACCATGGGAAGAGTTATGGAGTCAGCCCTTAACTGAGCTAAGGGAACGCTATCACATTCAAGCGGTATCGGCTACCTGATGGTAAACAATCCGCTGCCGCGTCTGGATAAAGCTTTAGATTTACGCCCGCGTTTGTTGCCCTATTGTCGGTTGCAGCCCGGTGAGATTTGGCACGACCCGGCTAACAAAGGCCATAGTGTGCTGTGTGGGGATGCAACTGACCCAGCCCAGGTTGCCCGGCTATGCGAAGGCATGAGCGCGACCCTGGCAGTACACGACCCGCCCTATAATCTGGTAGCTTTCGAGCAGCGCGAATTGGCCCAATATACCGAGTGGTGTCGCCAGTGGGTCGAACTTAGTCGGGCCTACATGACCCCGGATAGCAGCTTGTATATCTGGCTGGGAGCTGACCAGACCGCTAATTTTCAGCCTTTGCCCGATATTATGGTGATGATGCGCCAGACTCCTTTTCGTCCGCGCAGTTTTATTACTATGCGAAACCAGCGCGGTTATGGCACTCAACATAACTGGATGGCGGTGCGGCAGGAACTACTCTATTACACTTTGGGCAATCCCCCTTTTACGCCCCAATATACCGAAATTCCCAAAACCTTGTCCGGCTATTACAAGCGGATTGATGACGAGGTAAAAAATAATCTGGAACGGGGTCACGCCCCGACCATCCGGGCCGGAAACGTCTGGTTTGATGTCCAGCAGGTTTTCTATCGGATGGAGGAAAACGTGAATGGCTGCTACGCCCAAAAGCCGCTCAAGGCGATTGAGCGAATTCTTTTAGCCAGTTCCCAGCCGGGCGATGCCGTTTTAGATTTCTTTGCCCACTCCGGTACGACCTTGCTGGCGGCGGAAAGGCTGGGTCGGCGCGGGCTGTGCGCCGACCTCGACCCCATCTATTGCGAGATTACCATTCGCCGCCTCGAACATTTCCGCGCTACCGGGCGAACCGGCTGGCAAAACGATAATCCCTTTTCGGCGGAGCTAGGGAATAGTGGTCAGTAGTCAGTGGTCAGTGGTCAGTAAATTTACGATTTACCCCCACTGGGGGCGATGCGGCGATTTACCCCCAAAGGGGGGCGAGGCCGCGATTGGGGAACTCAGTTCTGCATTTCTCTGACTACTGACCACTGACCACTGACCACTATTCTTCAAAGACCTTCTCGCCTCGATTGAGGCGCAGGGCAATCAGATAGGTTTGGTTAGCCGAGCGGGGGGTTGGAAAGTGTGCGCCCAGATAGCGGGCAGCGGCGACCAAAGCATGAGGGGCATACTCTGCCGTTTCAGGTCGAGCCGCCAGCGATAGATACTGCCCGGCAGCGGCTTCCAGCGATTGAATCGAGTGGAAACCGGCATCTTCCCGCAATAGCGCTTTGCCCAAAGTCGCCACTAATCGGGCCACCTCGCCACCGCAGGCCAGATAACGGGCTACCAGTTCCCCGGCCTGATTGACCTGCTGCTGCCGATTGAAAAGCTCCATCAAATCGGCTAACAGGGCTTCCGGTTGCACTCCGGCGACCTGTTCGGGCGCGATTTGGGGCAGTCTGGTGGCGGGAACGTTCAGGAAACGGTCAAGATAGATGCTCATGGCGGCATCCCAGACCCCGCGTAGCAGTTCGGGCGAGGGGCTGCGGTGCATGGCCCGGTGCAAGCCATTGGCATAGGTGAAAGTGTGATGCACAGTGTTCCAGTCGTCAAACTCGTTGGTAATATGGAACTGGGCCACTCGCCGCAATGCACCATAGGCCACTAGTTGAGCCAGTTCCTCGAAAGTCGCCCCATCTTTGAGAGCCTGCAACAACCCGTCGCTGATAGCCTGTGGGTCATCCCCCAATACTATCGGCACAAATTGAATCCAGCCCGCCGCTAAATCCCAAATCTGGCCCTGGCCCTGAGCTATTGCCGAGGGTAAAGCCGCAAAAGCATTTTCCAGAATGGCAACCAGATTGACCGGGTTGCGCCACTCGTTAGTTTCCTCTTCGCGCTGGGCCTCGGCATAGTTCGGAATCAGGCTGGCGAGGGTTACTTCTGCCGCGTGCCACCCGGCCCAATCGAGAGCCTCAAACGCCTTGTTGGTGAAATCCAGAACATGCCCGCCATCTATATAGCGATGGTCCGTCGCCGCCGCAAAGAGCATATCGGCAATCGCCGTCGCGGGATGTCCGGCCCGAATCGCCGATACCAGGCAGCGTTCTGCCCCTTCGCTATCGCGCACCTCGATAAACTGGCGAAACCAGCTTTTGAGGGTCGGCAGGTCAGTGGCGGCGCTCGGTAGTGGCTCAATCGCAAAGCGGGCCGGTTGTCCGGCACAATCGCGGGCTACCGCCGTTAGCCCAGTGAACAGGGCGCGAGGTCGGTCATCTGCGTCGAGTTGCGGGACAAGATTCATCATTACGGCGCTGATGGTCTGTCCGGTGTTCCAACCAGCCCGCCGATTTCGCGCCCCATAGTCCAGCCCTACCGCAAAAGGCACTTTCGCGGCCTCGACTCCGGCCTCGCCAGCCTCGCGCATCAACCCCAGCACGCTTTTGGCAACTACCAGCCGAATACTCCGCTCCAGACCATCCCGTAGCCGTTTTTGCATCCGCTCCCGGTAGTTGGCAGGCGGGGTCAGGTCTAGCCAGATTTCCCCGTTTTCGGCCTTGACCGGGAAGCTGCGGACATCATCGGCCCACTGGTCGAAAGTTCCGCCACTGGCTAAATCAAAGCGGGCGTGATGCCAGTGACAGGTCAAAATCCCGTCACAGACCGTGCCTTTGTCGAGCGGAAAACCCATGTGGGGGCAGCGATTATCCACCGCGTACGGTTGGCCTTCGTACCAGTAAAGAGCAATCACGTTGTCTTCGGTATGGACGGTCAGTTGGCCTTCGGTCTGCAACTGGGCGAGGGTTGCCACCGCTACCCAATTGCTGTTATCGGCAGCCAGATGGGTAGGCAGCTTTTCGATTTCCAGAGTCATTCTTTGCCTCCTTGCATTGGATCTATTGAAGTCAGGACTTGCGCTTGAAGGTGGGCCGAAGCTCGGAAAATTTATATCTTTGAAAAAAGTTACGCAGTAACTTTTTTCAAAGATATAAACCACCTGTTTTTGGTGGTATAGGAAGAGTTTCGGCCTCTAAGGAAAATTTAACTTAGCGAAAATCCTAAAATTACTATTAAACAAGAACTATCAGTTCTCCTAATTATAGCAGCCCTGCCCACAATTCAGCCTGTCCTTTTGATTGAAAAGCACGGTCAGCAACCTGAACTTTGGTACAGGAAACTATGGCACGCTTCGTGCATATTAAGAAGTAATAGAGAGAAGCAAATAGCGAAGATAGAATAGATAGTGGGTAACGTTGATACGATTGGCAGAATTGGAATTCTAAAGACAAAGGAGAAAAAAATGCTGAATATAACGATTGGCGACAAGACTTATAACTTTGAACTGGCAAACCTGCTTTGGTGGCTAATCATCGGTTTGATTGCTGGATTGCTTGCCAGCGTAATCACCCGACGGCGCGGCTCGATTGTGACCGATATAATTCTGGGTATAGTTGGGGCATTTGTAGGCGGCTTCTTCCTGAGCCTGATTGGGTTGACTACTTATGGGACGGTTGGCACGCTTTTCGCAGCGACCATCGGAGCAATTTTGCTAATAGTGGTTATCCGAGCGTTCAGTTACCGGGGTCGTCGCCGGGGCAGCGTTTAACCCAATCCAATATTTAGCCTGGCTTTTGTAAAACCAGCGACCGAAACTCAAACGGGTTTTGGTCGCTGGTTTTAATTAATGCCCATCCCGACCGGGCGAGGAGCGACACTTAACGACAGGCGGACGGCGATAGTTGTTCCTTGACCGGGGCTGCTTTCGATGCTGATAGTCCCGCCCGAAAGCTCGGCCCGTTCTTGCATACTGGTCAGCCCCAGCGAGGAGCGATTGGTTTGAGCCAGTACTGCCGCCGCATCGAACCCACCCCCATCGTCCCGAATTATCAATATTGCCTCCTGCTCATCCACCTTGAAACTGACCTGGACATGGCGGGCTTCGGCATATTTGATGATATTATTCAGGGCTTCCTGGAAAATACGATAGAGGGCCTGCTCGTGTTCTTCCGAAAGCCGACCCTCTCCCTCGATATTCAGCTCAATCTCGAATGACTCTTTGGCCCGTAATGCTGCAATATATTTTTCGATGGCCGCTACTAAACCCTGCTCTTGCAGCGCGGCAGGGCGTAACTGGAAAATAAGTGAGCGCATTTCGGCGAGGGCGCTGCGGGCCAGAGTTTGCAGCCGCTCGACCTGCCCTTCGACCTTTTCGGGGCGGCGGGTCAGCATGGCTTTGGTTGACTCGGCGGTCAGGGTGATACTGAAAAGGGTCTGGGTAACTGAATCGTGGAGGTCGCGGGCCAACCGATTGCGCTCTTCCAGAGCGGCAACTTGCTGGGCTTGCTGGTACAGTCGGGCGTTATCTACCGCAATTCCAATCTGATTGCCAATCGCACTCAGCAAATCCAAATCGCGTGCCTCTAGTTGCCGGATAGTTTGGCTGGTCAGACTGACCACCCCCAGCACTTTGCCTTTGCTTTTGAGGGGTACGCCCAGGTAAAAGCGTTTGAAAACCTCTTTGCGTAAGACCGGGTTGGTGGTACTTGGATCATTCATGGGAAAAGTGACCATCAGAACTTCTCCCTGTTGGGCCACTTGTCCGACCAACTGTTCCCCTACCTCGAAACGATTGAAGCCGCGTAGATATTCCTCGCTCTGATTGTAATGGGCCACCAACCGAAAGTGTTTTTCGTCCGACTCCAGCAAAAAAATGCTGCCATACTCCATTTCGGCTACGTCCATTAATTCATCCAGAGCTTCGTGCAGCACCTGTTCCAAATCGAGTGATTGCCCGATAGTCGCGGCGACCCGGTTGACGGCGGTCAGTTCGCGGTTGCGGCGTGAGCTTTCATCCAGCGAATTTTCAAGCTCGTAGCGCGAAACCCGCAGATTTTCAGCCATACTTGCCATCGCCCCGGCTAAGTTAGCCACCTCATCTTCGCCCTTGACCACCGGTACTTGCACTTCCAGATTGCCCTGGCGAATGGCCCGCGCCACCCCTGCCAACCGCCGCAAAGGACGAGTAATGCTGCGGGTGGTCAAAGAGGCAATGAACGCCCCCAGCACCCCGGTCAGCGTGACCAGGATAATCGCCACGATTGTTATCGCTAACCCCTGATTTTTGGCATCGTTTATCCGTTTTTGGCTTTGTTCGCGGTAGACCGCCAGCAAGTCATCCACTGTTTGAATCAGCTGTTCTTTGAGTAAAGGGCCGTTTTGGGGACTGTTGGGGCTTTCCCACAGATAAATCGGGGCAACCCGAAAAGTGTTCAAATCGAGCGAACGGATATACTGAATCCTCTCACGGTAGGTTTCGTAACGCTCGCGGACTTGCTGATATTTATCGGCGGGTAATTTAAGGCTGGCGAGAATTTCGCGGAGATTAGCATCGGCGGTTTCGTAGTCGGCAATGGCAGCAACTAGCTCTTTTTCAGCTTCTTGTACCCGGTTCAGGTAGGCCCGGACGCTGCTATTCTGGCGCTCGGCGGCTCGCTCCATAATCAGGACATTGGCGGTAAAAAGCTTGTCCTGTTCCAAAAGCGTTACCAGGTCGCTATTGGCTTGATTGATGACATAGATGCCGATCAGTGCAATTACCAGACTCAAAAAGGCCATAAGCAAAAAACTGACTAGCACCCGTCCGGCTAGACTAAAACGCAGGCTGACAATATTTTTGAATTTTTGGAACATTTTTGCCATAGCTTACTTCAGAACAATTACAAACGGGGACGCTCGGTGGAACTGGAAAAAGATAGTTATGTCCAGCATATTATAACCTGTATGCCCTGGTGATTCAAGGCGACCATATATTTACAAATATTTTATCAGAACTATAACGAAAGATGATTATTGAGCGGGCGATAAAATCAGTTTAATGCTTGACACGTCAAACGATTTTTGTTATACTTGACCTATCAATCATTGATATAGCAAGCGTTAGTCGGACATAAAGTTGGATTGTAATTTAAGAAACAGGATAAGATTAAAATAATGAACCCTACTGAAACCTATAATCCACGAACCCGCCCAACCAGCCGCGCCTGGGAACGTTTCAAGCAATCGCAGGTCTGGGCCGCCAATGCCCCGTTGCCGTTGATGGTACAGTTGCTACGTACCAGTCGCCTGGTTTCCCAACAGGTTGAAGAAGCCACCCAGGTTACGCTGCCCCAGATGCGCATCCTGTTTGAAGCCTTAGAGCCGGAGGGCGTAAGCCAATCTACCTTGCACAAACATTACCTGGTAGACCCGGCGGCTATCACCCGTACCGTCCAGGCTATGGAGCGTGACGGTCTGATTACTCGTAGCTCCGACCCTAGCGACAATCGTTTTATGCGGGTGTTTATCACTGACAAAGGTCGTCAACTAATCGAGGCTACTCCGCCCCGCATGGCCGAGTACGAGCAGCGCATGGTAAAAGGTCTGACCGATAGTGAAATCCTTCAACTTCACGCTTTGCTAGAGCGTATTGAAATTCAGCTGACCGACGAGGGTCAAACACCTCTAAATAGTAATTAACCGCAAAATATAATTATCAAGCTTTACAGAAAGCGAGGTTAGTTTATCTAACATGTCTCAAAATTATGCCGAAGGAAAGGTCGCCGTCCGAAAGCGTCCCGAACCTTCTGAAAACAAAAAAATAATGCTGGCCTTATCCGGTATCATTCTCAGTATTCTACTTTCGGCTTTAGACCAGACGATTGTAAACCCGGCTATGCCCCGCATCGTCGAAGAATTGCAGGGCTTTTCGTTATTTTCCTGGGTAACAACCGTCTATTTGCTGACCTCCACCGCGACTATTCCGATTGCCGGTAAGTTGGGCGATATGTTCGGGCGCAAATGGATGTTACTGGCGGCGGTGGTCATTTTCGTGGTGGGGTCGGCCCTGAGTGGGGCGGCTCCCAGTATGATATGGCTGGTAATCTTCCGGGCCTTACAAGGGGTCGGAGCGGGTGCATTGCAGGCCAACGCCTTTGCCATGATTGCCGAATTATTCCCCGACCCCGCCAAACGAGCGCGGTGGCAGGGTTTTATCGCGGCGGCTTTCGGTCTGTCCTCGGTTATTGGCCCGGCTCTGGGTGGTTTTATCACCGATAATCTGGTTTGGCGCTGGGTATTCTATGTCAACGTCCCGGTTGGTGGTCTGGCGATTTTGGCGCTGGTTTTCAACTTGCCGAGTAACCCCGGCTCTGGCAAACGCCGGATTGACTGGTGGGGTGCCGCCACAATTACCGGCGCAGTAGTAGCTTTGTTGTTAGGCCTGACCTGGGGCGGCAAGCAAGCTCCTAGCGGCTATGCCTGGGGTAGTCCTCAGATTATCGGATTGTTCGCCGTCGCTATTGTGCTGACTGGGCTGTTTATCTTTATCGAGTCGAAAGCCGCCGAGCCGATTGTACCGTTGCGCCTGTTCAAAATCCCGGCGGTGCGCTCGATTGGGGTCATCAGTTTTTGTCTGGGGGCGGTGATGTTAGGGGCGTTGCTCTACATTCCGTTATTTGTCCAGGTGGTACAGGGACAGTCGGCTTCCAGTTCGGGTGCGATTACTACCCCACTGGCGCTGGCGCTAGTCTGCACCAATATTCTAACTGGGCAGTTTATCTCACGGGTTGGGTTTCTCAAGTGGCCGGCTCTGGCGGGCGGAGTTGTCACCCTGATAGGGGTCAGCTTGCTAACCTTGCTGGATGTCAATTCGGCGGTGTGGGAAGTTACCGCCTTCATGATTGTGATAGGTCTGGGGTTGGGCCTGATAATGCCGACCATGACCATCGTGGTACAGGAAGCGGTAGACCGCAAGGATTTGGGAGTGGGTATTTCCAGTGTCCAGTTCTTCCGGTCTATTGGGAGTACGGTAGGGGTGGCGATTATCGGGACGCTGGTCACAAACACCTATATTTCCAATATCAATGCCGCCCCAGGCGTAGCGTCTCTACCTGCTAAGGTGCTGGACACGATTCAAGAGCCGCAAAATCTGCTTAACAAACAGATAGCCGCCAGTTTGCCCACCGATATTGTCGGGGCAATTCATCAGGCGCTCACGGCGGCAGTCCACAACGGCTTTCTAATTACGGTCGGGGTCGGGGTAGTGACCCTCTTAGCCGCCTTTACCCTGCCTAGTATGCGGATAAAGACTAGCCCCAAAAAGGTCAAGGCGCGCCAGGCCATAGTTAAAGCTGAAACTCCGGTTCAGGGCGAACTGGTGGATGGTTTGAGTATGGCGGCTGGTCTGGAAACGGTACAGGTAAATCCGGCTACCGATAGTGCTGCCGACGGTGGTTCACCTTTCCCTACCCCTGGCGAAGTCGCTACCCGACGCAACGAAAGGGCCGGAAGCTAAAGTAATAGAAGGAGTTAGCCTCAAGCAAGCTCAAACATCTTGTGCTATCATAGGCCGCAACTTAGCGCCCTAGCTCGGCGTTTATACTTGTGACCTATAAAATTTGTCAGGCCGATATTGATTGTTTGAATTGTTTGAGGGGCGCTTTTTTGAAGATGTTGACAGTTCCGCCATCGGTTCAACTACCCGCCGTAATACCACGGCAGCGTAACGAGAGTTTTTATATTATTCTTTTCCTGGCGGCGATTATTGCCCTCAAGCTAGGATTAGCCTACAGCCTATGGCGGAGCGGTTACATCGAGTACGATGCCGACGGCTTCACCCGCTCGGTGCGGGCCTGGGAATGGCATAACGGCACCGTAAAACTGGAAGTGGATGCCTGGCTGCCGTTGCAATTCTGGCTCAACGGCAGCCTGATGAATTTGTGGCCCGACCTCTTGCGAGTTCCCCGCGCCGTCAATCTGCTTTGCTCGATTGGCACAACCATCAATTTTTTCTTTATCGGACGCTTTTTGTTCGGACGAATAAACGGCTACGCCACTGCTTTGCTGACGGCGCTTTTCCCCTGGGAAATATGGTTTGGTCTGAGCGGGATGTCCGAAAGCCTGACCCACTTTTTTTTGAGCCTGGGGCTGGTTTTTTTGGTCGGCTGGCTGCGCGACGAAAAAGCCGGGTTGGGCTGGCTAGTGGCCGCCAGTATAGGCTTTTTGGGCGCGACTATGCTGCGCTACGAGGCCTGGTTCTACAGCGCGGTTTATTTGCTGTTAGTCGGGGTGGTAGCCTGGCGGCGGCATGGTCGCTGGCAATGGCAAAAGTGGGGGCGCTTGGCGCTGGCCCTCGCCCCGGCTTTCAGCTTTATCGTCTTTTGGATGGTACTAAGCTGGCTCGATCCGCGTCTCAATTCTCCGCTGGGCTTTGCCCGGTTGACCAGCGAAATCAACCAGCGTATCTACGGAGCGGAAAACAATACTGGCCTGTTGGCTCGGCTGTTTTACTATCCCCAAATTCTGCTGGGCTTGATGTACCAGCTAAGTATTCCGGCTATTCTTGGCTCACTCTGGTTGGTAGTGCGTCCGGTCAAAGGAGTACGGCCCTATCTGGCCCTGGTCTGGGGGGAACTGGCCCTCTTTATTTTGACGACTTTGCCTTATAATAATATCGCGCCCGGCAGCGCCCGCTATCCGGTCTCAAACTTGCTCTTGCTTTTGCCAGTGGTGGTTTATCTCTTTCAGCTAGTTTTCGAGGCTAGAAATACAGCATGGCGGATAGCGGGAATCGGGCTTTTTGGGGCGCTGGCGTTTTCGCTGGCGGTGACGACTTTGAGCCGTCCACTCGATTTCCCGGATACCAGTACCCGCCAAACCGCGACTTGGCTGACTGAGCGTTGGAATGAGGGTTATCTTGGCCCGGACGAAAAGGTAGTATTGCATTTACCGGCGGCGGACGGAGACCGGGCCAACGAGTTCACGCGGGCCTATTATGCCCTACGGGTGCTGACCAATCATCCCGGCAATTTCGAGGTTATCGCCGATACCGAGGTTTTTGGGCGGTTGACGCAGGACGAGCAGGGTTACGCTCCGCATGTTTGGGTACATCTGAGCGCGGCGAGCGGGGCGATAAATTATTTCTCGCGCAATTACCGCGATGTTACCAATTTAGGGGACTACTGGGTGGCGCGGTGGCCGCTTTTCCGACGCGGTACGCCTACCCCGGAGCGCGGTAATCTGGGCCAAACCTATCAATTTCAGGCCGATGAGTTTAACGAGAACGAGCGTACTGCTATGTGGATTAGCGGCCCGAATGGGAAAATCGTGGATTTGGGGAACAAACGGGCCGACCAGCGGGGGGTGCTGACCATGAATTATACCGCCCAGAACATCGAGCCGGGGGAATGGACGTTGACCATTGTGGGGCAGGATAGCCGCCGTCGCGCCCTGGTGCGCTTTTTCGTCCTGAAATAATTCGACCACCTATCATTTAATTGCCGAGGGTTTAAAAATGAGCGAGACCGAAGAGAGTCGGGCCTATCTAGAGCAGATGGAGGCCGAGCGAGGTTATATTCTTGATTTCCACAAGGTGCTGGCTACCGAGGATTTTGGCTTTCTGAAAAGCTTTAATAGCATCTTGCAATCGGCCTACCTCAGCCCTCAGACCAGCCTCGACCAGAAGACCAAAGAGTTAATTTTGACTGGCATCCTGCTGGCGGTTCGCAGCACTGCCGACCACATCAAAACTCATATGCAGGTGGCGAAACGGTTGGGCGCGACCAAAAAGGAAATGCTGGAAGTCCTGGAAATGTGTCTGCTACCGGCGGGGTTGCCAGCCTTTATGGAAGGCTTCGACCTATGGCGCGAAGTTTACGAGGTTTAGCAATGAGCGAAAGCGACCCGCTGCGCCTGCCCGCCAAAGTTGAGCCAGCCGCGCAACTGGCCCGGATATACCCGATTCTGCAAGAGCTTTACCCCGAACCGCGCTGCGGTCTGACCTTCCACAACCCCTTTGAGTTGCTGGTAGCCACGATTTTATCGGCCCAATGTACCGATGAGCGGGTGAATATGGTGACACCGGCCCTGTTCGCCCGCTATCCCGATGCCTATACCGTCGCGGAGGCCGACCTGACGGAACTAGAGCGGTTGATTTATTCCACCGGCTTTTATCACAACAAGGCCCGCAATATTATGGAGGCGGGAACAAAGATAGTCGCGGAATACGGTGGCAAAGTGCCGGAAAGTATGCCGGAATTGCTCACTCTGCCGGGAGTGGCCCGCAAAACCGCCAGTGTGGTGCTGGGCAACGCTTTTGGCAAGAATGAGGGAATTGCGGTAGATACTCACGTCACCCGGCTTTCGGGACGGCTAGGGCTTTCGGAGAATACGACTGCCGAAAAAATCGAGCGCGACCTGATGGCCCTGGTCCCCCGTCAGGAATGGACGTTGGTTTCTCATCGCCTCATCTGGCACGGGCGATTGGTCTGCGAGGCCCGCAAACCGCGCTGTAATATTTGTGCCCTGGCGGAATACTGCCCCTCCCGCCGGGACTTTTAGCAGTGGTCAGTGGTCAGTAAATAAGTTTTGAGTTTTGAGTTTTGAGTTTTGAATTAAACTGCTAATACCAAGTCCGCCAGAGTAGTAGCGATACATTTGTAGGGGCAATCGCTTGTGGTTGCCCTCTGCGATTAACTTTATGGTACAGTACCTAACCGGACTTAGTATAATGGACTAGCTGAATTTTCTCAGCACTCAGCACTGGATTTTCTGACCACTGACCACTTTTATCCAAGAAAGGAAAAGCTATGCTCAAAGAAAATCGGGTGAAGAAGGCTTTGCAACGCGGCGAGCCGGTCATAGGCACAATGATGAGCGAAGTGCGCTCGCCGGGGTTTATCTGGATGCTCGCTAACGCCGGATTTGATTTTGTCTTTATTGATATGGAACACGGGACTTATGACTTGTCCACCGTTTCGGATATGATTAAGGTGGCGCGACTGACGGGGCTAGTGCCACTGGTGCGGGTGCCGGATTTGGCCTATCACCTGGTTTCGACGGTGCTGGATGCCGGGGCGATGGGGATTATGCTTCCCAGAGTGGAATACCGCGAACAGGCCGAACAATTGGTCAGCTATATGAAGTATCCGCCAGTGGGTGTGCGAGGGGCGACATCAGCGCGAGGGCATACCGACTACGCCGGGGCAGGGCCACAGGAATTAGTCAGCCACATGAACGAAAATACCCTGGTAATCTTGCAAATTGAGCGCAAAAAAGCCATCGAGAACATTGATAGTCTCCTATCAGTGCCAGGAGTGGATGTCGGGCTGATTGGGCCTTTCGACCTGACGATTTCGCTGGGTGAAAATAATACCGATAGCCCGGTAGTCACGGAGGCGATTCAGCAGGTGGTAGATTCAGCTAAACGGAACAAGGTCGCTTCCGGCATCCATATCGCTGACCCGGCGGTAGTTCTGGATTGGCACAAACGCGGCATGACCATGCTGACCTCTAACAGCGACCTGGGCTTTTTCACCGCCGGAGCAAAGCAGACCGTGACCACCCTTCGCAATGGCCTCGCAAACGAAGCATCTGAACCGGAGCAACCCGCCCTCGCGGTCAATGTCTGAGGCCCAATAATCGTAAATGGTAAATCGTAAATGGCTTACCCGGCATTGGCGGCCTCGATGCGGGCCAGCATCTCCTTTAGGGCGGTGGCGGCCTCGTGAAAGAGTTGCGGCCCGCTAAAGCCGCCAAAAGGCCCACTGGCTTGCAAGTGCGGCTCTAGCGACACGTAGCCGACATAGCGGCTCTGGTTTAGGGCGGTCAACACCTGCTCGACCTCGGCTTCGCCTGCCCCAGCGACCATCACCCGCCCATCCTCAAAAAAAGCGTCTTTAATGTGGACATAAGTAATATGACGCTCTACCAGGGGATAGG
>JBBRSG010000089.1:0-25120 GCA_038245615.1 Chloroflexia bacterium | reverse complement strand
TGGATTACTAGGCTTTTCCGAGCCTTAACCAAAAAGGGGCGGTGGTTCTCGTTAGAACCACCGCCCCTTTTTGGTTTGAACTTTCGCTGGCAAATCGTCTTACCCCGGAAAAGTTATATTTGAAAAATTTATTTAGTAGGTTTTTCAAATATAACCAAACCCGTTTTGGGGTTTTAGCCGGATTATCCTCAAACCAGAAAAGCGGCCCAACCGAAAGTCCTATCGCTATAAGGTAAGGTAGTTTTCTATGTGGGATGGTCATTCCGCCCCAGGCAAGCCTGGGGCGGGCAGAAGATACAGCGGAGTTTCACCCTTGAAAAAGCGGACCACATTCCCGAAAGCCATCTGGGTTATCCTGGCGGTGGCAGCCTGGCTGATGCCGCCGCTATGGGGGGTTACGATGATTTGCGGCAGGTCGGTAAACGGATTACCGCCTTCAACCTCATTTTCCAGGACATCCAGGGCCGCCCCGCGTAACTGGCCTTGCTCTACCGCCTGCCGGAGGGCGGCTTCATCCACCAGCCCACCACGAGAGGTATTGATTAGAAACGACCCCGGCGACATTTGGGCTAACTCTTTTTCGCCAATAAAATGGCGGGTGTGGTCATTGAGTGGCAGATGCAGACTTACAATCGAGGCCGTTTTGAGCAATTCCGGCAAACTCATATAATTCACGCCCAGGCGTTGCTCGGTGGCTGGGTCAGCCTGATTACGAGCGGTATAAAGCAGACGCGACCCAAAAGGCCGCAACCGTTCCGCCACCGCCTGACTGATTGCCCCGAACCCGACTAGCCCGACCGTCGCCGTACTAAGGTCGCCAATTCCGACCTGGCGGGCGGCAAGGGTGGGCCAGCGATTGGCGCGGGCAGTCTGCTCATCCCGGCTAAAGTTCTTGAGCAGTGCCAGCATGAGCAAAATAGTGTGTTCCGCCACCGCGATACTATTAGCTCCTGGGGTATTAGCTACGGCTATTCCGGCTGCGGAGATAGCCCGCAAATCTAAATTATCATAACCCGCGCCTAATTGCTGAATAAAACGGACATTAGGGGCAAGGGCTAGTAACTTTGCGCCAATTGGTCGGAAACCGCTTATCAGCACTTCGGCATCCCCGGCCAGCCGAGCGAATTCCGCTTCGTCCAGGCTAGTGACCATCTCCACCGTCGTCGCCTCCCCTAGCGCGGCTCGGACAACAATAAGGGCTTGGGGTGGTAAAGGCTGGGTTATCACAACTTTAGCCATAAGTTCTCCTCAGAAATATATTTTAGCAGGGATGTACAGGAGAGACAGGATATATAAAATCCTGAATAGCCTGTTTAACCCAGTTAATTCTTATTGACGTTAGTGCGCCCCCGCGTATAAATCTTCGCTTAAAGTAGGGTCAGTGGTCAGTAATTATAGGATAACATCAAATCTCGGTTTGGTCTAGGATTTACGCTCGATAAATAATAAACCCGACCTATATCGGGCTTGAGGCCAGTGGGTCAGGGGTACTTTCGTCGCTAGAATCGCTCTAAATCGTGACTGAAATAGGCATAATTGCCTACTTCAAATGTAGACCAATGGCTTACAAAATCTGTGCAGAATATCACAATTCTGCAACATTTATATGGTAGACTACAGATGAAATGATACTGGTTGCAGGTTTTTATTTATTTTATCCAACCAGAATAATTGGGTTAAGGAGTTTATTATGCGCGGTGACATAAACGCGGTAGAAGTATATCAGGATAAAGAATTGTTGACCCGGTTGGGTTACGGGATGCTGGACGTGCCGGTTGGTTCTACCGGCGGAGTCGGCTTTGAAGATGTCCGCAAATATTCGCATATAGATAACGAAGAAGAGGACGTGAAGATGTACCGGCGGCGGGTCTATCACCTGACCGGACGCTACTTCACCAACGACCTTTCGCGGGCCTTGTGGTACAAGTTTCAGGAACATAAATGGGTGCTTTCGGAGCAGGCCGGACAGGAAATCAGCCTGGAAGAAGCCGTTGCCGACTGGATGCAAAACCACAGTCACGATTTCTTCAAGGAATGGGCCTTCCAGCAAGAGGTCGTTCCCTTCCGATTGCGCTACACTTCCGAACCGCAACGCGGTTGGGTTGGATTGACCGCCGGGCTGGTCGTCCCTCAAATCCGCGAATTGCTGGAAGTCGGGTTTGGGGTTCCGGCGATTATGTGGGCGGTGATGCTGGAAGTTTGGGGCGGGCCGCAATACAACTACCTGCGGGTAGTGGCCCGGTTGAGCGGGCATCGGGTCAAGGGTCAGGCTGAGGCGGCTCAACGGCAGGCCGAGGTCAATCAGCTAGAGCAATATCTCTCGCAACAGACCGGGCAGCAGTACGGAGCAAAAGCGGCGACTATCGAATATTATCGCCGCTTGAATCTGGTGGCCGAGTTCGAGGGTAAAAACTTGTGCGGTAACTTGATTCTGGCGTAGCTCAACTGTTATCTGCCACTGAGTTCGAGTAGTACGCGGGTGATAATCCGGGTGCTGCGCTCGAACTCGGTCAGGCTGTTATGCTCGTGGGGAGTATGGTCAAGGCTGCTATCGCCAGGGCCATAGGCGACTATCGGGCAACCCCAGACCGGGGCAAGTACGTTCATATCGCTGGTGCCGGTCTTGCTCTTGGGGGCAGGCTGCCCGCCTTCCTCGCGGATGGCGGTATAGAAAGCCCGGACTAATGGGCTGTTTTTATCCGAGCGCACTGGCAATTCCTCGCCTACAAATTCCAAAGCGCCATCCCCGGCCCACTCGCCTAATTGAGCCTTAAATTCCTCGGTGGGAAAGCCCAACGGTATCCTCACCCCAATGCGTAATTGCACCCGATCATGAAAACCGTCCGACTGGCTCTGAATCTCACGCAGATGGATTTGCAGGGTTTCGGTGATTTTCTTGCCCGCGTTAAACTTGTTGGCGTAGGTCTTGATATGATTCCAGAAATCAACCCCCTCCTCCGGGGCGGACGGGCCATCGGCGGCGGTGTGCTTGAGGTCACGGGCCAGTTTATAGGCCAGTTGCAGGCTACCCTTATAGGCAATCGTCACCCGGTCCCAGCTACTTGGTTCGCCGATAATGCAAAAATCGGGGTGATAGTGATGCTGGGCAAACCGCGCTCCTTTGCTGCTGGGCGCTTCTTCCTCGACTGCTCCGACCACTATAATTCGAGTAGTCTCCAAGAGGTCAGGGTGTTGCAACATTCCCACCGTTCCCATCACAAACGCCGCGATTGGGCCTTTGGCATCCACCGAACCGCGCCCATAGATGGTATCGCCGTCCGAGGCGATTCGCACCGGAATAAAGCCGGGAACAGTGTCAATATGGCCCAATAAAACGAGGGTGCGGGTAGCTTTGGCGGCAGTCGCTCCGATTTCGCCAACCGCGTTTCCAGCTTCATCAACATAGGCCTCGCGATAGCCAAGTTCAAGCATTCGGGCGACGATGCGCTCTGCGACGACCCGTTCTTCCCCACTGGGACTATAGATTTCGAGGATTTCCTGAAAAAACTTTACCCCGCTAATCGGGCTGACCTGTAACACTTTCAAGCGCCTTTCTAATCCAGTTTTGGTTTACTATATACCACAATACCGAAATGATAGTTTATCACATTTGGATTCTTTTACAAGATTATATTAAGCTCTACTCCCACTCAATTAGCACCTTGAGGCCAGCCTGGGGGTCGAGGGCGGCGCGATAGGCGGCCTGGATTTCGGAAATCGGAAAGCGGGAAGTAAAAAGATGGGCCGCCTGTAGCCGCCCGTCCGCCAGGGCCGCCCCGACTGCCAGAATATCTTCGGCGGCCCACTCCCGGCTGGGCTGAAATGTCAGCTCTTTGATAAAGGGGATGGCAAAGGGCAATTCGATGCGCTGATAAAAACCGAGCAACAGCACCCGGCCTCGCGCCCGAACCTGCATCAGGTTGGCGGCGATAGCCTCCATTTTGCCGGTGGCATCTATCAACAGGTCCAGTGGCCCGTCTAATTTCGCCTTGGCGGTTTCGCGGCTGAGGTCAATCTTAATATCCCCGACCATCGTCTGGGCCAACCGCTCGGCGGAAATATCGGCCACTGCTACCTGAGCGCCCCGCAGTTTGGCAGCCTGGGCCGCGAATTGCCCGATTGGGCCTTGCCCTAATACCAGCACTCTTTCGCCCGGTTGGGGGTTAGCCAATTCAACCGCGTGCCAGGCCGTCGCTGCTGGAGCTATCGCCACTGCGACTGCCGGGTCAAGACCATCTGGCAACCGATAGACCTTGCGATAATCGTTAGCCACATATTCGGCCTGCCCGCCCCATGCTGCCGTCACATCCTCGTAACCGTAAGAACCACCTACAAAGGCCCAGCGTCCCAGCCATTCCTCGCGCTTCGGCACATCCGGCCCGACCTCAATTACTTCGCCGACAGTCTCATAGCCGGGGATACACGGAAAAGGCAACCCCGCCATTTCGACCAATTGTCCCGTCAAGAGCATCCGCTCAGTTCCAGCCGAAATCGAGGTATAGCGCGTTCGTACCCGCACTTCTTCCGCCCCCAGCGGCTTCAGCTTCACCGTTTGGAGGGTAATTTCCTGCGGCCCGGTTACGACTACGGCCTGAGCAGAGGTGGGGGTCGGGGTGTTAGGAAAACCTTGCCCGTTATCTTCGGTTTTTGGCTGATCTAGCATCTCACCCTCACCTTTTGTAACGTTTTAATGGCAGAGTACGGGGATACCATAAGTCTCCTCTTTGATCGCTTTCCAGTGAAAGTTCTATAAATTCCCTTACGCCTGCCGGCTACGAGCAGAAGGGGTTAAAAAAAGAGTTAATAATCCCAAAACTATGGTAGCCCCACCCAAAATTAAACTGAGAAACCAGCTACCTATGCCCTCGTCAAGATAAAGGGTATAAGTGTTATTTTTTCCTTTGAGGGCAAATATTTTTAACTGATTCCCCACCACATACTGTTCGGCATTATTACTGCGTTGGCTTAAAGGAAATTGCTCATTTTTGCCATCGGGAAAGGTAACTCTCACTAAGGCCAGGTATTCAGTTGTACCAGCCGACATTTGAATTGGGGTAACGCTAACTATTTCACCCTGTGTTTTATAACTACTTATACTTCTTACCAAAGTATCGAACGTCACAACGCAGGTTATGACCAGCATAGAAGCAGTCACTAAAAAAAGTATTATTTTTATACCGGAAAAGGAACTTGCGTTGGAATTACTCTCTTCGACTTTATCCTTAACCGAAACAGCTTTCCTAGCCATCTAGCTTTCTTTAGTCCTTAACCCCGCTTTATCGCCGCCAGCATTTCCTCAAGCCGGGTAAATTTGATGCGGGGGCGGCTTTGTTCCGCGCCGCGTGAAATTTCGGCATGATTAATGATTTTCCAATCTTCGTAGGTCACATAATCGGGCTTGTTAGCTTTCAGGATTTGTTCAATCCGGGTCGGGTCGCGGTTTTCGTCGGTAATCGGCAAAATTTGCGGCAAATCTGCCAGCATCGAAGCTACCGTCGCCGCCGAGTCGGGCTTGTTTGTCCCGATGATACCGGATGGGCCGCGCTTGGCCCAGCCTACTACATACTCCCCCGGCACGACCTGACCCGTCGCGGGGTCGCTGACGCGCCCGGCCTGATTGGGAATAGTGCCGCTTTTTTCGTCAAAAGGCACCCCTGCCAACGCCACCCCCTTATAACCCACCGAGCGGAAAATTAGCCCGACCTCGAAGGTTTCATATTGGCCCGTCCCGACGGCTTTAAGGCTGCCATCACTATTTTGGGCAATCAAGTTTTTCTCGATTTTAACCGCCTTGACCTTGCCATGTTCGCCCAGAATTTCAACTGGCGAGACCAGAAAGCGCATGGTGATACGGCGCGGAGCATCATATTCGGTTTTGGCAGCATATTTTCGCAGGGTTTCGATATTCTTGGTAGCGACTTTATTGCCGGGCAGGGCGGCGGCGCTATATTCGTCCAGTTCCAGCATTGCCGGGTCAATCACCACGTCCACCCCTTCCAGCTCGCCAAACTCCTTTAGCTCCGGGTTAGTGAAAGCGGCCTGCACCGGGCCACGCCGACCCAGCATAATAACCTCGCGGATTTTGCTATGGCGCAATTTCTCAAGGGCGTGGTCGGCAATATCAGTCTTTGCTAGTTCGTCCGGGTTTGTGACCAAAATCCGGGCCACGTCCATCGCTACATTCCCATTGCCGACCACCGCCACCCGTTCTTGCGACAGGTCAAAATCCAGGTCGCAATAATCGGGGTGTCCGTTGTACCAACCGACAAAAATCGTGGCAGGATAGCTGCCTCCCAAATCCTCGCCGGGAATTCCCATGCGCCGGTCCGATTGTGCGCCAACGGCATAAATAATCTGGTCGTAGAGCGGTTTTAACTCAGCATGAGTAATATCTGTGCCAAAGGTGACATTGCCAAAATAGCGATAACGGGGGTTTTCGGCGATGCGGTCATAAATCCGGGTGACAGTCTTGATAGACTCGTGGTCAGGAGCGACTCCTTCCCGCACCAGCCCAAAAGGGGTCGCCAGACGGTTGAACATATCCACCTGGCAGACCAGTTCGGTCTGCTTGAAAAGGCTCTCGATTGCATAAAAAGCCGCCGGGCCAGCCCCAATCACCGCCACTCGCAAGGGACGAGCTTCCGTCCCTATTTTCGTTTCCAGGCCTGCTTCCAGATTAGCTTCCAAATCTTTTTACTCCTGCTTTTACCCTCGGTTTCAGTCCTCAGTCTGGTCTATTCTAGCCACCCATAAAATATGAGATATTGCGAATTATTTTGTTAATTATAGCACAATCATATAAGCTGTCCAATTTGTAACTGATTTGTAACTGGCTTATGCTAGATTAGAAGCAGCATTCCAAGACAGCTTTATTGCCGAAACCATTTTCTATAATAATCAGACCAGACTAAAACTTCAAGGACACGCTTATGGCGGCTAATCAGCCCACCCGCAAGCTCATTACCAGCTTTATGTTGCGCTTTGTGCGCGAGGCTGAAGCTGAAGAAGTCAATTCCGCCCTGGCGGATGAAGCGGGGGCGAATATTGCGACAATCGAACTCGATTTGAAGGCCGCTCCCGGCTGGCGCGGCGTAATCAAGCATATCCAGAGTGGGGCCGAACAGCATTTCACCACCCTGGATGAGGCCGAGTCTTTTATGAAGAAGTATATCGAAAGCTGAGGATTTACGATTTACGATTTACGATTTACGATTGAAAGTGGTCAGTGGTCAGTAAAATACAAGACAGAAGATGCTGGCGCGTAGTTGGCATTTTAACTCAAAATTCAAAACTCAAAACTAGCCTACTGACCACTGACCACTGACCACTTTTATCAAGGAGGAGGACTAATGTTGAAGCAAAAGAAATTTTATTCGGGACTGGTTATAGTCCTGATGCTGTCGGCGCTGCTGGCAGCCTGTGGCGACCCAACCGCGACTACCGCTCCCGCAACGACGGCGGCAGCGACCACCGCCGCCGCTACCACTGCTGCCACGACAACGGCGGCGGCCACGACTGCCGCCGCAACTACCGCCGCTGCTGCGACCACTGTTGCCGCTGCCACCACCGCCTCGGCTACTACTGCCGTTGCCGCGACCACTGCTGCCGCCGGCGCAAAACCGCTAGTCGTAGGGATGATTAGCTCTAAGACCGGGGCGCTCACCTATTACGGCGATATGCTGGAAAAGGGCTTTGCGATTGGGCTGGATTATTTTACCAAAGGCACTAACAAGATTGAGGGCCGCGAGATAAAGGTTATCATCGAGGATGATGCGGGCGACCCGAACAAGGCAGTGGAATCGGCCCGCAAGCTGGTACAGCAGAATGGGGCGGAGATTCTGGTTGGTACGCCGTCGAGTGCCTCGGCTCTGGCGATTGCCGCGATTAACGACAAGGAACTCAAGAAAATCTTTATCGTAGACCCGGCCGCTTCAGCCGCGATTACCGGGGCAAGCTATAGCCAGTATACTTTCCATACCGGGCGCAATACCGACCAGGATGCCGCCGCTGGAGCGTCTTACGCTGCCAGCTCCGCTACCAAGTCCAAAAAGATAGTTAGTTTCTATCAGGATTATGCTTTTGGGCAGGACTCGAACAAGAGTTGGAAAGAAGTTGCCACCAAGACCGCCGGGATTGAGTGGATTGACGTAGCCGTCCCGCAAGCGGCAACCGAATTCACACCCTATATCCAGAAAGTGCTGGATGCCAATGCCGATGTGCTGATTGTTTCCTGGGCCGGAGCAACCGGGCCGAAGCTCTATCAGCAGATGAAGGAGAACGGCATCTACGAAAAGATGACTGTCACCGGCGGAGTTGGCGATACCGCGACTATCAAATCCATCGGGGATGCCCAAATCGGCTTCCAGGGCATGATGGTCTATTGGTATCAGTTCCCCAAGACCGCCGAAAACGACTATCTGGTCAAGGTCTACAAAGAGAAGTACAATAGCGTCCCCGACCTGTTTAGCCCCGGCGGTTTCAGTGCGGCATCGGCGCTCTTTACCGCTCTGAGCAAGACCGGCGGCGACACTTCGGCTGAAAAGCTGATTCCGGCGATGGAGGGGA
Source organism: Chloroflexia bacterium (assembly GCA_038245615.1). GTDB lineage: Bacteria > Chloroflexota > Chloroflexia > Chloroheliales > Chloroheliaceae > 54-19. The sequence goes on along the minus strand of JBBRSG010000089.1, from coordinate 16,555 downwards.
TGTCTTTCCCCACTCCGAAGGGCAAGATGACTTTCCGCAAGGATGACCATCAAGCTCTCCAACCGATGTATATCGTCAAGATGGCAAAGGACACTACCGGCGCTTTCACTTTCCCCATTCCAACTTTGGTGAAAGAGATTTCGGCGGAAGATTCAGCCCCACCGATTCGGAAGAAGTAGGGCTAACAGTGGTCAGTGGTCAGTGGTCAGTGGTCAGTGGTCAGAAAATACAGTGCTGAGTGCTGAGTGCTGAGTAAATCCAGCTAATAACTAGCATTCTAATTCAAAACTCAAAACTCAAAACTCAAAACTTTCTTACTGACCACTGACCACTGACCACTGACCACTGACCACTGACCACTCCTAAAGGAATTAGTAATGACGAACATTCTGGAAACGGCGGAACTATCGCGGGCCTTTGGTGGCAATGTGGCGGTCAATGGAGTATCGCTGGCGGTGCGGCAGGGCGAGTTCAAGAGCATTATCGGACCAAATGGGGCGGGCAAAACCACTCTGTTCAACCTGATAAGCGGGATGATGCCGCCCAGTTCCGGGCGCATCCTGTTCGAGGGCCGCGATATTACTCATCTGCCAGCCTATAAACGTTCACATAACGGGATTGGGCGCTCGTTCCAGATTACCACGATTTTCCCGAACCTGACCGTTTTGGAAAACGTGCGGCTGGCGGCTCAAAGCCGGGAAACGCACGCCTTCAATTTCTGGAAGTCCGCCAAAGACTTCGCGCAAGACGAAGAACGGGCTTATGCTATTCTGGAACTGGTAATGCTGGGCGGACGCGAGCTACAATCGGCCCAAACCCTTTCGCATGGCGATAAACGCAAACTAGAAATCGGTATCCTGCTGGCGACCAATCCCCGGTTGCTGCTACTGGACGAACCAACCGCCGGAATGAGCCGGGATGAAGTGCCGGGGATTATCGAGGTGGTGCAGCGCATCAAGCAGACCGGCGGCTGTACCGTGATGCTGGTCGAACACAAAATGGACATGGTAATGAGCGTCAGCGACTCGGTAATGGTCATGCACTATGGCGAACTCATCGCCGATGGCACCCCAGAAGAAATCGCCCAAAACGAAACCGTCCAGTCGGCTTACCTCGGTGGTTACAAAGAGGACTGAGGGAATGGGGGCGGGAGTCGGGGCAAATTCAGGACTGAGGACTAAGGGCTGAGTAAGTGCAGTGACAATTTGAAACAATTAGGGGGAAATTAGTATGAGTCACGAACATGAAGGTCAATCCTCAGTCCTCAGTCCTCAGTCCTCAGTCCTACCCCTCCTAACCCTGGAAGATGTCCATACCTACATCGGTCAGTTTCACATCTTGCAGGGGATAAAGCTGGAAGTGCCACCGGGCGCGGTTACGGTGTTGCTAGGGCGCAATGGGGCGGGCAAAACTACCACCCTCAAGACGATTATGGGATTGACCCCGGCCCGACAGGGTACGATTAATTTTAACGGCGCAAGCCTGAACCGCCTGACCACTTACGAAATCGCTCGCAACGGCATCGGTTATGTTCCGGAAGACCGAGGAATTTTTAGGGATATGTCGGTTGAAGAAAATTTGCTGCTGGCGGCGCGAGGTGAAAAGCCCGCCGACTACCGCCGCCGTCTGGAATTTTGCATTGATTTGTTTCCCGATATGCGGCGTTTCTTGCGACAAAAAGCCGGGACGCTTTCGGGCGGACAGCAGCAGATGGTGGCGATTAGTCGCAGCCTGATGGTAGATAACCGCATGATTTTGATTGACGAACCCAGTAAAGGGCTTGCCCCGATTGTGGTCAAAGCTGTAATAGACGCATTGCAAAAGCTCAAGACCCATGTCACGATTTTGCTGGTAGAGCAGAATTTCACGATGGCAAGCACGGTTGGCGACTATTTCTACCTGATTGACGACGGTCACAACGTCACTAATGGCCCAATGGCCCAGCTTATCGCCGACCAAGAACTGACCCGACAATATCTAGGAGTCGGGGGTCAGGGGAAATTCAGAGCGGAGGATTGAGGAATGGGACGTAGGTCATAGGTCGGTGGAATTTGCGATTTACGATTTACGATTGAGGGGCTTAATCCTCCGTCCCGAATTTCCCCCGACTCCCGAAAGAGGTTTTATGAGAATTGCCAGACAAAAACCGAATATTGGACGGCTTGACCCACGCCTTATCACCCTGCTAGGGGTGGCGGTTGGGCTGCTGCTGATATTGCTATATATCAATACCGCTATAAAATTCCCGACTTTTGTCAAGTTTTTGATAAACGGGCTGGTGGAAAGCGCGATTTTATTCCTGATGGCGAGCGGCCTTTCGCTGATATTCGGCCTGATGGACGTGGTAAATTTCGCGCACGGCGCAGTTTTCACCTGGGGCGGCTTTGTCTTTATCTGGGCCTTCAACCGCTTTACTACCTCCTCAGCGGAAGCTAAGGACAAAGAGAGCGTGGTCGCCTGGATGCAGATGGGTCTCGATCCGTTGCCCGCAACATTGCTGGCCCTCGTACTGGCCTTACTTGCCTCGGCGGTGCTAGGGGCCGCGATTGAGTTCCTGGCGATTCGCCGCCTCTACGGACGACCAGTCTTTCAGATATTGCTGACTTTGGGGCTAGTGTTGGTGCTGGACGAAGCATTACGGATTGTCTTTAGCCTCAGCTCTTCCAGCTACGATTTTCAGGCGACCCCCTGGCCCGGCGGTAATTTCAAGCCCAGCCCCGAAATTCTGGTCAACTGGAAATCGGTAGCGATTGTGGTACTGGGCCTGCTGGTCTTTGGCGGAGTTTTCTGGCTCTTGAACCGCACCAAAGTCGGGCTGGTTATCCGGGGTGGAGTTGAAGATAGCCAGATGGTGCAAGCGCTGGGCTACAACGTCAAACGCTATTTCTTCGGGGTATTTGTACTAGGCTCGATATTGGCAGCCCTGGGCGGGGTGGCCTACGCCGTCGGCAGTTCCGGCGGCAACGAGAGCATGGGCCAGCTAAATCTGTTGACCGCCTTCGTGGTAGTCGTCATCGGCGGGATGGGTAGTTTTAGCGGGGCCGCGATTGGCGCACTGATGGTCGGGCTTATCACCCCCTTTATCGGCTATCATTTCCAGGCCATCGCCGATAGCTTCGTAATGATTTTGCTAGTGCTGGTGCTACTCGTCCGCCCACAAGGTCTGTTTGGTGGGAAGAAATACTAATGGAAACTGAAACCAGAGAAATAAATAAGACCGCAATTGGGGCTTTGAGCGCGGCAGGACGGGCGCGGCTGAATACCGCTCGTCAGGTGGAGCGTACCCGACGCGGGCCGTTGGGCATGAGCTTACCGACCTGGATTATCGGCGGGCTGGCCCTGATTTTGTTGGCACTGCCCCTTTTTGGGTTGCCGCTCACTAATCAGCGCCTGATTGCCCAGGTCTTGCTCTTCGCCGCCTTCGCCATGAGCTACGATTTGCTGTTCGGCTATACCGGCATTTTCAGCTTTGGACATGCTCTTTTCTTTGGGGTCGGGGCGTATAGCGTGGCCCTGACCGCTCTGCGCTTGGGTTGGCCGATGTGGGCCGGGGCGATTTTAGGGGTGGTCATTTGCGCGGGGCTAGGGATACTGGTCGGATTGGTATCGCTGCGGGTGCAAGGGGTATTCTTCGCAATGGTGACGCTGGCGCTGGCCTCGACTGCTCACAGTCTGTCCGGCAAGTGGGTGGATTTGACCAAAGGTGATGAAGGACTTTCCTTGATTCAGGCAAAAGATGCTCCCGACAGTACGACGGTCTATTTTCTGGCGCTGGGACTGGTGGTAATCACTTATTTTGGCCTCAACCGCTTGATAAGTTCGCCATTAGGCCGGGTATTGGTGGCAATCCGCGAAAACGAGCGGCGGGCCGAAATGGTCGGCTACAACATCTTGCGCTATAAAATCGTGGCGCTGCTTTTTTCAGCGATAATCGCGGGACTGGCGGGTATGTTATACGGCTTGCGAAACGGCATCGTTAATCCGAGCGTGCTATCTGCCGATATTTCGCTGTTACCTCTGCTAATGGTCATTCTAGGCGGAGCTGGTACGCTCTACGGCGCAATTATCGGGGCGGTGGTCATCCAATGCCTGAACTTTATTCTGAGTAGCCGCGAGTTTGTCGAGGGGGTCAAAGGTTGGTTTATTGTCGGGCCAATCCTGGAACACTGGCTCTTGCTTCTGGGCCTGATGTACGTCTTGATTGTGCTATTTCTACCATACGGAATTGTAGGAACTTGGCGGCTCTATCAACCCAGGGTGGCTGCCTGGCTCAGTCGCACCAAACCGGGCGAGGCTACCTCCAAGCTTTAGCTTTAGGGCGATAAAATTTATTTCAAAAAAAGGAAAGAAAAAAGAAGAGCAGATACAGGTTATCCGAAGATAATCTGACTGCCCTCCTCCCGACATGATGATTTTAACATCCCGGCTCCGGTTTGTCAACAGGTTTTTAGCTCGATTCGGCCCTGTAAAAACGATTATAATGCAACCGGCTGGCCCACTTATAATATAGTGACAGGCCAGCCAGTTCTTTATTTCGCTTACCCCGCCAAACTATTTGGGTAGCGTAAAGGGGGTTTGAACTAGAACTACCAGATTATCTCCGACCTTTACCTTATCTTTAAGCTGAGGCGAGTCCTTAACTATCTTGTCAACATCGGTCTGAGATTTGACCTCGGTAATTTGTACCAGGGCCAACTGGTCGCTTTTGGTAAAGAAAGAACTATTGGCGGCGGCGCTACCAGCCGAGCTACCAGCCAATCCGCCAAAGGTATCACTCCAACCCTTCTTCTTCATCTCGTCTTTGTAAAAACTCAAGATAGTCGCCGGGCTATCCTTACTCGTATATAACCCAAACTTCAACTTGCTGGCATCCACGTTGGGGATACTCGCAAAGTTCTTCTCAAAGTCTTTTGGCAGGTCAATCTTGGTAGAATTTTTAGGAGCTGGCAAATCACCAACATCACTCCCACCACCGCTTCCGCCCAGAAAGATAACCAGAACTACCACCAGAATCACCGCCAACAGTCCGACCCCGATAAGCACCGGCAACAGGTTATTGCCTTTCTTGGGAGCAGTCATCGCGGCGAAACCCGGCTGAGGAGCATAACCTTGCGGTTGGTTCGGGCTATAGCCCGGTTGAGCATAGCCCGCGCCCCCAGCCTGTCCATAATCGGTGGCGGGCGGCTGACCGTAGCCACCAGGTTGGGCATAGCCCTGGGGCTGGTTGTAAGCCGATGGTTGGGCATAGCCCGCGCCCCCGGCCTGTCCATAATCGGCGGGGGGAGCATAGGCGGGTGGAACGCTGGGGCTATAACCACCCGACGCGGGCTGCTCGTAGCCGCCACTTGGCATAGTGCTGAAAGCCGCGCCAGCCCCCGCCCCAGCCCCATCAGCGACCTTTAAAACGGTTGTGCCGATTTGAACCGTATCGCCTGAGCGCAAAGTTTGAGGTGAACTTATCCGCGTGCCATTTACAAATGTGCCATTGGACGAGCCGAGGTCGGTAACAAACATTACCCCGCCGCGCTCCTCGATTTCGGCATGTTTGCGCGAAACCTGCTCATCTGGCACTACCAGGTCATTCCCAGCTTGCCGACCAACGGTTACTTTGTGGCTTGCCACATCATAGGTGCGTCCCGGTTCCATCCCTGACTGGACTACAAGTTGCATAGTTTTCCTCGACTTTAATTTTACAGGCTCAACATCACAAATATATGGTGTTCACATACCCCTTTTGTGACACCCATTATACATCTTTGGGTTTAGTCTATCAATTCAGGAATTTCTGATTTAATAATGCACCTTGACGGTGGTTCCAATCGGGGCCCAGCCATACATAAACTTGGCTGCCGCCGTCGGTAAATTAACACAGCCATGACTCATGGGATGTCCAAAATTATTGTGCCAATAGGTGCCGTGAATTGCATAGCCGGAATAGAAATACATTACGTAAGGCACGCCGGGCAGATAATAATATTCGCTGCCACTCCCGCCGGTCATGGCTTGGCTACTATATTTGGCATAGACATTAAATGTGCCGGTTACAGTCGGATGGCGCGATACCCCGGTACTGACCGCCGTGCTAAAAACGGCAACATCCCCTTCATAAGCCACCAGACGTTGTTTACTTAAATTTACATCTACCCACTTGCCAGTACCCGACGCGGCGACCACCGGGACGGGCGCGACCACCGCGCCGCCGCCTTGCGGGATGGGAGTCGGAGTTGGGGCGACTATCACCGCTGGGGCCGGGGCAGCACTTTTGCCCGGTATCCGCAGATTTTGCCCAACGTAGATATAATCCATGACCGAGATGCCGTTGGCGGAAGCCAGTTCGACCACCGACACTCCATAGCGTTCTGCAATCGCGCTCAGGTTATCGCCGCGTTGAACAATGTAGCCCTGCTGTCCGGTAGTAGCGGGGGTCGGGGCGGGTTTGCTAGGGGCAGTGTTTTTGCCGGGGATAGTCAGGGTCTGCCCGGCATAGATATAGTTGACGTTGACAATTCCATTGGCCTTTGCCAACGCCTCGACTGAAATCCCAAAACGAGATGCAATTTGGGTCAGACTATCGCCGCGCTGCACCATATAGGTGTCGTCAGCCGCCTGCGCTATCTCTGCGCCCATCAGTCCTAAAGAAAGGGCCATCAGTAAAGCCAAAAACACTGAAAGTAGCTGGATTTTTTTCCGCAATTGCATCGTCCTGGACATTTTTAATTCCTCTCAAGTTGACGGTAGTGGAAACACTGCTGTAAAGATTGTCTTTACATAATAAGCCCTGTAAATATTATACCATCGTTTTTGCACCTGACAATAACTTAGGGAAATCAATATCTATTTTTTAATGATTTGGTTATAACAACGCCTGGAACAATCCAAAGTTACGACTAGAATGGGTTATAATTTTGGTGCTTTGAAAAAAGAGTATAGTGAGGTAGAGGTATAAATAGTTGGGCCTGGGTATGAAGCATAACAGCGAAAATCTTATGAAATAAAAAGGCGCGACGGGAATCGCGCCTTTAGTGGTTAAATGGGTAGTTGGGTAAGGTAAATTTGATTTCTTCTTGAAGAGTTATGCTTCGATACTACCGCAAAAGCTACTCTATAACTAATGTTAGTTAGCGTAATGGGAACTAACCATCTTAATCAAGCTTTGCCACCTTTTTCAGGTGGGCCAGCCAGATAACAGAACAGACTGGTTAGGCCGTGCGTAAATTTCGTTTTGGTACTGACGGCTGGTTGCCTCGCAGCAATTCCATAGCTCGCCGTTGCTCTTCGCGGTCTAATCGGTCACGCTCATCGCTCAACAACCGGCAGAATTGGCGAAAGTCATCAGTAGCACCGGCCACCCGCTCAAGTAATTCTACTTCGGGATAAGGCAAAGTTACCACTGGACTGGAGTCCGCAACCATCTGACGATTATATTCCTGAGTAGCTCGGAGCGGGTCACGCATCAACAACTGCTTAAATTCGCAATTGGCGGCGGCCATCTCGACTAGAACATTTAACTCTAAAGTAGTTCTTAGACTCTTCATAAACTGCATCTCCTCTTTAGCAGCTTCAGCAAAGTTGCCGAAAGCTATGAGAAGTAACTAAACGACTGCCATAAACTTGTTTTATGGCCGAGAGTCCCGGTAATATCCCTAAAAGCCCGAACCGTTATCCGGCATATCAAAGCCTGAACCATTGTCTGGCATATCAAAGCCCGAACCGTTATCCGGCATATCAAAGCCTGAACCATTGTCTGGCATGTCGAACCCTGAACCATTGTCCGGCATATCAAACGAGCTGAACCCTGCTACCGCAAATTTAACCAACGTATTCATTATAACCTCCACTGCATGATAATCTGAAACAACTTTGAGGAGACCCAAGTATTTCCAGTTGACCCGTGTAGTGGACCCGATTTAGTTGTAAGCTGTGCTTACGTCTATGGATGTAATATACCCTATAGCTCTTGCTACTATCTTGCAATTTAGCTAGATTTAACGAATTTTTACGTGAATTTCAGGCAAAAAGCCTATTTTCATTTTGCAATAACCCACTTTGCGGTTATAATAGAAGCAAAGGAAACGTGGGTGACAATGGCTTTTACGAAATAGGGAACGTAATCGGTGTACTCTTATTATAAAGAGAGAAGTTTAAGATAGCCAGAATGGGGCTAATTACGGGACTATCTTTAGCAAAAGATAGCAGGTCGGGGACATACGACCTTGAAAGGTTTTAGGGTATCGAGAAGGGTAATGGTATAAAGTTATAGCTATGTTGACAATCCCCGCTACACGTTTACTTGTTCCAGCGCGGCCTGCACCAAACCGCCTGTTGGAACGCGGGCGGTTGCTAAGTCTCTTGACCGAGCAACGCCGCAAATTGATGATGCTAATCGCTCCCGCTGGTTTTGGGAAAACCACCCTGGCCCTCGACTATATCGCCAGTAATAATATCTGGCAGGTTGGCGAAGCGGTAGCCTGGCTCTCGCTCGATTTGGGCGGAATTGTAAAATGGGACACCCGCATATTTATCCAGGCGCTCAGTCTGGCCCTCAAGAATGCCCTTCCCAGCCTCGACCTTTCCGCAATTGAACGCGAATTGGAACGCTTGCCGCTCGAAAGCGAACTTTCGGAGGAGATTTCGGCGAACCTGATATTTGCTATCACCAATGCTTTGAGCCAGCAACCCCGCCCGGTGCTGCTGACAATTGATGATTATCATCTGGTCTGCGATGAACAGAGCGTGCGGGATGCCCGGTTGATTAATAATCTGGTAAACGCTCTGTTGATAACTTCGCCCGGTCAATTGCGTATCCTCTTGTCCAGCCGAACCTATATCCGGTTGGATGTCCTGCGGCTGGCGGCGGAAGACCAGTTGGTGGTAATTGATAAGAACCAGCTGAAATTCACCAGGGCCGAGATTGAGTCTTTTCTGAGCTTGCGTCAAAAAGATACTTCAATGGTCGAGCAGGTCTGGCAGGAAAGCGAAGGCTGGGCGGCGGCGGTAGCCCTCAAGCTCCAAAATCTCGATATGGAGGCCCACCTCAAGGAACAAAACTACGGCGGGGCGATGGTAGCTTCCAGCCGTTACAGTATTCTGGCGGAGGAAATGCTCAAGCAACTTGACCGGCCCTTACGCCGGTTGCTGGAAGCGTGTTCCGCCCTCGACTTCGGCATTGATGTGCAGGTTGCCAGCCGCTTGATAAGCTGCTACGAAGTAATCGAAGCGCCCGTCACCGAAGCGATTGTGGAAGGCCAGTTACAACGTCTCCAGACTGCCGGGCTACTGGAACGCTTTACTACCCCCTTAGCCGGGCCTTCCGGGGATATGACGACCCTTTATCGGCTGCACAATCTCTTAAAAGAGTATCTGGAACAGAGTTTAGACCAGACGACGGGGCAGGCCTTGAATATGGCGGCCTGCGAGTATTACCGCGAAATCGGGGATTGGGCGCTGGCCTTTGAACACGCCCTCAAAGCTGGTAATCATCTGGATGCCGCCGAAATCCTGGAAGAGCGGGCCTACGAGCAGTTCAAGAGTAGCAAGGTCGCCGATATTGAACACCGGGTGGCCCGTCTGGATGATGTCACCCTTGACCGCTATCCCCATTTATTGCTGGTGGCGGGCATGGCGAGTTTTACCGCCGGGCAGACCGATAAGGCCCAGGCCTATTTGAACGCCGCCAACCGGCGCTGGGGGCGCTTTGAGCCGCTTGACCGATTGGTCTATAGCGACCCGCAAGACCCCAAATCGGCCCTGGCGATTTTGCCGGTACAACAGGAGATGGAGCTTTTCCGGCTTTTTAACAAGGCCGAAACCATTGTCTGTATGACCCGCATCTGGCAAGCGACCGGACGCAATGCCAAAGCGATTGCCGGTCTCGAAGGCATCAAAGATTTATTGGAAGAGTTGCGGGGCGATAGCGAACAGAGCGAAGACCGTCGGCTATATGTCCTGGCCCTGGCGAGGCGTTTTTTGGGAAACTGCTATCGCCTGAGCGGACGGCTTAATGAGAGCATTACCGAGCTGACTCAGGCGATAAATATCTTTTTGCGGTTGGACGATGGCTATAATATTGCCAGCTGTCGGCAAAATCTGGGGATTTCGTGGCGGCAGTTGGGCAACCAGGCCCGCGCCGAACTGAATTTCCGCCAATCCCTCGAATACTGGGAGCGGCAGGGCCACCCTAGCCAACTGAGCAATACCCTCAACAGTCTGGCGGTAGGGTTGGTCAACGATGGGCGCTATCAAGAGGCCGTTGGGCTGTTGCTCAAGGCGCTAGAGAAGGCCCGCGAAACCGGGCATGAGGCGGTCTATCACTACATTCTAGCCGGGTTGGGCGATGCCTATCTGGGCTTGCGGGACCGCTCTAAAGCTCTCAACTTTTATGCTCAGGCCGGGGCGGAGGCCAGCCGCCAGAACAATTTCGAGATGCTGGCCTATGCCAAACTTGGTACGGCCCGCACCCAGCGCCGTAATGGAGATTTGGTACAGGCGCGACAGGCGATGCTGGCAGCCCTGGAATATGCCGACGAGAGTACCGATGTAGACCGGGCCGCCGCCACTCTGGAAAATGGTATTTACTTGCTGCTCAATTCCCATTATGAATTGGCCCAGGCCAATATCGAGGGGGCGCTAAATCTAGCCCACAAAGTCCAGAGTCGCCAGATCGAAGCTCTGGCTCATTTATGGTTGGCGTATCTCAATTTCAAGGTAGGCCGTTACAAGCTGACCGCCGATAATATGCGTAAAGCGATGGGCCTGACCCAGGATTTAGGCTATGATGCCTTTTTACACGAGGAAGCCGCCGAACTGAATGAATTTACCCAACACTTCCGCTCGATTCCCAATGACCCGGTGGGTGGGTTTTTTGCGCGGGGTGACAATGGCGCGGGTAATGTTATCCCTAAAGTCGAGTTAAGAGCCTTTGGCAAAGGTCGGATTTTGCGGGGTGGGCAGGAAGTTCCTTCGGTCAGCCGCAAGGCCCGTGAACTAATCTTCTTGCTCAGTGATGCCAAAGTGCCGGTCAGTGGCGAGTCTATTTCGGAAACCCTGTGGCCCGAAACGGTGTTGGCTGGAAACGGGTTGGGCAGTGGGTTCTATAGCACCATCACTCACGCTCGACGGGCGCTGGGTAGTGCTGAAAGTATCCGGGCGGCAGATGGTTCATATTCCATAAACGTGCATTACACCTTTGACATAGACCAATTTGAGGAATATTTAGACCACGCTACCCGCACCGATGAGCTGGAAACTCGCGCCGATTTTCTTGAGCTGGCCCTGGCCCTGGCGACAGGCGAATTTTTGATAGAGGTAGATAGCCCCTGGGCTCGGCAACGTCGTCAAGGCTTGTTAGATAAGAAGCTCCGCGCTCTGGCTTTGCTGGCGGAAACCTATAATGGCCTAAATCTGCCCGAAAAGGCCCTGACAGCCCTGGCAACCTTGATGGAAGCTGATGCTTATGACGAGCAAGCTTTACGCAATTATGTTGAGCTGTTGGCAGAACTCCAGAGCAAAACTAAAGCGGTGAATTTTTTGCGCCGCAAAATGGAAGAACTGCGGGTGGAAGGCATCGAACCAGAAGAGCAGACCGAGCAACTTTTCGAGCAACTGGATGCCTCCCGCTCGATTGCCCGGCGAAGGCCGCCCGGTCACAGCTAGGCGAGATTGATTTCACCCTAAAGGACGCACATTATGACGGTTGAATTAAACCAAAAATTCGCAGACACCGATTATAGTGATTTAGATGAGGAGGAAATGGCAGGTGGCATCTCCGGCGCGGTAGGAGCTAATTTGATTACCTACCTCAATTTTTATGTGAAGCAAAACAAGCTAGGCCGGGTCTTCAATGCCGATACCGATTTTGAACTGAATGACATCGGCAAACGCCGCCCGGACGTGGCCTTTTGCTCCTTCGATTCTTTACCCGAAAATACCCAGCGAGCGATTCCCGTCCCGCCCGATTTGGCGGTAGAAGTAGTTTCGGACACCGACCGAATTAATCTCTCCGATTTGAAATTGTTGGAATATCAGCAAGCTGGGGTTAAGCTTATCTGGGTCGTGAGGACTATTCTGCAAGTGGTCGAGGTCTACCGGGCTAACGGACAGAAATCGCTGTTGGGAATTGAAGATACTTTGGAAGGCGAAACCGTTATTCCGGGCTTTAGCTTGCCGGTCAAAGCGTTGTTTGAGTAATAAATAATAGAGCGGGTTGCTGGAACATGAGATTTAGTAGCCGAAAATTCAGAGGGGCAGGTTTGGGCGGGTTACTCGCCTTTTTATTATTGGCCTTGACTTTGAGCGCGTGTGGCGACCCCACAGCGACCCCGCTGGCGGTCAAGACCACTACCGCCCCCCTCGCGGTGGTCGTCAACTCTACCCCACCCGCGACGGCTTTGCCAGTCGCTACCCCGACCCTCGTCGCGCCCTCGCCCACCACCACTGCCGAACCGACTGCAACGGTCAGTATCCCGCTTATCACCCCTACTCCCACGGCTTCCGACCCGTCTATCGTCGGAGCAAGTTCCGGCTCGCTTCAGCCCGCCAGCCCAACCGCACCCGAAGTTATCGGGCCAATTCCTACGCCTGGTTTCCCGACCCCCACCCCTAATCTCGACCCGGTAGTCGCCGGTCTAATCGCCGAACCGCCGGTGAAGGGTACTCAACGCTGGATAGATGTAAACTTGAGCGATGGCACGACCCGGCTTATCGAAGGTCGCCGGGTCGTGCAGGAATTGCCTAGCGCGATTGGTTACGGGATTCCTGGTAGTCCAAGCGACTTCTTTAGTACCGCGCCAGGGTTATACTGGGTCTACAGCAAGATTGACGAGCTGCACCACGATACCGAATATAGCGGTTTGTACTTCCAGGGCTGGGTCGGATTTGACCCCAGCCGAGCTAACGGCTTTCATTCCTTTTTGCTGGATGAAACCGGTAAAGTCGTAGATAGCCGCCTCGGAACTATATCACACGGTTGTGTCCGTACCGGGGACTGGAAAGCGGTCTATGATTTTGCCGAAATTGGAATGCCGGTTGTGGTGCATGGCGCAGCCCGGTTTTAGAAAGGCGATTTTTCAGGGTGTCTAATTTCCGCAGATATATCGTACACGGGCGGATGCCGCTCCGCCGGGCCGAACAGAGTGGCCTTTTTACCACCAAATTTAAAGAGGATGCTTTTTTTATAGACTTCGGCGAGCGGGCGCTGGTTTTCCGGGAAGGGGCGCGAACCGAGCAAACCCACCAACTGCCCTATTATTTCGTCGAAGACGGCTATCATATGCGAAAGCGCCTGATTGAGTCGCTGGGGTTTACTGGGGCAAATGGACGGCTGGAGCTATTTATCCAGTATCCCTTGTTGCCGGTGATTGACCAGCAGTCAATGGAAGGCATAAAGCTGGAAATTCTCGAAAAGGCCGAAGCGACCCGTCGCAGCTTGCTCAAGCGCAACGAACAGCAAGCCCTGATTGATATGCTGATGCTGGAATTGTGTGACGAGCCTATTGTTTTCTTTGAATATGATCGACCTACTTTTACTCTGCGGATTAAGGCCCGTGTGCCTATCTCCGCACCGGAGATAGGAGCGTCGCGCACCAAACGAGGCCGGACGGTGTTCTACCGCGAGTATGAGGATTTGCTGTGTTCTAAAGCAGCGGCCTATATTGTCACTAGCTTCGAGCGGTTGCCCTTCGTCCAGGTGATTGAATTGAACCTTTATCGAATGGAAGCCGAAACCTGTAAGGGGCTGACGGTGATTGGCGAGTTCGTGGAAGTCAAGAAAGACCGCAGTTTGCAGCGGCTCGACCCAACCACCCTTCCGCCCGAAGAAAGTCCCAAAGACCGTAAAGCCCGCCAGCAAGCCGAAAAGAAGCAGCAAGAAGCCGAAGCCCGTCGCCTGAAAACCCTCTCTAAAGAGCGCCAGAAAATCGCGGTATTCCAGCGCGATGCCGACCCCTTCGATGAGCTTTTTGATGGTAGTTTACCCTATCAAAGTGCTTTACTTTCGGCCCGGATGCCGCGCCAGGGTTTTATGGACTTACAAAAAAGTAAAACCAGCTATAGCGCCCGCCACGCCCTCGAATTATTCGAGTTGCGGTTCGCCCCGGACGAAGAAAACTGCTTTATCAGCGAAATCGAGCCGTATTTCTGATTTTGTGGTTGTTACGGAAATAAGCGGCGGGCCAAAACCGATAGCAAGGTGATAAAAACTGCCAGACCTAGACTCAGGGCCGCCCCGGCCCACTTGTGGCGGTCATCGTGAGCATCGAGGGTGCGCTGTATCCAGTCCGCCGCCAGCCCAACCGGATAGGCCGCGACTATCGCCATAAACGGGGCGACTAAGGCCAGACGCTCTAGCTGGTTCGGGCCAACTAGAGTTATTATCCCAAAATAAAGGATGGGGAAAAGCAGGATTAACCACAGATTTAGAGCTTTTGGGCCGCGTACTCCGAAGGCCAGCGCCACGGCTACCCCAAAAGCAATGACCAACCCGACATCCTGTCGTAAAGCTTCTTTTAAATAAAACCCGCCTGCGTCCGGGCCAGCTTTGCCAATCGCCGATAGACCTGCCATAAAGCGATTAAAGCTCAAAATCGAGCCAGATGCCGCCAACGTCCAACCCAAAAACCAGCCCGCCCCGCCTAATCCCCAAACCAGAAAGCGCCGTGTTACCCCTTTGGAGCGAAAGACCGTAAGCGTGAGTGGGATAAGTAGCAATACCGCGCCGTAAACCGTCGCGCTTGCCAGCCCTGCCAAAAGCCCGGCCCACCAAAAATCCCAGCCGCGTTGACCCCGAACAATGAAGTAAAAACTTCCGAGGGCCAGGGTTGCGCCCAGGGTAAAAGGCAGCAGGGCCGGGGTCGCCTGATATGCCAGCCAGCTAGTCGCCAGGAGCAAAGCCGCCACCATCGCTTCATTCCGCCCGAAAAGCCGCGAGGCCAGGTTGTATACCAGCCCGATAGAAACCAGCCCCAGCAACAGATTGGCCCATCTCAGTGGCTCAACCAACCGGGCCGGACTGAGTTCGTCCAGGCTATTGAGCTGGCGGGCGGTGGCCTGTTGCAAAAAAACCAGTTCGCCGACTCCGGCGCTAAAGAAAAGATAGAGCGGCGGTTGCTCAAAGCTCCTGGGCTGCCAATTGTTCTGGCGCAGGGTATTTAGAGCTTCGGTGGTAATAGCAAAAGTAGCAGGATTATCTGCAACCCTATTGTTGAGAGCCTGATAGCGCGAACCGCCGCCGACCAGCAAAGCTGTCGCTAGTAGCAGTAAGGGCCAGTAGCGCACCACCAGCCCGGTTATAGCAGTTCTTTTAGGTTGGTAGGTAACATATAAACGGGCGGTGACACCGATTGCCAGCAACCCCAGAGCTATTGCCAGCCAGATTCCGCCCCCAAATTGCTTTAGAAAGTCGGCGATTAAAAAGAGAACAAAACAAATTAACCCTAGCCCAATCAGGGTCGGGTCGAGCCATTTAGGATTTACCCGTTTTGAGGGTGAGGCTGCGATTTTGGATTTATGATTTTGAAATTCAAAATTCAAAACTCAAAACTCAAAATTATAGTTCCCGATTATCGCGCCCGAACATCTATGGGAGTGAGGCGAAAAAAGCGAAAGCGGAGTTTGCCATCTTCTTCCAGCCAGGGAATCGGCAGCAAGTAATGGCTTTTCTTTTCGGGGTTATGGAGCGGCAGAATCTCAAGCATTACATTGGCTTCGTGGGCATCCCGATAAATCTTGCGAATGGTCAAATAGCGGGGCGCAACCACGAAAGCAGCCCAACTTTTGCTCAAGCGACCCAACAGACCGAAACCAAAGGCAATCGTGCGGATAGCGGGATTTCGTAGTCCTGGCCCGGAGAGAGTGTCGCCATAGATAAATTCGCGGGCCTTGACCTCACCGCTAAAGATATGTCCAAAAAGCGAGCGGTCATCCCAGCGCACATTCGTGAGGAGCGGCAATTGCATATCAGCGAAATAATGGCCCTCCGCCAGCCGACCCGCCAGGTAAGTACCTTTCGCCAGTACCTCCAGGGCAAAAGCCCGGTCTTGGACATCAATCACTAAATAAACGACTTTTTCTTCGCCTGCGCCAAGCCAGCAACTTCGCCAACCGGGAGTGCTAAAAACCAGTTCACGGGAAGGGGTAAAATGGGCGGTGAGCAAAGCTTTACGATGGCTCTCGTCAAATTCTTCGGGGGATAACTTAATAGCCGTCCAGACCTGACCGTTCTGGACATATTTTATTTGCGCTCTGTCATACCCGGTAGCTTGCCTCGCTACTCCCGACAACCCGACGGTTCTAACTGCCATTGTTTTTGCTCCCTCTTCATCACTGAAGAGCAAAACTGACCAATTTACCTATTTAGTTATATTCGGCTGTGCAACCCCCTTATAACCAGGGCCGGATTTGAATTATACCACAGTTTAAAGGTATCGTTTCAATAAGTCGGGGCTTTTCTAAAAATAGATTAGCCGTTATAATGTTGCAATGCTAGAACACTTTGACCCTTCTCAAATCAAAGACGAGGCTTTGCGCCAGCAATTTATGGTGCTGGTTAATTTGCTTGAGA
>JBBRSG010000088.1:0-25428 GCA_038245615.1 Chloroflexia bacterium | reverse complement strand
TATTATCAGTATGGATAGTGTTGGACTGCTGACCTACGTCAATGAAGGGGCGCAGACTATTCTGGGCTATACCCCAGCAGAAATGACTGGTAAACCGCTAGAACATTTTTTAGCTGCCGATGGACAGGTGGCCTTGAACCAGGTTCTAGGAGATTTAAAAGCCGCCTGGTCCAAAGCCGATGGCGGGGGGGTAACAAACCGCTTTCACGAATTTTTGGCGATTTCCAAAGCCGGAGCTTTAGTCAATCTCGAATTTAGTCTGGCCTCACTTTGGGAGCAAAATCTAATTGTCAGCATTCAGGGCATCGGGCGGGATGTCACCTCGCGCAAGCGCAGCCTCGAAAGCGAGCGGTTGCGGATGATTGGACAGATTGCCGGGGGGGTGGCCCACGACCTGAATAATATGCTGGCAAATGTTCTGGGCCACGCCCAATTGCTCAAAGCCGAAACCAAAGATAAAAATGTGCTGCAAACCGTTCAGATTATCGAGCAATCGGCGCTTGATGGGGCGGATACGGTGCGCCGGATTCAGGAGTTTACCGCCCAACGGATGCCCCAGCAGCTCGATTTGATTGACCTCAATGAGGTAGTTCAAAGCACGATTGAGTTGAACCGCCCGCGCTGGCGGGATGAGGCCCAACAGAAGGGGATGCAAATTCAAGTTGAGCGCGACTTGCATCAAGTCCCGGCGGTACGCGGTAATGCCGCCGAATTGCGCGAGGTCTTGATTAACCTCTTTAACAATGCGATTGATGCCATGTTACCCCTGGGTGGGCAAATCGGCTTTAAGACCTGGCTGGAAAAAGCCGGTCAGACGGTATGCCTGGAAGTCTGGGATAGCGGCAAAGGGATACCTACTGAAGTGCGCCGCCATATCTTCGAGCCATTATATACAACCAAAGGTAGCGGCGGTACTGGCCTGGGCCTTTCGATTGCCCGCAATATTATTACCCGATTGGGCGGTGAAATATTGGTCGCGTCCTTTCCAGGGCATGGCACTCAATTTACCATCAAGCTCCCGGCAGCTTCGGCCCTAACCGACACTCTGGTTAGCTTGCCGAAAACTTCCGAAAATCTTAAAACCCAGCCTGTTTCACCCTATAAAGGCTATATCCTGATTGTAGATGATGAAAATAATCTGCGGAATATTTTGCGTCGGGCGCTTTCGCTGGCGGGCTTTAGTGTGGATGCTGCCGGAAGCGGCCTGGAAGCCCTGGATTTGCTTTCGCAATCGTCTCATTTGCCTGACCGCGCCATTTGCCCTTACGACCTGGTATTCAGCGATTTGGGGATGCCCGAAATGAGCGGCTGGGAGCTGGCGGAACAAATTACCCAAAATTATCCAGCTTTGCCGATAGTGCTGGTGACGGGTTGGGGCGACCAGCTTAACCCGGAACGAATCGCGGCCCTAAATGTGGTTCACACTATCGCCAAGCCCTTCAACATCCAGGATTTGATTAGCCTGGCCGGTTCTTTAATTGGCAAAGCTCAACTACCTGGTTAAATTAATAGGTCTTTTGCTTGGAATGATTTGCTGATTTGAGGATAATGAGGCTAAACCTCAAAACCAGCTTTGGTTATATTTGAAAAATTTACGCTGTAAATTTTTCAAATATAACTTTTGCGGGGTGAAGGCGATTTGCCAGCGAAATTCCTGGTTATGCTAAATTAATTTGATAGAAAGCACCCCGATGCGTAGTTTGCGACTGTCGTTGGGAGCAACGTAAAAACCATCGGCGGGGTCGGGCCGTAGGGCTACAATATTATCCCCGGTTTCCAGCTTGAGATTCTCCAACCGAATAATTGAAATTCCCCCGACCCTGGTATCACCTACTAGCTGTCCATTGAGTAGAATTTGCAGACGGCGCGGCTTGTCCGGCGACACGGCTTTGATTTCCAGATTGTAGCTGGTTGGGCGGGGGGTCTGCGGCCCAACCGCAATGTTCAGCCGTGCTTCGGTGGCACTTTGGAAAATCCAGCGTTGCACCCCACCCCCGCTCACTGGCTCAGGCCCATCCCAACCCTGTCCCAGCACCATAACCGGATTTTGCAGCGGGCTAGGTGGCACGAGATAGACCTGAGCCGTGTCGTCCTGAAAAAAAGGTAGAGCCTTAGTCGTGGGCGACCCACCAGTGGGCGACCCACCAGTGGGCGACCCACCAGTGGGCGACCCACCAGTGGGCGACCCACCAAATGTCAGGTTTAGCAGAGCCTGAAAGCGTTCCCGGTCACTCTGACGGGTTATTTCTGCCGGATAAACCACTACGTAGCCCATTCCGGCATAATCCAGCAGCCCAAGTTGATCGCGTTGGGTTTTGGGCGGCACAATATCATTATTCAGGGAGCGCGGTTCGAGCCAGTCGTAAAGAATATAATCGTTGGCGGTACGGTGGGGGTCTATCAAATCCCGGCTGATATAGCCGCCAGTGATAGGGCGTTGATGATATATCTGGTAGAACATGCGCGGACTATCGGGGTTACTATGTTTGGTAACGGGCAACTCGAAGATAGCCCGGCCCGCCGGGACAACCGCCTCGGCGTTTCTGGCGGCAATTACGGCGGTAAAGGGCGGTGCTACCAGGGGCTTGGGCGGCGGTAAGATACCGGGCCAGCTTTCAATAAAAAAGAGGATTAATATTAGGCTACCTACTAGAAAGCGGGTCGGTAATTTCAAGGCGCTTTGGCCCAGGTGAGTGCGTTCCGGTAATCTTCGCAGCCAAGCTGCCAGTCCGTAAGCTGCCAAAATGCCAATCGAAAGCTGGGTTATCAAGATGAACCGCTCCGGGAAACGCCCAATCCCAATAAAGGGCAGTTTGATAAGCAGGCGATAAGGCATTGCCAGCCCGGTGCTTTCGCCGTTAAAGCGCAAAGTCGGCCCAAACGAGATAATCAGCCAGAACAGCCCGTTAAATACCCAGAACCATAAGCCGGATACTTTGAACAGGGCATATACCGCCAGCATCACGGCGATGTAGCCCAGCACCGAACCCCAGTTATTTAGCAGTTGCCCACCACTCGCCTCGCCGACCCAGCCTTTCCAGAAATCGGCTTTATCGCCCCACCAGGGATGATGGGCCGGGGGCAAAAAGAGCTTGAGCAAGTCGGTACTGTGAATCTGGTCGGTGGAAGTATTATCCAGTGGCACATAGCGCGGATTGCCGGTTTCCCGAATCGTGGCCCACAACACCGGAGTGTAGGGCAACATGCCGAGGGCTATCGCCCCAACAAGCTTTAGGAATAGTGCTGATTTCCTCAATCGAAAATCGAAAATCGAAAATCGAAAACCAGATAATAGGTCAGTTTTCTCCGTCTTCCGCCTTCTGTCTTCCGTTTCCAGTCTTTCCCCTAACTCCTGATTCCCGGCCCTCGACCTTCGATTTTCGATTTTCGATTTTCGACCTTCGATCTCTGATCCCAATCGCCAGAGCCAGTAAAGCCCGGCGAACATTATTAGATAGATGGCGTAATAGTAATCTACCATTATAGTTAGGAAGTAGAAAAAAGCTGCCGCCAGGCCGTTAGTAAGTATCTCGCGGCGGGTCTGAGCTTTTTCCAGCTTGAAGATGAACAGAATAAAAAATGGTATCCATTGCAGCGAAAGTAAATTAAGCTGCTCCTGGCGCAATTCGACATAATGATATGGGCCAAAACTCCAGACCAGCCCCGCCAACAATCCGCCCCATTCGCTCTTGCTCAAATAACGCGCCAGTAAATACGCCCCGTAGCCGCCGAGCGGAAAGGTCAGCAATTCAATAAAGCCATAGGTCGGGATAAGCCCAAAAATCAGTTGGAGCGGTAAGCCGAGTATCAAATTATAGGGGCTGAAAGTGTGCAAATATAGCTTCGCGCCATAGGGGAAAAAGAGAAAATCGGTATTATAGGGATTGGTTTGAGTTTCGAGGAGCGAGCGTTTGAACCACCAAAAATTCCAAAGATTCTGGTTGCGGTCTACCGGGAAATTACCAGGAGTGCCAACGGTCAGATTAGTGATAACCGGCCATGCGAAAAAAAGAGTCAGGAGACTATAGAAAGCCAGCGCCACCAAATGCGGACGTAGCGATTGCCAGCGAGTTAAAAATGCTGGGCGGATATTATGGGGACTGCTTTCGAGCTTTAGATTAGTCGCCAAATCTGCAATCTACAAGTTATATGCTACCGGGCGTGACCGCCCTTTAGAAGGTAGCGTTGGAACAGGGCCGTCAGAATACCAAAGCTGTAAACCTGGTCAAAGATGATGTAAAACGGCTCTTTTTCCTGGATAGCGCGGGCAATTCCCCGTTTTAGCGAACCCGGCGGAGTCCGGCGCAACCACTCTTTCAGGTTATGAGGGTGTTGCTGGCTTTTGCCAATCCAGTGGGCCGAGGCAAAGACCTCGCGGGCCGAACCGGGATTATAGTGGTAGCAAATCGCACCCTCGACCCGGCGGGCAGTTCGACCCAGCTTTTTGGCAATCGTATGGTCATCGTGATAGCCGGTGCTGTCGAAGCCGCCGACTTGCCAGAAAGCTTCCCGGCCTATCGCCCGGAAAACCGTCCCTTCGGTTTCCTGCAAGTTTTCGGGGATGCGCCGATGTCGGGGCAGATAGTAACAGACGTTCCAGCTACGACTCCAAAGATTAGCCTGATTTGCCACAAATTCATCCAGGGTAAAAGTGCCGAGGACCGTTCCGCTTTCGACCGGTGAAACCAGCTTTTCCAGAAAATCGGGCGCAAAGGTCATATCCGCATCCAGAAAAGCGAAAACTTGCCCGGCAGCCTGACTTGCCCCAAAGTTGCGGGCCAGAGCCGGGCCACCGTGTTGCTGCTGGAAAAACCGCATCCGCCCCGGATTTCTAGCGACATATCCCTGCACTATTTCCACCGTACGGTCAGTCGAGCCATCGTCCACCACGATTAACTCGAATTGGTCGGCGGGCATAGTTTGCGCCAAAAGGCTATCGAAACATTCGCCGATGTGTTTTTGCTCGTTATGACACGGGATAATCACAGATACCCGCAGTCGAGCGGTTTCTGGTTCGAGCTTTGGGCTACTAATCCTGGTTGGGTTGGTCGGCAAAACAAAATCCTTACGGCATTGAATTGTGCTAAAGTGGTTTGAGCTAAACTTCTGCCGGATTATACTCTATGCCGGGCCTTTTTTCAAAATTGGGGTTAGTATAGGTTTGTAATTACCGGGCAGGTGGGTTAATTTATCGTGGTAGCTGGATTTGTCGCCAGGCCTGCTCTACTTGCCGGACAGTCTCTGACAAATCGCCGCCATTATCTATTACCACATTGGCACGGGCGATTTTCTCGGCCTGGGGGGGCTGGGCCTGCATCCGCAGATGCGCTTCTTCCAGGCTAAAATTATTGCGGTGCATCAGCCGGGCCAGTTGGATTTCGGGCGGGCAAGTGACCACCCAGACGCTATCGGTGGCCTGGTCAAGGCCATTCTCCAACAGTTTGATGGCATCCAGCACAATAACCGGGGCGGTGGCCTCACTTATCAGCCGAAGAATTTCGACTCGTACTCTAGGATGGCTGATTTCTTCCAGACGGCGCAATTGCACCGGGTCAGCAAAGACAATCTCTCCCAGCTTGCGGCGGTCAATCGCGGGCGCTTCAGAAGTTGGAGCTTCCCCCAAAATTTCCGTACCAAAGGCCTCGACCACCGGACCGTAAATCGTACCGCCCGGTTGCATAAGACTATGTACCACTTTATCGGCATCAATGGTAAATGCGCCGTGTTGCCGAAGTATCTCGGACACCGCGCTTTTGCCACAGGCGATGTTGCCGGTCAACCCGATTAGATATACCTTGCGCCCTTGCTTGAAATCCAGTTTTTCCATTTTTCTGTTGAAGAAAATTGATGTTTATCCAGTCGCCAGGTCAGCTTACCACAACTTCGGGCAGAGTTCAAAATGCTGTTGTCGACTTCACCACTTGAAAAAATTTTGGTTTAAATCAGTCTAGCGCCGCCATCTACGTGGATAATTTCACCTGTCACCGAGCCGTTTCTCATCAAAAAATAACAGCTTCGGCGACTTCTTCAGCTGTTGCAATCCGCTTTCCAGGTGTTATACCAGCAATTTTGCATCCTACTGAGTAGATTTAATTAACTCGTTTAGCACGTCCACCCCACTCTTGCTCCCGCAGGACAAACTTCTGAATTTTGCCGGTGGCAGTTTTGGACATTTCCCCAAAGCTTACTGCGACTGGACACTTGTAGTGGGCCAGTCGCTCTCGGCAGAACTCGATTAGCTCGGCTTCGGTTACACTTTGGCCTGCTTTGAGAGTAACAAAAGCTTTGGGTCGTTCCCCCCATATCTCGTCAGGAATAGCAATAACCGCACATTCTAAGAGGTTTGAGTACCGACTAACCGAAAAAGGTTTAGAGTTGTATCCAGTGTTACTGGCTTTAATGCGCTGGGGTGATAAATGGACCGCCGGAGAAGAAGGGCCACCGCTTTTGCTTTTCCATAAACCTTGCGGACACCAGATTGCACCTTTAGTAAGTTGTAATTATTGCCATAAAGAAATTCAAGCGCGAGATGTCCGCTACGAAGATGGGCCAGGAGCGCGGCATTCGAGTGAGGAAGAAGTAAAGTCTTAACTTACTTCAAGTTATAAGCCTCTTTAGCCAGTTGGTAGGCCATAGAGTACGCCATTTCTCTGGCATCATCCTCGTCTATCAACCCCCTTATCACTTGCCCTGCCAACCAGTTACAGGTTACGCGCCGCCAAACATCATGCCGGGCCGGAATAGACACAAAAGCCCTGGTATCATCGTTAAACCCGGCGGTATTATATAACCCGGCAGTTTCGATTACCGCGTCCAGATAGCGGTTCATGCCGTTAACGCTGTCAAAAAACCACCAGGGCGGGCCAAGTCGCAGGGCGGGATAATGACCAGCAAGGGGAGCCAGTTCCCGGCTGTAATTACTTTCATCCAGGCCGAATAGAAGTAATCTTAGACGGGGGTCGTTGCCGTAACTATTAAGTAGCGGCTGTAAATTGCGAGTCCATTCAGTTTGCAGAGGTATATCGGCTCCTTTATCGAACCCGTAACGGTCAAAAACGGTCTGGTTATAGTTTCGATAACTACCGACGTGCATTTGCATTACCAGGCCGTCTTCGGTACTCATCCGCGCCATTTCAAACCACATATGGGCGGTAAAGCGAGCGGCATCATCGGAATGAAGCTGCCCGCGCAGCGCCCGCTCAAAGATTTCCCCGGCTTCGCGCTCCGAAAGCCGCTCGGTATGGGCGCTCAATCCAGCCTGGTCGGTAGAGGTTGCTCGGTTGCGCTTGAAAAAAGCGCGGCGTTCCTCTAATACCCTTATGAAAGTAGAATAATCGGAAATGTCAGTGGCAGAAGTTGCCGCCAGTTTATCCATATTTTCACGCCAGTTAGGAATTTCAAGGTTCACTACCCCATCCGGCCTGAAAGTGGGTCTGATATTGGTATACCCTTCTTCGTGCAAAGTGCGGTGATCTTGCAGGGTATCCCAGGGAGCATCAGTTGTACATAATACTTCGATATTGAACTGTTTAAAAAGAGCGCGAGGCTTAAACTCCGGTTTTGCCAGTTGCCTTTCAAGATGATCATAAATTTCACCAGCACTGTCCCCGTCCAGCTTCTGGTCAACTCCGAAGACTTTAACTAACTCATCGGCCAGCCATAGGCCGGTAGGAGTACCCCGAAAAAGGTAGAAATGTTCGGCGAAAAGCTGCCAGATCTGTCGATGATCCGGTTGGCCCGAAGAACCGTCCTGCGGGGGTATGCCCATACTTTCCATTGAGATACCCTGACTGTAGAGCATCCGAAAAATATAATGGTCCGGGATAAAAAACAGTTCGGTAGGCGAGCCGAATACGGCTTTTGGATTCGCCAACAAATCTGGTGAGACATGACCATGAGGGCAAACCAGCGCTAAATCTTTTACCTCGGAGTACAACTGTCCTGCTAACTGGCGCTGGGACGGGTTGGGGTCGAATAAACGCTCGGAATCGAGCTTCCAATTTTTTGACATAATTTACCTTTTACCGGGAAGTATGCATAACTGAATACTTAAAGCGGTTTGGGTAGCCATTTGCTCCCAGTCAGTTTGTCTTTCAGCTTCAAGTTGAGTTAATTTTTCTTTAAAGCTCATAAAGTTAGTTTACCAGCTTCGTCAACTGGGGCGGACGGAATTGTTACTATATACTTATACTGCGCCAGCTAAGTACAATGGCTTATTTTACCGCATGATTAAGCTCACTCTTGCTACGCGATAGTTGGGATAAATTCTCGCGCTGAGGGACGAAAACTCACTTTTTAACGTATTGACAAATTTTGAGCCAACTGTTACTATTAGCGAAACGTTTCGCTAAATTTTTCCATATTAAGATATACCCGACCATGACACGTGAGACCATCACAATTAAAGATGTGGCTAAAAAAGCTGGAGTGGCTATTAGCACTGTTTCCAGTGTTATTAACGGTCATAACCAGCATGTAGGGCCTGCCACCCGTCAAAAGGTGCTTATTGCGGTTAAAGAACTGGGATACAGGCCAAATGCGATTGCCCAGAGCATGGTTAAGCGAACTACTACTACCATTGGATTAGTTATAACCGACGTGCTAAATCCACTTTTTAACGAGGTAGCAGTAGGGGTGGAAGAAATTTTAGTAGCGGAAGGCTACCAACTTTTGCTGGCTAATGCTTTACATGCCGAAGGTGAAGCTCAAGCTATCGAAACGTTTCGCTCAAAACAGGTAGATGGTTTCATCTTTATGTCCCGTTCTCGCTATTATCCTACTAACAATTTCTTATCTCTAAAAACCGATAATATTCCCTTTGTAGTGATTAATCGGGAGTTAAGAGACAGCGAAATAAATCAGGTGCTAATGGATGATTTTGGAGCAGGACTAACTGCCACCCACCACCTTATCCAGCTTGGATATAGCCGTATTGCGACCATTGCTGGGCCGCTCCACAGCCAACCAATCTGGCGCAGCGCCGCCGAACGCCACCGGGGTTGGCGGCAAGCAATGGTCGAAAGTGACTTGCCGATTAGAGAAGATTGGATTATTCCTTGTCTCTATACTTATGAAGCTGGCTATAGGGCCGTTCAACAAATTTTGCAGCAGAACACTGTCAACAGCGAGCGGCCTAATGCTATTTTTGTGGCAAACGATACTATGGCAGTCGGGGCCTTGAAAGCCTTACATGAGGCCGGATTATCCCCGCCCCGCGAAATGGCGATAGTGGGGGTAGGCGACTCGCCGCATCTGGCCTATACTTATCCGGCCCTTACCACTATGTCAATGCCCATTGTAGAGGCCGGTAGAGTAGCTACCCAGCTTCTAATTAAATGGATTAAAAATGGTAAGCCCGCTTATGCTCAAAGCGTAACCCTGAGTTCTAATTTAATTATTCGCCAATCTTGTGGAGCCTATTTAGCTGGCAAATCCTAAGTTTGGTCTTAATTTTTAGGGTAAAATCAGGTCAACAAAATTTATTGGTTAGCTTGATAGAAATGTAACTATGCACCCCCTGTCATTCTGAGCGGAGCGAAGAATCTTTATCCTTCGCACAGCGAGGAATGACAAATTCAAGGCGGGCGGAATAGTTACAAAGAAAAGCTTGATAGAAAACTTGTAGGAAGATTTAGCCATGTCAATTTTAAGGCAAAGTAGCCCGGTGGAAAACCCCCTTACCGACGAACTTAGAGCTAATTCTATCTCTCTCAACAAAAACCGCTTTGGAAAAGCTTTCTGGCGGTATCGCTACCTCTACTTGATGCTCTTGCCCGGTATGATTTATTTTCTGGTCTTTCGTTATGGCCCACTTTATTTCGCCCAGATTGCTTTCAAGGACTTCAAACCATTGGCGGGGGTTGAAGGTAGCCCGTTTGTGGGCTTCAAGTACTTTCAAGATTTCTTCAATTCCTACTACTTCACCCAGATTTTAACCAATACCCTGATTATCAGCCTGGCAAAACTGCTATTCGGGATTCCGCCAGCTATTATCCTGGCCCTGGCCCTCTACGAAACTGCCTATAAACGCCTGGGTAAAGTTGTTCAAACTGTAACCTACCTGCCCCACTTTCTTTCCTGGGTCGTAATGTTCGGAGTCTTGTTGGCTCTGCTTTCGCCGGGCGATGGCCTGGTAAATAACGTGATTAGTGCCGGAGGCGGGGAGCGGGTGGCCTTTCTCACCACCCCCCAGGTCTTTCAAGCCGTGCTGGTCAGTTCCGACATCTGGAAGGAAATGGGCTGGAGCGCTATTTTATATCTGGCGGCCCTGATAGCAATTGACCCAACCCTTTTTGAAGCCGCCGCCGTAGATGGAGCTAGTCGGTTACGCCGCATCTGGCATATCTCGCTACCCAGCCTGACCTCGGTCATCGTATTGGTGACGCTGCTGCGCCTGGGCGCGATCCTGGATGCCGGGTTTAATCAGATTTTTGTAACCTATTCCTTACCGGTCTACAGCGTGTCCGATGTGATTGATACCTGGGTCTACCGGCAAGGCATTATCAATTTCCAACTCAGCCTAGCAACGGCGGTTGGTCTCTTTAAAGGGGTAATTGGCCTTTTACTGATTGTGGTAGCCAATCGGGTGGCCCACCGGATTACCGGTTCGGGTCTGTATTAAATAGGAGGTTTTCAGTGTTAAAAGCCTTGAAGTTTCGACAGGTTAGCCGCACCCGACCCCTTAAATCCGTCGCTGACCAGGTATTTGACCGTTCGGTGGGCGTTTTGCTGATAATAATTTTCCTGATAGTCTTTATCCCGCTTTGGTACGTTCTGATGATATCCTTTACCCCTTTGGGCTATAAGGACGGGTCAACTCTGTTTCTGCCACCCTGGAACTGGTCTTTCGAGGCTTATACCCAGTTACTAGGCGAGGCTACTTTCATGCAGGCCACGCTTAACAGTCTGTTTATAACCTTGCTGGGTCTCACTATCAACATGGTGCTAACCGTTCTGACGGCCTACCCCCTGGCCTACAAAAAGCTGCCCGCCCGCCGGATAATCATGACTTTTGTCCTTTTCACCTATCTTTTCAACGCCGGTTTGATTCCAACTTACTTGTTGGTTAAAAACCTGGGCCTGATTAATAACTACCTGGCGGTAATCTTGCCGGGGGCTATCAGCGTCTACAACCTGTTTATTATGAAAGCTTTCTTTCAGAACCTGCCGGAAAGCCTGGAAGAGGCCGCCCGGATTGATGGAGCTAACGATTTTCAGGTGTTATGGCACATTATTATCCCGCTTTCAAAACCAATCCTTTTAACGATTGGAATGTTTTATGGGGTTACTCATTGGAACGAATTCTTTTTACCGCTGCTCTACTTCAACGATAAGGTCATGATGCCGCTGCCGGTCATCTTGCGCGAAATCTTGAGTTCCAGCGGCATGAGCGAATATGTGGAATCAAACGCGGCGAGCGCCGTTTCTCAAGAATCGTTAAAGATGGCGGCAGTTATCCTGGCGATGTTGCCGATGCTGGTAGTATATCCCTGGATTCAGAGCCACTTTACCAAAGGGGTTTTGTTAGGTGGGGTCAAAGAATAGCAACTATCTGGGTTATTTTGGTTTGGACAGCGATTCTGGTTTATTGAGTACCATGAGTGTTAAAACAAGGCTGCAAGGTTGCAGCGCAAGGAGGATGTTTAAAATGTTTAACCTGAAAAAAGGATGGACGGGCTTGCTGGTGGCAGGCCTGATGCTGGCCCTATTGTTAGCTGCCTGTGGTGACAGCACCGCTACCACCACTTCGGCTACTACCGCCGCCAGTTCCGGCACTACCGTGGCTGGTCAGGCTGCTACCAGCCAGCCCAATGCTAGTGGCCCGGCGGTTGACCTGAATGTGTGGATGTATGCCAGCGCCCCGGAAGGTGCTGCCCCGCCCGCCGATTGGGAAGTCTACAAGACTATCAAGGAGAAGCTGGGGATTAACCTCAAATTCACTATGATACC
This sequence comes from Chloroflexia bacterium, assembly GCA_038245615.1. GTDB lineage: Bacteria > Chloroflexota > Chloroflexia > Chloroheliales > Chloroheliaceae > 54-19. The sequence goes on along the minus strand of JBBRSG010000088.1, from coordinate 13,479 downwards.
GCAAGGCGCAGATGGCGATACCAAAGTCAGCGCCCTGGCCGCTTCCAACGATCTTCCCGATGTTTTCGAGCTGCAAAACCGTAATCGGGCGCTTTTGTTCAAATTCGCCGAGCAAGGCTTGCTAGGCGAAACCGCCAAGTTGCTGCCCATGATGCCGGAGCGCACCAAGTTGCGCTACAGCGATGAGAGCCTTAAAAATCTGGACACCTACAACGGTAAAGTTTATGGTTTGCAGGAGCCAGCCAAAGGCCAACTTTATCGCCGTTATGGTCTCTTTATCCGGCAGGATTGGCTAGACAAACTGAGCTTGAAAGCTCCGACCACCCTGGACGAATTTATGGCAGTAGCCAAAGCTTTCACTGAGAAAGACCCGGATGGTAACGGTAAAAATGACACTTACGGCTTTGGTGGATTCCTGGATGGTTCGCCGGGGGGCATGGGGGTTTATTTCGATCCTATTTTTGGAGCTTTTGGTTTGCCGGGAGCTTGGGATTTCAGCGATATGTCCAAGTTTGGGGCGAGCTACAAAAACCCTAACTACCAGAAAGCGGTTCAGGCCTTCCAACAGATGAATCAGACCAAAGTGCTTGACCCGGATTGGCCGACCCTGAAGTTAGACGATTTCCGCGCCCGTTGGAAGCAGGGCAAATACGGGATGTTTGTCGAAGATTTCTGTGCGCTGTCCTGCAAGGCCAATTATAAGGATTTTGACACCAACAACCCCAAAGGCAGTCTGGTCTTGATTGCGCCGCCCAAAGGCCCGGATGGGAAAAACGCCGTCAGCACTTTCAGCGCCACCGGCCTAAATCTGATAGTTTCCAAAAAGGCGATGGATGCTGGCAAAGGCCCGGCGATTGCTAAATTGCTGGAATGGGCTAACAGCGGCGAAGGTTACTATTTGCTGGGCTTTGGCAAAGAAGGAGTCAACTACAAGAAGGATGCCAGCGGCGGCATTTCAGTCGAAGGCATAGATGCGAAAGTAGTCTACAACTCCAAAGAACAGCAGCCTATTTTGCAAATGAAGTGGCTGGCTTACTCTGGGACTGACCAGGAGTTGAATGCCCGGTACGCGGCTTTCCAGACCGGGAATGGTCGTACAATTGACCCGCTCCAGGTTTACAAAGGCACCACCGCCACGGCTTATGTTGACGCTACCGCGGCCCAACTTATCCAACCTGCTGCCAATAGTGCTGACATCAACCGTTATGTCAGTGAGAATTTGGTTCAGTTTATCCTCGGACAGAAACCGCTCAACGACGCGAGCTGGAAAACTTACGTGGATGGCCTCAACGGGGTAGGGTTTGCCGATTACGAAAAGTCGGCCATCCAAACTCTGAAAACAAGCGGTTTTATTAAGTAGTTTCAGAGTAAGCTTTGAGTCAAGCTATCTTTGGCGCTTTAACCAGGCCCTGGGTAGCTTGACTCAATCTGATTGGTTTTTTCTGAACGTGTATATTGAGGTAGCACTTTCGCTTGAGGTGATTTTGCTAATTTTAAGGTAAGCTTGCTAAACCCCAAAACTGAGTTTGGTTATATTTGAAAAATTTATGGCGTAAATTTTTCAAATATAACTTTTCCAGGGTCGAGGTTATTTGCAAGCGAAAGTCCTAAAAGAGTAAAGCTAAATAGTAAAGCTTGGTAAGAATAAAGAATTACAGGAGACCTTCAAAGCAATGGTAACTGATAATAGTAAGCACCTACGCGGGGCTTCTCAGGTGAAATTTATATTGAGCGCCTTCGGCGATGAAATTGCCAAAGATTTCGATACCCAGTTAGAAATCCTGGAAAAAGAAGGCATCCATTTTGTAGAAATACGCGGGGCCTGGGGTAAAAACGTAGCCGATTTTGACGAGGCTGACCTGGCCCGGATTGAACAGGCTCTGATAAGCCATAGCATTAAAGTTTCGGCGATTGGTTCACCGATTGGTAAGATAAAAATTACCGACCCGTTTGAACCTGAACTGCAAAGGCTGGAACGGGTCATCGAAATTGCCCATCGGCTTCATACTCCCTATATTCGCATGTTCTCTTTTTTCATACCTCTGGCTGAAATTGAGGTTCATGGGGAAGAAGCTTTTGCCAAGTACCGACCTGAAGTTATTCGGCGTTTAGGGGAATTTGTGAAGTTAGCCGAAAAACATGATGTCATCTTGTTGCACGAAAATGAAAAGGAAATTTATGGGGATACCGCCGACCACTGCTTGGCCCTTTTCCAGGCGCTCCCCTCGCCCCATTTTCGCATGACTTTCGACCCGGCTAATTTTGTACAATGCAATGTTCGTCCTTTTAGCGAAGCCTATCCTAAACTGGAACAATTTATTACTTACATTCACATCAAGGATGCCTTCTTTGAAGATGGTCGGGTAGTAGTAGCCGGGGCGGGGGAAGGCGAAGTCGAAAGCTTGCTGCAAACCCTTTCAGATACAGGTTATCAAGGATTTGTTTCGCTAGAGCCTCATCTGAGTGCCAGTGGTAGCTTTAGTGGCTTTAGCGGCCCGCAACTATTCCATGAGGCGGTCACTGCCCTTAAAGTTATTTTGAACTATGTAAACTCGGAGGCTATCAATGCCTTCTAAATCGGTAGGTTTTGGTATAATCGGATGTGGGGTAATCGCCGCCACTCATTGTGAGGCGATTAAGGACACGCCAGGGGGTGAGTTGGTCGCAGTTTTCGATATTGACCCAGTACGAGCCACAACTATCAGTGAACGCTACGACGTGCCTTTCTATACCGAGCAGGCCGCTTTTCTGGCGCACCCCGGCCTGGATGCGGTGAATATCCTTTTACCAAGCGGGTTTCATGCCACCGTCGGAATGGCCGCCGCTAAAGCCGGAAAGCATGTGCTGGTCGAAAAGCCAATTGATGTGACGGTAGAAGCAGCCTTACAATTGATTCAAGCCTGCGAGACCGCCGGGGTCAAGTTGGGGGTAATAAGTCAGCACCGTTTCGCCCCAGAGATACTTAAAGTTAAAAAGGCAATTGAAGCTGGTGACTTTGGACGACTGGTCTTGGGTGAAGCCAGTATCAAATGGTATCGCACCCAGCAGTATTATGATAGCGGAAGTTGGCGCGGAACTAGAGCTTTAGATGGTGGCGGCGCACTCATAAACCAGGGGGTTCACTACATTGACTTGCTACAGTGGATGATGGGGCCAGTCGAGTCGGTCAAGGCCGAAGTACAGACTAGCACCCATAATATTGAGGTGGAAGACCTGGCAGTAGCAGTTCTACGCTTTGCTAATGGGGCGCTTGGCTCTATCATTGGCAGTACCTCGATTTTCCCCGGTCTGCCTGAAAAGCTTGAAATTCATGGTGAGGATGCCACTGCTTTGATCGAAGCCGATGTCCTGAAAGCTTACTACAGTCGGGCCAGCCTGGGCGAAGTTGGTAGTTACGGTATTGAAAAAGAACTGATTCAAAAGAACGAAAACAACGGCGGGGGCGGTGCAGCTGATCCTGCTGCCATCGGACACAGTCTGCATACCGCCCAGCTCGCCGATTTTGTCGCTGCGATAGTGGAAAACACTGACCCGGCAGTTACTGGTCGGGATGCTTTGCGACCACTTGAAATCATTCTGGCGATTTATCGCTCTGCCGCCGAAAACCGTGAGGTAAAGATGAACGAATTCAATTTAGTTGACGACGCTTAAATAGACATATTACCCCGCGCCTGCAAGGTCAACAAAACTTGCTCGATTTCAAGCACTATCGAAGGTTGAATACCCTCGGTTGGTTCGTCCAGTAACAATACCTGGGGTTGCCCGACCAATGCGCGTGAGATTGCTAGTTGTTGTTGCTAACCACCGCTCAAAGTTCCGGCCATTCGCTTTGCCATATTCTTTAAGACCGGAAAAAGGTTATAAATTTCCTCTAACGCCTCCTTTTCGTCGCGGACCGGATTTGCCTCTAGTCCCATAACCAGATTCTCGCGGACCGTCAGAAAAGGAAAGATACCTCTCCCCTGCGGTACAAAACCGATGCCCCCTCTGGCCCGACGGTAGCTGGGCCAGTTGGTTACATCTTGGTCAGCATAGCCAATTCTACCGACGCGAGCCTTTAATAATCCCATAACATTAGCCCAAAAACGCTTACTACTGCTACCAAGCTGAATAACACCCTGGAAACAACTCATAGCTATAATTTTACCAAACACATCATTGTGGAGGAAAATAGTGGTTTAATCTTAACGGGATTATAGCAGCTATTAAAATAGCCTATAAGCAGGATACAACAAGCCCTTTACAAAACTAGCGAGCATATTACAATGAAAAGAACTTATTGTGATTTCCTGAAAAGGTATCAGGTTTTTAGCTTTTGTTCAATATAAGAATTGCACAAAAATGTAGTCAGTTTTTTGTAAATGGGATCGAAAGAACCTTGCGGTTGGTGGCAAATTGGTAACAAAGTAGTCAGCAAAGGAGATTTAGGAGAATGTACCACATTGCAATCGGCGCTAAAACCTATGTTTTCAATACCCTTAAAACCCTGCTGGCTAAAGCTACTCCTGAAAGGTCAGGCGATCAACTGGCAGGGCTGGCTGCCGAGAACGCCGAAGAACGTATTGCCGCCCAGATGTGTCTGGCGGATGTCCCACTTCAGACCTTTTTGGAAGAGCCTTTGATACCGTATGAGGAAGACGAAGTTACCCGGCTTATTTTTGATACGCACGACCAGCAGGCTTTTACAGCAGTTAGCCACTTGACGGTTGGCGATTTTCGTAACTGGCTTTTGAGTGAGGAAAGAACCGGCCCGGAACTAGCGGCTTTGGCTCCCGGTCTGATACCTGAAATGGTGGCCGCCGTGTCCAAAATTATGCGCAATCAGGATTTAATCACGGTAGCGCGGCTATGCCGGGTAGTTACCCGTTTTCGCAATACAATCGGGCTGACCGGCAGACTTTCGGCCCGGCTGCAACCCAATCATCCCACCGATAATCTGCGGGGTATTCTGGCCTCGACCCTGGACGGCTTGCTTTATGGTAGTGGTGATGCTGTAATCGGGATTAACCCGGTCAGTGATAATCCCCGAACGGTCACTAAACTTCTGACGATGCTCGATGAACTCCGTCTACAGTTTGATATTCCAACTCAGTCCTGTGTACTGGCTCACGTTACTACCCAGCTAAAAGCGTTAGAACAGGGCGCACCGCTGGATTTGATGTTTCAATCTATCGCCGGAACAGAAGCAGCCAACCGAAGCTTTGGAGTTGATATTAAACTGCTAACCGAGGCATACCAGGCCACCCTAGAATTAGGTCGGGGAACGCTGGGAGACAATGTGATGTATTTTGAAACCGGACAGGGTAGCGCGCTTTCGGCTAACGCCCATCATGGCCTGGATCAGCAAACCTGTGAGGCCAGAGCTTATGCGGTGGCCCGCCATTTCAAGCCGTTGCTGGTCAATACGGTGGTGGGTTTTATTGGGCCGGAATACCTGTTCAATGGCAAACAAATTCAGCGAGCTGGATTAGAAGACCATTTTTGCGGTAAGTTGCTGGGCTTGCCAATGGGCTGCGATGTTTGTTACACCAATCACGCCGAAGCTGACCAGGATGATATGGACACCTTGCTAACGCTGTTGGGCGTGGCCGGTTGTACTTATTTTATGGGGGTGCCTGGTGCAGATGATGTTATGCTTGGCTATCAAAGCACTTCTTTTCACGACATACTTTATTTGAGGTCAGTCCTGGGATTGCGACCTGCTCCCGAATTCGAGCAATGGCTAGACCGGATGGGTATTACCGGGGCCGATGGTCGGTTGGCTCGAATCGACCTGCAACACCGGCTGTTAAAATTTCTACCGGAAGTTTCTACTTTAGTTTGAAATAATTTTTGACAGGTGAGGCTATGACAGACGATTCGGCGAGTGAGCCGCCACCAGAGCCACAAAATGAAATAGCTGCCGAAATTTCATCTGCCCCAGAGGTGATAGAAAATCCCTGGCAAGTGCTGCGCCAGTTTACTACCGCCCGTCTAGCATTAGGCCGGAGCGGTCACAGTCTGCCGACAGCCCGCTTGCTTCAGTTTCAGTTAGCCCACGCTAGAGCGCGAGATGCGGTCTTTTCGCCCTTCAATTCGGCGGAGTTGGTCGCCCAACTCCTCGAATTGGGTTATGAAGTTCTGGAAGTAACCAGCCAGGCGACGACCCGCGAGGTTTACCTGCGTCAACCGGATCGAGGTCGCCGACTTTCGGAGGATTCTGTCCGACACCTGACCGAGTATACCTCGCAGCAGTCTAGGAGTTATGATGTTGGGTTTGTTTTGGGCGAAGGGCTATCGGCTCAGGCCGTCCATCAACACGCCCTGCCGGTGCTTAAGCTGATAACAGACAATTTGCAAAAAGAAAACTGGTCGGTTGGCCCGGTGGTGGTAGCTAACCAGGCCAGGGTTGCGCTAGGTGATGAGATCGGTCAGCTATTAAGGGCCGAACAGGTGGCGATTCTACTTGGAGAAAGACCCGGCCTGAGTGCCGCTGAAAGTCTGGGCATTTATCTGACTTATCAGCCGCGAGTAGGACGATTGGAATCAGAGCGAAACTGTATTTCCAATATCCATCGGGCGGGAACCAGTTACGAGGTCGGGGCCAGCACCTTGCTGTACCTGATGAAACAGGTACAGCAACTAAAATTAAGCGGTGTCCAACTCAAAGATGACCGCGACCCGGTGGATTAACTTGTTCAATCTACTCTTGGTTTTTGCATAGTTTCCTTCTTGACAATCTCCATTTTGCTAATATAATTATACTGCGACTACAGTAATTACCATATTAACAGGAGATTACTATGAATGAACAAGATTTAGCCGAAGTCAAAGCCAGATTGCACCACCTAGAGGCCGAGTTGACCGCTCTGAAAGCAGTAGTTCACCAGGGTTTAACCAAACAGCCGCTTAACCCTACCCCGGTTAATGCTTCTGAGTCGGTAAGTTTCGACCCGGTCGCTGCCGAAGCGACATTCCGGCAAGCCCTCCTCACGCTTAAAACTATTGCGACCTTACGCAACGAACGATTTATTTTTATTGCTACCGCCGACTCTAACAACGTAACTACCAGTGGCCCCCAGCCTGTTCAGGCTCTTCTGACTGAGGAAATCAAGCCTTTGCTGGCTAAATTAGGCGGCGCTTTGAGCAGCCCAACCCGGTTGAAAATGCTCTACCTACTCTTTTTACAAGAGGAATGTACCACCGCTGTGCTGACCGAAATCAGCGGGGTAAGTGGCGGGAACTTGTTTCAACAACTGAACGAGTTGTATAGCGCCAACCTTATCTTTCAGCCCAGTCGAGGCCGCTACCGACTTACTGAGTTGGGCCGTTTTGGGTTAGAAATGCTAACCTGGGGAATATCAAATATCGGCAAAACTTGGAAGCAATCTCCCTGGTTTGAAGACGGCCCTGCTTAAATATTTTAGTTGCTTGCTTTGTTTTGGACTTCTTACCTTCAATTGTTTCTCTCCTTTCCTTTTATCCTAGCTAAAGGCTGAAGCGGAAGCTTTAGAGGAAGGTCTATGGACATGAATCGGTTCCGTAAAATCGTTTTTGGCCTTCTCGTGCTGGTGGCAATCATTCCGTTGGTGGTTCAAAGCGGCCTCAAAACCCCGCCTATAGTCCCAACCCAATACCTTGCCTTTCAGGTCTTCACCAGTGGCAACCCCACTCAGCCTTTATCCGCCCCACCGCCCAAAGCGGCTATCAAACAGCTTGTTGGGGACATCATCGGAGAAATAGGCATGACTGGAGATAATCGTACCAAACTAGCTTTTGTAATCGGCCCGTTGGCTTTTGACTACACCGATGCCCAACTGCGGCAAATAGTTCAAGACTCCTTCGATATTGCCCTTGAGTTAAATGTCGCTGTCGGATTTCATATAGATGATTCAATGTTTTGGGCGCGGCGTTCCGATTTATGGCATGACCCCCGCAATGTTGAATGGCTGGATTGGGAAGGCACCCCCAATACTGGTAGGCGCATCGCTTGGGGGCCACAGCCGACCAAACTCGCGCCGCAAATGTGTTTCAACAGTCCGCCCATTCAGACCGAGGTACGCCGATTGGCGACCCAGGTTATCGGTGAGGCAGTAGCGAAAGGTGTCCGTACCCTCGAAGTACAAGGCCGACCCGAATTGTTTGCAGGTGTCATTGTCGGTTGGGAAACCCAGATTGGGGAGGATTTTGAAACGAATCAAAGGCTTGGCTACTGTGCCTTGAGCAATCGTGGTTTCAGTCGGGCAACCCCTCCTCAAGTGCTGGATACTGAACGCGAACGGGCCGTCCAAAGCTTCATCGAGTTGTGGGCAACAGGAGTCACGGAAGCGGGAATTGATCCGGCGAAGATATACTCCCATACTGCCCCCGCCTCTCAAACCACCTTTGACCAAATGAAAAGCCCAGATTTGACCTATTCCCAATTAAATCACTTCGCATCCCCGGCAGTGTCTTTCAGTAAGAAGTACCATCCGGGGTTCTCGACTTACCCTCAGCCCGGATTGATGGGGCAGCTTTACGGCGAACTACAAAAACACGGCAATCCCGCGTGGGCCTCTACCGAAGGTTCAACGGTGGTGCCGTCGGCCCTGGAGAGTACTGTCAAGACTGAAACGTATCTGGCTTGGATGTTCAATCACGGGGCCGCCCTAGTGAACATTTTTGGGTGGGGGGTTGGGGTCAAATATGAAAATCCATTTTGGAAGGGGGCTGACAACCCGGAGGCCATTAACGCCTATCGGAAATTTTTGAGAGGCCAGACTTTGGTTGAGGATATGACCGATTTGAGTGAAGCTGTCTCAGGCAGCTTGCCAAACAAAATCCACCAAATCCAGGCGGCTTTACCTGGGTGGATCCAAAACCATCCCGATAGGCAAAGCCAAATTGAACCACTGATGCCTCAATTGGAACAGGCGGTCAAAGAAGGACGTTTAGAAGATGCCCAGAAAGTCGCCGATAAGATTTTGCGCCTCATAGGAAATTGATTGTCGTGAACAAGCACATTCTTTTTTGGGCCAAACCAAACCAATTGATTATTTAGCTGCTTTAACTAAAAGATACCCCACCAGGGTACTTGACAATACTATGGTGGGGTATTATAATATTACTGGATAGATTACCCCAGTAGGGTATGTAAGAAATATTAAAAATAAGAGTTTGTTTTAACAGGGGTTTATGAGCAAAATATTTGGCCTCGTTTTAACTTAAGCTCTAAGGAATTAAAAGGTGATTGAAAATGGCATCTTATGACCAGGACAAAGAGAAACTACTGACCCGCTTGCGCCGGATTGAAGGGCAGACCCGCGGTTTGCAGCGCATGATTGAAGAAGACCGCTACTGCGTGGATATTTTAACCCAGGTCGCCAGCGTTCAGGCCGCCCTCGAACAGGTATCGGTTATGCTGATGGGCAACCACCTACGCCACTGCGTCACCGAAGCGATTCAAGAAGGCAACGGCGAAGCCAAGATTCAGGAAGTAATGGAAGTTTTCCAACGCTATGTAAAAGCGACCGCCTAAACGTTCGCGCTCTAATTCTTTTAGAGATCAGATGTTAAAGCTAAAATTTACCAGCTTACTATCACTGGTAGTATTCTTGCAAGTAGTTAAATTGATAAACTTTTGAAGCAAAGAAAGGATTTTTCAAATGGCTCAGGTAATTGACCCGGTTTGCGGGATGACGGTAGATACCAGTACCGCTAACTTCACTTCTGATTATAACGGAACGACCTATTATTTCTGTGCGCCCGGTTGCAAGAAATCTTTTGAAAAAGAACCGGAAAAATACCTATCACAAGCGCAATCTGCTCAGGACGAACAGGTCGGTCACAACCACAATCACTAATTGCCAACGTGGATTAGCTACAAATCGTCCGGTTCAAAGTTCATTCATTACTTAAAGCAATTTATTTATAAAGAAAGTGAGGCGAGGAATGACGCAGCTTAATCAGAATGAGCCGCTTTCTCAACGTCAAAGTAATAATATTCCGGCAACTATCGGCTCGGATAATGATAAAACGACCGTAACTTTGGAACTGGACGGGATGACTTGCGCCAGTTGCGTAATGCGGATTGAGAAAAAACTTAAAAAAGTACCGGGTGTAACCGAAGCTAACGTTAATCTGGCAACTGAAAAAGGGATGGTAACATTTGACCCGACCCAAACCGATGTGCCGATGTTGGTAAAAGCAGTCGAGGCAGCAGGCTATCGGGCTACTCCTTTGGAAGAAGCGCCAGTGCCGACAAAGTCCAAAGTCGCTCCCTTGATTACTCCAACGGTGATTGCTACCACCCTTATAGCAAACCCAAATCCAATCCACCAGACTGCCGAGCTTGAAATCGAGGGAATGACCTGTGCCAGTTGTGTCAACCGAATTGAACGCAAAGTCAAGAAGCTGGAAGGGGTCGAGAATGTTAATGTCAACCTGGCGACCGAACGCGGCACTATCAATTTTAATCCCCAAGTTATCAAACTTCCCCAAATAATCGAAGCAGTCGAGGCGGCAGGTTACAAGGCCACCTCCTACGGCGAATTAACCGACAACCTCAGCCCGGTTCCCCAAAGTTATGCACCTCCGGCGGCAGATGGGGCTTCTAATACCGAAAAAGAAACCGGGTTGGCTTCGGTTATAAATGTTCCAGCACCTATGGCGAGGCCTGATACAACCCCAGCTCAGGATGAGCCGGACCGGGATACTTTGCGTCGCCGTAAAGAAATAGAGCGCCGTCGCCGCTTGCTGATATTAGGCGCGGTTTTGACTATCCCGGTTTTTACCATTGCGATGTTTGGGATGAACTGGTTTGCGCCCCAGTTGCGCGATTGGATTTTATTCGGTTTGACCACCCCGGTTTGGGCTATCGTGGGTTGGGAGTTTCATCGGGGGGCTATCAAAAATGCTCGGCATCTTTCGGCCAATATGGATACCCTGATTTCGCTCGGTTCGACGGCGGCCTACCTCCTAAGCCTTTGGCTACTTCTCTTTGGCAATAACTATCAGGCTGGGATGATGGGACGGGGGCCAAATGGCGGCGAGGCCAGTACCTATTTTGAAACCGCCGCCCTGATTATTACCCTGATTTACCTGGGCAAGTTCTTAGAGGTAGTTGCCAAAGGCCGTACCAGTGAGGCGATCAAAAAGCTGATGGGCCTCCAGGCCAAAACTGCCCGCGTGGTGCGCAATAACCAGGAATACGATATTCCCCTAAACCAGCTAGTCTTGGGCGACCTGATTATAGTGCGGCCCGGCGAAAAAGTCCCGACTGATGGTACAGTCGAGACGGGCGATAGCAGTGTAGACGAAAGTATGGTCACAGGCGAAAGCTTACCAGTAGAAAAAGAGCCGGGCGATAACGTGGTCGGTGCAACGGTCAATCAGACCGGGCTACTGCGGGTGCGAGTTACTCGAATCGGGCGCGATACGGTGTTAGCCCAAATTGTGCGACTGGTCGAGCAGGCCCAGGGTAGCAAAGCCCCAGTACAAAGGCTGGCTGACACCATTAGCGGTATCTTCGTCCCGGTAGTAATCGGGATTGCAGTGCTAACCTTTGTCGGTTGGCTACTGACGGGGCATTCTTTTCAGGAGGCTTTAATCCCCGCCGTGGCAGTATTGGTGGTGGCCTGCCCCTGTGCGCTGGGTCTGGCGACCCCAACCGCGATTATGGTTGGAACCGGGGTCGGGGCAGAACAAGGAATTCTTATCAAGGGCGGCGAAAGCCTGGAACGCGCCCGCCAAATTAAGGCGGTCATTCTGGATAAAACCGGCACGCTGACCAAAGGTAAGCCTGACGTAACCGAAGTAGTGAGCCTGGGTGAGCTTGAACAGCAAGCCGTCTTGAAGCTGGCGGCTTTAGTCGAAAAGGGCAGCGAACACCCGCTTGGTGAAGCCATCGTACGCGAAGCTAAGGCGCAAGGTCTAATGCTGGATAATCCGCCAGAGCAACCCCAGCAGTTCCAGAGCTATACCGGGGCGGGAGTAGGCGGCGAAGTGCAAGGGCGGCGGGTGCTGGTCGGCACTCGTAAGTTGATGGCTCAAAACAGGATTAGCCTTTCCAACGATACCGAAGCCCAAATGAGCCTGCTAGAAGAAGCTGGTAAAACCGTGATGCTGGTCGCGGTGGATGGTCGGGTAATGGGGCTAGTAGCGGTAGCCGACACCATTAAAGAGGGTAGTGCCGTAGCAGTCGCCGAACTCAAGGCGATGGGGATTGAGCCGGTAATGATGACCGGGGATAACCGCCGCACCGCCGAGGCGATAGCCTTCCAAGCCGGCATCGAGCGGGTTTTTGCCGAGGTACGCCCGGAAGAGAAAGCCGCGATGGTCAAACAACTGCAAGCCGAAGGTAAAGTGGTAGCGATGGTCGGCGATGGCATCAATGACGCGCCCGCCCTGGCTCAAGCCGATGTGGGGATGGCTATCGGGACGGGAACTGATATTGCGATGGAAGCCGCCGACATAACCTTGATGCGTGGGGATGTGCGGGTCGTTGCTACCGCCATCACCCTCTCGAAGGCGACTATGCGGAAAATCAAGCAAAACTTGTTCTGGGCTTTCTTCTACAATGTGCTGCTAATTCCGCTGGCAATCCTGGGGATAATCAGCCCGATATTGGCGGCGGGGGCGATGGCTATCAGCAGCGTCTCGGTTATCTCGAACTCGCTCTTGCTAAACCGCTTTCGGGGCAAGCACGCCGGGCCGCTCACGCCCACCGAAAAGCAGTCCCGCCGCAAAGCTTTAATTTGGCAGGCCGGGCTGGTAGTAGCCTTGCTAGGCTTGGTGGCGGTAATCGGGTGGCAGGCCTATACTGGGCTTACCGCCTCAAAGGTCGAACCCACTGCACAAATCCAGGTTCAGACTCAGACGGTAGAGCCAGAAATAATTCCGACGGCAAACGCGGTATCTTTGCCTTCACCGTACCAAATTGGGGTAGCCCGGCTTGAGCTAAATACTTTCCCGGCCCAACCCCAGCCCGGTCAGCCCGCCCTGGTTATCTTCCGACTGACCAACCCGCAGTCCGGGCAACCGATTGGGGCTGATGGCCTGAAGCTGAAGCATACCAAACTGATGCACCTGATAGTGGTCAATTCTGACCGCAGCTTCTACCGTCATCTGCATCCTGAAGGTAGCCGCGAAGGGTTGTATACCTTCACGGTCACTTTCCCGGCGGGCGGTCAATACCAGATTTACAACGAATTCGACCTAGCGAATGGGCAAGAAATCTTGTATCGCCACGACCTGAGTATTACCGGGGTAAGCCCTGGGGCTGTAACCAATCTTCAAGCTACAAGTACTGCAACCGTCCAACAGCTAGGTGAGGTAAAGGCTACCCTAACCAAACCCGACCAGGTACGCGCCGGAGAGGTCGTCAAATTGAAATTCAGCTTCGAGAAGAACGGTCAGCCTTTCAGCGAGCTTGAGCCATATTTAGGTGAGCCGAGCCATATGATCGTAATTTCACAAGACAACAACTCCTTTCGCCATTTGCACGGCTATGTACCGGGCTCG
>JBBRSG010000087.1:0-25684 GCA_038245615.1 Chloroflexia bacterium | reverse complement strand
CGGGTCAGTACCGTCCGCAAGAGGGCCACGCGCTGCCGCATCCCGCCCGAAAGCTCGAAAGGATAGCTTTGCTCAAAACCCGTGAGGCCGAAATCGTCCAACAGGCGCAAGGCTTCGGCCTGGGCGGTGGCTTTCGGCACGCCTTGTAGTTCCAGCCCCAAAATCGAGTTTTCCAGGACGGTGCGCCAGGATAATAGAGCATCGCGTTGGAGCATATAGGCAAATTGGGCCGATTGTGGATGAGTTAGGTCGAAATCTAGGGATATGCCGCCTAACCGGATTTCGCCGCTACTAGCAGTCTCCAGACCGGTCAGAATATTAAAGATAGTGCTTTTCCCGCAACCGCTCGGCCCAATCAGGCTCACAAACTCGCCCGGTTCAACCGAAAGCGTAATATCACGTAACACTTCCAGCCCGGCGAAATGTTTGGAAAGTCGGTTTATTTCAAGCTTACCTGTCGTTTTTGTTAAATCCACTATACTCAAATCTCTGCCGCCAAAAATATAAAATCAAAAACCGCCGATTCTGCGAGAACCGGCGGTCACAAAAAATCTATAATTGCCCAAAGCTGAGGACTATCGTCAATAATCCCAGAACTCTGGTAGTACATCTTTTCCTGCGCCGGTATTATCCGTATTCAGGTTCAGACGGTCGAAGACGCGCCGGTCTTCCTCTCAGCCTGGCTTGGCCCAAGCTCCCGCAGATTAAGGTGGTAAAGTGCAAAATTCGGGACGGGGGTATCATAGCACTTCGGAACGGCTCACGCAAGTAAACGCAGAATAAATGGTTATTCGTTCAGCTATAAAGCTGTATTTAGCGGCGAGTACCCCGGTCAGCAAAATCGAAATCCTGCTCCGCGCCTCCGGCATCAAAAGCCCCGACCCAGGAATAGGCCAAAAATAGATAGACCAGCCCGACCAGAACCGTGAAAATCAGCAACATCGCTACTGCCAGACTCATGTTGCCAGTGGTCAGACGGGTCGCGGCCTGCCAGATAGGGATAATAATGTAGACAGCCCCGCAAAGAAAGCAGATAAAGCCATAAATCTTCCGCAGGTCTTTTTCCTGGGTGGCATTATCGGTGGTCAGCTCCCGCACCATCGAAATTCCCAGCCCGACGATAGTAATCAGAACCGCGAATACCGCCAGCCCCAGGTTATTCTCCGCGCCACCCGCCAGAATGAAGAATTCTCCTAGCGCCACCAGAAACAGGCCCAGGAAGAAGGTTAGAAAGTCGAATAGAGTTACCACCGGGGTCACTCCTTTCCTAAAATTTTCTAATGATTTGGGAGGCCACAATAATGCACGGTGGCCGAACTCAAAATACCATCTATCTTATTACACCTAAACCTCTCAGGCTGGCCTTGCAATACAACTCCGGCGAGAGGGCTGAATAGGAATCATTTTAGCATAAGCCAGACAAAGCTACAACATTTACATAATATCAATTTTCAGGTCAAAAACCTTTTATGTAAATTTAAGAAATTTCGTTCTAAAACCCCTTGACGAACCTTTGTTCGGTAGTTATAATGGTACAACAAATGTTCTATAAAGTGGTCTGGTTTCTCTTGCCAAACCAATCAACAATCCAGGTTCTGCTTACGGAACGAGTAAACCAACCAAACTTTCTGCCAACATACTCAACCCGGCATCAGACATTTTTTTGAAAACAAGTACATCTAAATATAGACCTTTACCTTAAAGTCCGACTGATTAACTGCTTGGTCGGACTTGAACATGCCAGTTATGGCATTTGAAAATTTTGACTAGAAGTACACGGAACTCGGTCCAGGCTGGATAAACTTTGCAGAGTATCTGGCGTTGTGCCGCATAGCTGAGTTATGGGAGAATATTGCGATGGCTAACAATTCCAATGCTGCCCGAAATTACAACATGTTCCCGGAAGACGAAGAGCCTCGCCAGGCTAACGCGGGACGGCGCACCGTGCCGCAACCGATTCCGACTTTTCGGATGGTGGGAACAGACGCGCAACTTACTCGAAGTCAGGCCGCGCCGCCTTCGGTACTACCGCCCCCGTCCGGGCCGCGCCGCCAGCCGACTGGACAGGCTAACGTTCCGCCGATGAACGCGCCGGGCTTTTATGGTTATGCCGAAGACCGCACCCGTCGCGCCCCGGTGCGACAGCAACAGCCACAACAGCAAATCCAGACGAACCGCCGCCCAATGGCGGAAGGTCGAGGTCTGCCCCGCATCAATTTTGCAATAAGTGGCTCGAATGTCCGCTTCGCCATGATGATTGCTGGGGTCATCGGGGTTTTGCTAGTTTCATATCTGGTGGTATCGTTTGCCGTAAAGACCTGGCAGACCTGGCAGGATGATATGACCTATGGGCGACCCCGGATTACCCGGCTGGAAGCGCCGGTTGGTCACAATGAGGTCGGGGGCAACAAAACTATTTTTGTGGCTCAGAACCTGCGCGGTCAGATTTCGATTACCGAATTCCCCGGCGGCGACCCGACCAAAACCCGCGTTATTGTCGGCCCGCAATTGTTCGGCAAAGAGCGCGAGCTGATTCCGATTAAGTTGAGTGTCAAGGACGTAAACCTGGATGGACAGGCCGATTTGATTGCGACGGCGGATGACCAGCAATATGTCTACATCAATGAAAACGGAAATTTCCGACCAATTAACGAGCAGGAGCGGCTCAAGCTCCGGGTGATGGAGAAAGAGGACGGCAAGTGAGTGCGGCGCTGGCCCATAGCTGGGACTATTATGACGAGGACGATGAGCTAGAGGAGTCCGAGTACGACGAGGACGACGGCTATGCCGGGGAGGATGAAGACGACGAGGAAGAATATCTCGTGGCTTCATCCCCAGCGGCTTATGCGGCTTATCAACCTGCTTCGGCCTATGCCAATCAGTCCGCCGCCTATGCTTATCCGGGTTATGAGTCGGCCTGGATGCAGCAGCAATATGAGCAGGCCTATGCCGGGGCGCAACCACGCCGGGCGCAGTACATCAGCCTGGGGAGTATCGCTGCTGGAATTGTCTATAACCGCTTGCTGATGTGGGCCATCGTGTTGGTAGTCGGCTGGCTGATAGTCAGTAGCTTGATGAGTTGGCTGACCGGTCTGAACCAGGTCAAAGGCGAAGTGTCCAGCTTTGGTAGCCTGAGCGGAATGGTTATCGCGGCGGATGGGCTGCCAAAAGGCGAGGTCGCGGCGGGTGCACCCGCCGGGGCAATGTCGGTGGAAGGCAAACCCTCGATTAGTGTAACGAAAATCGAGGCGGTATTGCGCCAGTACAAATCCCCGGCGGTAGGAATTGGTCAGGCAATGTACGACCTGGGAATAAAGTATGGGATAGACCCGGCGTTTGCTCTGGCTTTCTTTATTCACGAAAGCAGTGCCGGGACGCAGGGCATTGCCGTCACCACCAAATCTATCGGCAACATTCGGCAAACTTCGGATAGCGGTTTTGAGGGCTATCAGGGCTTTCGCAAGTATCCCACCTGGGAGGCCGGAGCGGAAGACTGGTACAAGCTTATCAAAAATTTATATATCAACGGCTGGAATTTGCGGACGGTGGATGCAATCATCCCCAAGTACGCCCCGGCCGCTGACCGCAATAACCCACCGGCCTACATCAACCAGGTCAAAACGATGGTGGCGGGCTGGCGGACTGGAAGTTGAAACCCGTGAAAAGCCCTCGCTATTACTCGTCCGCCGGACAGGGTTCAAATAGCTGAGGGCTGAAAGCTAACGCTAAACTAATGAACCTAACCTTGTTCAGCAAAAATAAATCTGGGATGACCGCCCTGACCGGCTTCAAGCAAGTCCGTCCGGCCCTGAATTCGGCGGGGAACGAGCGGTTTGGGCTGGTCGAAATCGCCCCGGAATATGCCGCCGGGGTTTTTCCGTATGCCGAAACCAGCCGCAAGCGCCCGCCGGTTGCCCTGGTCGGGGCGCTGCGCTTAAGTGGGCCAGCTTTTAATCGGTGGCTGAACGAAGAGAAAGATGATCGGGCCTTTTTTGTCCGGCTCTGTCAGGCCCTGCCTGACGATAGCCCGGCCCAGTTCCTGTTGCGGCGGCGGCGCGGTCAGCTTCAGGCCCATTATCAGGAATGGCAGCAACAGGCCCAGCGCCGTTTGCGGGACCCTGAAATTGCCAGCTTCTTTGCCCAGGACTATCTGGAAAGCGTAATTTATCCAATTGAGGATAATGGGCTGGCGGATTTGTGGAGCGGAGTATTAATCGCCGGGCGGAGTGAAGAAGAACTGGCAGGGCGAATGGCCTGGCTGGTAGCGAATTTGCCCGGTGAAGCCACGCCGTGCAGCGCCTCCGAACTCAGCGCCTTGCTACTGGATTATTTTGCGCCTGACCGCCTGGAAGCCGAGCGCGAGCAGGCTTCACCTTTGCCTGAATCGCTCTATGCCGATTGGCTGTCCGAAAATCCGCCCGAAATCTACCCGAATAGCCTTCTCAATGGCTATTCCAACGCCTATTGGATGCTTTCCGCGCCACCTCTGCGGAGCGAAGGGGGCTGGACTCGCGCTCTTTTAGCGAATGAAACCCTGGCAGATTGCGAATTTGATATTACCGTTCACCTTTTCCCGGCCCACCAGGAAGATACGATGCGCGAAATTCTGGAACGGCGAGTACTGACCCTTGATGCCGAAATTGAAGCTGCCCGGCAAGCCAGACGCGAAGCCAGCCTTGAGGAGTTGAGCGAAAAACGACAGGAAGTCGAAGCCCACCTGACGGCCTTAATCGAAGGTCAGGAGCGATATTTTGCCACCGGAGTTACCCTGGCCTTGCGCTCGCTGCCGGAGAATTTCGAGGAAGAGTGCGCCGCTTTCGAGGACGAATTAAGAGAATGCGGCCTTTCCCCCCAACGAGCCAGCACCGCCTATCAGGTGCAAGCCGCAATGCTGGATTGCGCTCCACTCAATCTGAGCCAGCTAGAGCGACCTTTTGTGCTACCTGCCGCTGAAGCCGGGCGGTTGGCCCAACTGGGGGCAGTCGGACAGCCGTCCATTAGCAGCAATGCGCCCTTAGCCGGGATGTCGCCCGCCGGAGAGCCAGTCCATTTTAATCCGGCGGCCCGGCCCGGTCAGGCGGCTCAATTTTTGTTGGGTGAACCGGGCAAGGCTTCGGCCCGGTCAGCGCGGGGGGTGGTGCGCTATCTGGCAGCGATGCGCTCGGTCGAGGGCGGCGCAATCTACGGCTTTGATTTTCAGGGCGACTGGCGCAGCATGGTCGAGCAATTGGAAGGGCGCTATGTGGCTTTTGGCCCGCATGAAACCCAGTATAATTTTAATCCACTCGAAATCAGTGCCGCCAACCTCGGTCAGATAAGCGGGCTGGAAAGCTGGGTCAGCGAAATGGGCGGCTTTTTATCGGCCCTTTTAGAACTAGAGGACGAGCGCCGCGAGGAATTATCGGCGGTGCTGTTGAGCGCGGCGATAGAGCAGAGCCGTCGCAATCAGCCTCTCAGCGCCGCCAGTCTGTGGATTCAGGCCGAAGTCGGCGGCTATTCCAGGCTGGCCTTAGAGTTAAAGAGTTTGTGTCAGGGCGGGCGTTACGGCTGGCTGTTTGGGCGGCCTACCCGCTTGCCGCTTCCCGGCAGTGAGCCGTTCATCTTTGTGGGTCTCTCGCCCGAAATCCGCGATAACTGGAATGAGAAGGCCCGGCGCTATTATTTTACCCGGCTGTTTGACCGCTTTAGCACCCTGGCGCGGGTCAATATTCCGACAAGTCGTTATCTGCTTTTGGTTGACCAGGCCCAGGAACTGATTGCCGACCCGGTGGCTTTACGCACCCTGGCAGGTTTGGGGCTGGACGCGGCTAAACTCGGCCTGAGCATGTGGCTGCTATCGCCCAGCAGCGACGATTGGCAAAATTCACACCTGAGCCGGGGACTTTTGGAACGGGCGCAGACCCAACTTTTCTTCAATCAAAACGGGAGCGGCTTGAGCGGACTGGCCCGCCGTCTGAACCTGTCACAGCGTTTCATCCGGGCGGTGCGCGAAACTGTACCGGGCGCGGCTATCGTCCGTCAACTTGATGAAGACGGTGATGCAACCCTGTTCGCCTTTGAGGGTCTGCCCGCCGACTATATCGAACGGCTATCCGGCCCGGTCTCACAATTGGGATTTGCTGATAATTCCCCGACCACCACGAAAGCCAAACCGCTGGAAGTGCCGCTTTTCGCCACCGAGGAAATCTGGGGCGATAGTGAATTTGATAGGCTGAATTCTGAGGATGAATTCGGCCCTGACGACGAAACCGAACCCGAAATCGTCCCGGCAGTGGCCTACGCTTACGCCTGAACCAACTTAAATACAGTTTTACAGAGATATACAGGAGTTACAGGATAGTTTTAAGTTTTGAGTTAAAGTACTAAGCACTAGCCGGATTTTCTCAGCACTTAGGACTTTCCTAGTGACCATTGACGCTTTCCTAAAGGAGAACGCTATGAGCTTTAATTACGTCAATACCCGATTGTTGGTGGGCGATTACAAAGCCTGTTTTCAGTTCTACAATACCGTGATGGGGTTTGAGGCTATGCGGTATAAACCCGCTTTACTCTTTTGCCCAACCCGGTCATAATTTCATAGGGAATGGTATCGCACAAATCGGCGATGTCTTCGAGGGGAATATTTGCGCCGTCTTGCGAACCGATGAAAACCACTTCATCGCCTTCGCGCACGCCGGGAATGTCAGTCACATCCAGACTGAGTTGATCCATCGAAATACGGCCTACTATCGGAGCGCGTTGTCCTCTGACCAGGGCGCTTGCCCGGTTGCTCAAGGCCCGACGATAGCCATCAGCGTAGCCCAGCGGCACAAGCGCCAACCGCCGCCGCTCGGTTGCCACATAAGTCCGATTATAGCCAACTGTCGTCCCTGGCTCGATTTCGTTCAGGCGGACGATGTGGCTCTTGAGGCTGAGAGCCGGTCGCAAAATCAGCCCTGCGGCACGGGCGACCTCCTCAATGGCCGGAGTGGGATAATAGCCGTACAGGGCCAACCCAAACCGCACAAAATCGGCCCGGCTTTCGGGCAGAGTAATCCCGGAGGCGCTGTTGCTCAAATGGTGCTGTGGGAAATGAAAGCCATTGGCGGCTAACCAGACCCGGCCCGCCTCAAACCGTTTCATTTGTTCATAGACAAAGGCCGGGTCAGGCTCGTCGCTGGTAGCGAAATGGGTATACAGCCCCTGCAAGGTCAGACCGGGCAGCCGGGCAATCAGTCGGGCCAATTCGAGAGCTTTTTCCGGCTCAAGCCCGGCCCGGTTCAGGCCAGTATCCAGCTTGAGATGCACCGGCACCGGGTTATTCGCAGGCCGATAGATTGCCACTGTGGAAAGGGCGCAAGCCAACCGCGCCTCGTTGACCGTCAGGGTCAGATTGGCCTCGACTGCCGCCGCCGCCAACTCCTGCGGGACGTAGCCCAAAACCAGAATCGGGGCAGTCAGGCCCGCTTCCCGCAACTCGATGCCTTCCTCACAACTGGAAACCACCAGCCCGGTAGCCCCGGCCTCGATTGCGGCGCGGGCAATCGGCCCAGCCCCCAGCCCGTAGCCATTAGCTTTTACAACCGCGTACAGACCAGACGGGGCGATATGGCGGCGCAAGACGGTGACATTATGCCGGATTACCCCCAGGTCAATTTCGGCCCAGGTGCGCGGCGGAGCAGTAGTAGGGATTTCGAGGAGGAAAGGGAAAGCCATCTACGGCGTACCCTCCGGCAGTTCCGCACTATCGTCTGTGACCTGCTGCTCGGCAACCATCAGGCGCACCAGGTCGGCCCGGCTGATGATACCGACTAAAGCGCCCTGGGCATCAACTACTGGCACCGGGTTAATATTCTTTTTGACCATAAGGGTCGCCAATTCTTGCGCCGAAGCGTCCTGCGAAATCGTCACCACCGGGCCACTCATTAGGTCGCGGGCGACGGTTGCCAGAACTTTATGCAACTCCCGATCTATCTCGCCGCGATTGCCCAGATAAAACACCGAGCTGAACATCTGGATATAGTGCGGCATATCTATGACCGCGTTGCGGATAACCAGGTCCTCTTCAGTCACAATCCCGATGATTTTGCCATCCTCAACCACCGGCACGCCGCTAATCGCATAGTCGAGTAGCACTTTAGCGACCTCACTGACCGAGGCATCGGGCGCAACTGAAACCACTTCACTGGTCATCAAGTCTTTTACTTGCATATATTTGCCTGTTTTCTTTGATTAATAAGAGCAACCAACGGGCTGCTCGGAGCTAATGCTGTCTGGCATTATACGTAACAGACAATTTGTTTGCAAACCTGAGCATGAAAGCTAATTTTATTCCAGGCTGTCGCCGCTCTTCACTGCCACCATACCCTGTGGTATAGCTTGCAAAAAATCACCCGCCAGTGGCCCAGTATCGCCGATGTCGCGGCGTACCAGTTCGCCCGCCATACTGTGCAGGTAGACCGCGACACAGGCGACCTCGAAAGCATCCACCGGAGTCGCCTTGTCGGGCTGAGTGAGCAACCCGGCGACGATACCCGCCAGCACATCGCCGCTTCCCGCGGTTGCCATCGCTGGGTTGCCCGCCGGGTTCACCCGAATCCGTCCGTCCGGGGCGGCAATCACGGTGTACGCCCCTTTGAGGATGACCACCTGATTAAAAACCTGGGCTGCTTCCAGAGCCGAGCGCAGTCGGTCAGCTTCGATTTGGGCGATGGTCGAACCGCGCAAGGTCGCCAATTCGCCGGGGTGCGGGGTCAGAATGGAATTCGCCGGGAGTTTGGCCCAGCAATCGGGAATCTCGGCCAGCAGATTCAGGCCATCGGCATCAATCACCAGGCGCGGCCACTCGAAGCCGGGTTGCTCTCCCCATTCGACTATCTGACCCATCATAGCGGCTTTCATATCGTCCTGACCTAATCCCGGCCCAATCAGCAGCGCCCGATAGCGGCCCTGGATCAATTGCTCGGCAAGGATTTTGGCGGCCTCGGTTGCCGCCTTTTTCGAGGTAATTTCGGGTAGAAGCAAAAAAGTATTTTCGCTCAACTTGGTAGCGATAATATTAATGATATTCTGAGGTGCTGCCAGCGTTACTAAGCCCGCCCCAGCCCGCATCGCCGCCCCAGTACACAAATAGGGTGCGCCCAGGTAGTTGGCCGCGCCACTCAGAATCATCAGTTTACCGAAAGTCCCTTTATGCCCGGTAGGAGGGCGCGGCGGCAGATGCCGACAAACCCAGGCCGAAGTAATCAGGGCCGGTGTGTGACTTTCCTCAGTTTCGCGCTCGATTTGGTAGGCTAAAGCTTCGGGCAGCCCAATATCACCGAGGGTAATCCGCCCGGTATGGTCAGCCGCCGCGTAGGTGTAAAGACCCAGCTTGGGATAACCCAGCGTCACGGTCAGGTCGGCGATAATCGCCGTCCCCTCTACCGCCCCGCTATCACTGTTCAAGCCACTTGGCACGTCTATCGCCAGCACAAAAAGCGAATTCATCTCAAACTGACGGTCAGTGTGGGCATCGTTCACTAGATCTATAATTCGGGCCAGCGCCCCCGTCACCGGGCGTTTGGTACCCGAACCGAGCAGCCCGTCCACGACTAACACGGCTTCCTCCAAATCACTTTCCAGGCTCTCGAAGGCCGACTCATCTTCCAGGGCGATACCTTCTTGTTCTTCGGCCTCGGTGTAGGTCAGTTTTTCGGGAAACCCGGCCTCGTCTTCGGGACGGGGACGGTGGTGAAAATAGATGCGGATGTAGGCCGACGGAAATTGTTGGCGCAAGAGAGCCGCCGTCACCATCGCATCGCCGCCATTGTTGCCCGGCCCCGCCAACACCACCGCCAGCCCTTCTTCCAAATCATTCTCGGCCTCGTCATCCGGGTCGAAGCGGGTCTGCGAAATAATCGCCTGAAAGACACTCTGCCCGGCGTTCAACATTAATTCGCGGGTCGAGATCGGAAATTTTTCATCCTCCTCGGCCCGACGCTCGATGGCCTGCATCTCGGCGGCAGTCACCAGTTTCATGGGTCATCCCTTCTATTTATTGGGTTGCGGGCTGAATATCAAAATAGCCCAGGCTGATACCAACCTAACTTCATAACTCCACTGTTACATCTATTACATCAATAACTTTGCTAATTTAGCTTTTCCTACACCATTGACCAGCACTTATTTAGATTGTACCAAGTTTTGTCGGATTTCGCTTGCAGCAAGCGGATATTTTGGCCTGATTATAGCCAGCAAAAATAAATAGCGGGAATAAACTAGGGGACAACCGGATAAAGATGAGGGAGAAAGGACGATAAAAATAAATTAGCCTGTCGCCACCACAAAGGCGATGGCATCGCCTCTGGAATGAGACAGGCTGATACTCCAATGGGTCAAACCCAGGGCGGCGGCACGGTGGGCGGCCTCGCCGCTCAAAAGCAGATAGGGTTTGCCGCCCGGTTCGTTGGCTACTTCGATGTCGTGCCAGGTCACGCCATGCCGCCAGATACCAGTTCCCAGGATTTTGGCGGCGGCTTCTTTGGCGGCAAAGCGGGCGGCAAGTTGCGGCCCCCGCCCCCGCGCATAGCTGCGTTCCGCCTCAGTAAAAACCCGCTCGACAAACCGCGCTCCCAACCGGGCTACGGCCTGCTCTATTCGTCGGATTTCGATCAAATCTACTCCACATTCCAGCGCCATCTAGCTTATACCTTATGACCTTTCATGGGGCGCAGCCGCCTCAAGGAACTTTAACAGGGATAGACAGGATTTACAGGATAAAAGTGGTCGGTGGTCAGTAGTCAGAAACATGCGGAAGGCTGAGGCCTCTAATCGTAAATCGTAAATCCCTACTCAGTCCTCAGTCCTCAGTCCTGAATTTCCCCCAACCCCTGACCCCTATTCCCTAATCCACTAGCGGGCGGCCTATCCCGCGATACATGAAACCCAATCGCGCCATCTCTTGCGGGTCGTACAGGTTGCGCCCGTCCAATAGTACCGGTTTTTTCATTATCTGCTTGACTCGCTCAAAATCAATCTGCTTGAATTCGTTCCACTCGGTCAGTAGCAGAATCGCATCGGCCTGGTCTGCCGCCAGATAGGGGTCGGCACAATAGGCCACCCCGCCCGGCAGAATCCTTTGGGCCACCTTCATGGCTACCGGGTCGTAGGCCCGAATTTCTGCGCCTTTGCGTACCAGGGCATTTATTATATCCACCGAAGCCGCCTCGCGCATATCGTCGGTATTGGGCTTGAAAGCCAGCCCCCATACGGCTATGGTACGACCCGCCACCGAGCCTAGTGTCCGCTCGATTTTCTGGACGAAGAAGCGTCGGGAGTCGTCGTTAATATCCATCACTGCCAACAAAAGCTGAGGGTGCAAATTGCTCTTTTCCGCCATGTGCGCCAGAGCTTTGACATCCTTGGGGAAGCACGAGCCGCCATAACCAATCCCGGCCTGCAAAAACTGATGTCCAATCCGCTTGTCATAACCCATTCCCTCGGCTACGATTTTTACATCGGCATGCAAGGCATCGCACATGTGGGCAATCTCATTGATAAAGCTGATGCGGGTCGCCAGAATCGCATTCGAGGCGTACTTTATCATTTCGGCGGTCCGCAAATCGGTGATAATCACCGGGGCTTTAAACGATGAATAAAGTTCGGCGACTTTTTCGGCAGCCGCCCGATTAGTCGAACCCAATACAATGCGGTCAGGAACTTGAAAATCGTGGACTGCCGAGCCTTCCCGCAAGAATTCGGGATTGCTGACGACAGCAAAAGTGGCGGTAGAGCGGTTGCCATTCAGGTTCTGCTCAATGATGCCAGCGACCCAATCGCCGGTCCCAATCGGGACGGTGCTTTTATTGATGATAATCGTATGACCCTTGAGGTGCTTGGCGACCATCCCGGCAGCCTTTTCGACATAGGTCAGGTCAGCTCCGCCGTCGTCGCCCTGGGGAGTCCCAACCGCCACAAATACAAAGTCTACTCCTGGCACCGCCTCGGTGTAGTCGGTGGTAAATTTCAGGCGACCCGAAGCGATATTGCGGCGCACCATCTCCAATAACCCTGGCTCGTAAATCGGCAATTCGCCCCGTTTGAGACCGGCAATCTTGCCCTCATCAATGTCAAGACACATCACCTCGTTGCCCATATCGGCAAAACACGTTCCCGTTACCAGCCCCACATACCCTGTTCCTAAAACACAAATGTTGCTCACGGTAAATATTCTCCTATTTAACTCGCTTTTAACTCGCTACCAGACTCACATCCGTAAAATAACTATCGTAGAGATGGCCCGCCGACCCGACCACCACTTTCAAAATTCGCACCGGCTTGTTCCGGTCAGTCATCAGGTTCAACCTAAATTCGTACCATTCGTCCTGGGGTAGTTTGCGGCTGCGGTTGAGCTGGTCTTGCACAAACGTCCTGCTATCGGCGGCCCTGGAATAAAAGCCGTAGAAAAATTCCTGTTGATTATTGGCCCGGTCTACATAATAAACTTTTACAAAAATCGGATACTCGAAACCTTGCTGTCCGCCTCCCGGCAAGCTCTGGGATACCAGCCGCAGCTTGAGGCTGAACCATAAGTCTTCATACTCGCTGACATCGCGGTTTACTTCCTGTACCAGGCTGGTTTCGGCAAAATTACCATCGGCCTTTGGGTCTAGCCGTACAATCCGAGTGCGTGGTTGAACTCCATCGTCAATCTTCTCTGCCCCAAACTGAATTAACCCCTCAATCGAACCTTTGTCCGAACCCTGGTCAAACTGAGGTCGCCAGCTATCAATGCCATTGATAAACGAACCGTTGGCGATAAGTTCCAGTTGGGTGTCGGTGGGCAGACCGGGATTAGCGGCCCGCCCCTGTTCCAATGCAACCCGTTGGCCCGGCCCAACCGACACCGTCCGGTCAACTCCGCGCACATCCACGGCTTTCCGGGCCTTGTTATTGAGCCAGGCCCGCACTCCGTTTTCCGCCGAGCGATTGACGCTCATAGTGTAAACCCCGTCGGCATAATTGCCAGTTTGGGGGTCGTTTAGCAAAACTTCGGCCTGTCGCTCGCCTTCGGGCGGCAACCCGACCTTGAACAGCGCTCGGCTATAATCTTTGGATGGCACAAAAGGCGAGGCTACCGTAATTTTCACCGAGCCATCCAGCACGTCGAGTACTACCCGCTTTTCGGTGCGACGGAAATTCTGGACATCTATTCGTAGCTCTCGCAGACGCACTTTGCTGCCGGGGGCAAGGTCTATCCGAGTGTCATCGAAAAGGCGCAAGACCGCATCGCTGTTTTTGTCGGTACGCATCTCGTCGCCTTCTTTGACCATCTCGCCGCTATCGCTGACCAGGGTTTCTTTGGGCTGACCGCGCCGCAAGACAAAAACATTGGTATCCCGCTCGCCCAGGGCTTGCAACCGCCCCTCTTTATACTCTACCGAATTGCTCAAAAGGCCGGTAACAAGGCTGATAGTGGTATAGGCCAGCAGGCAGAACAGCCCGAAAGCCACCAGCAAAACCAGCCAGGCCAGCAAAGAGGGCGGAATACGACGGGGAGTGGCAGCAGCTTTTTTCAGGTCAGTCGCCGTGACCGATGGGGCGGTTTTAGTACTCATTTTTAGCTAAAAATCTAATCTTTACTTTAATCTTCAATTCTGAACCCTGCAATTTCAGGGAACTCTTGTCCATTTTCCCAGGCGGTTTGGACGGTCTCGACCCTTGCGCCACTCGGCCCGTGCTGAAGTTGGTGGAGCAAGGCTTCCAGTTTAGCCCGCTCGCCCAGCGCCATGACTTCCACCCGACGGCGGTCAAAAGGGTCGTTGCGAACATACCCGACCAACCCCAGCCGCTCGGCCTGATACAGCACGAACATTCGGTAGCCGACTCCCTGTACTCGCCCGATGACGCTGGCGCTCAATCTTTCCAAACCGCTCCATTTTATAAGCGCTGAGTACTGACTTTTAAGGCAGGCAAATCTGCAAAAGTAATTAACCCAAAATAAAACGAAGCAGTCCGACAAAAGTCGCTCAGAACTGCTTCATTTTACTCACATGCTATAAGAGCGTCAAACAGGGTCAGGGGATTTGCGGTTTACGACTGCGAAACTCAGTCCTCAGTTCTGTATTCCCCGTCCTCTGACCCTCGACCCCCGCTACTTAATCCAGCCGCGCCGCTTGAGCCATTCTGCGCCGAGGAGGGAAAGCTGGACCTGATATTCGGCGGGGGCTTCGGGGTGGTACTCGAAGCGAGCGCGTTCAAAATACTGCACGATATAAGTTTTACCGTCAATCGGGCTAGTTTCGGAAAACTCCTCACTGACCGGGAAGCCGTAGATGGACAGCCCGCCCCGCTTCTCCCAATACTCCTTAAAGCGGAAGGCCAGATAATGACCAGTTTCGGGGAAATAGGTGCGGAAACTGGCGGTAGTGCTACCCGGTGGCGGCGGTAGTAACTTTGGAAAGCCTCGACAGTCCAGCCGCAGCAAGTCCGATCCCAATAGCCCCAAAAGTACCTCATAGGGCGTACCGACCTTTTCGGGGTGATACTCAAACCGCTCGCGCTGGAAATATTGCACCAGATAGCGTTGTCCATCCGTCGGGTTTTGTTCTTCGAATGGCTCGGTCAGGGGGAAACCGAATAAGGGCAGCCCGCCGTTGCGCTCCCAGTAGCTCAGGAACGCACCCGCGAGGGTATGCCCGGTTTCCTTGAAATAGACTGGGGCGCTCAAGTTGGCGGCGGAGCGTTGCACCGGCGGGGCAGCTACCGGGTCTAGCGGCAACTCTGGCCCAGAAAGCCGCTGATAGGCATAGAAAGCGGCCTTGTAGCGCAATACTCGTCCGCTCGTTCCTTGCCCTTGCGGGCCATCCAACCGCACCAAACCCATTGGAATTACCCGTTTTTCACTATTATCATAGAAATCCTCATACTTGAACCAGAAAATATTGGCAATATCCTTGAGATTAGAGCCAATCAGCCGGGTATAGACCTCGGTCAGGTAATTAGCCTGAGCTGCTTCTTCACCCCCCATTCCGCATTCGGCGTTGCTTTTGGGATTGGCGGGGCGACCTACCTCGGTAATCCAAACCTTGCTCTGGTAATCGCCCCATTTTCGCATAGTTTCGATTACTTTTTGCACACTTCGCACGGTTTCGCCGGGGTCGGAATAATAGGGATGCCATGCCAACCCATCCCAGGGAAAGGGATTGCCTTTATAGGGTTCAGGGCGCGGACGATTAATATATTCCTGCACGGGGCGCGAGTGGAAAAATGAGTTTAGATATTGATACGAATCCAACACCCAGGGCGGTTGGGGCGCGAGTTGCGCCCCGACAATAATTTTGGTGTTGGGGTTGACGCTCTTACCCAGCCCGTAGGTATAGACCATCAGTGCGCCCACCATATCGGGGCGCAACTGCACCCCATCCCAGAAATTTATCTCGTTCAGCACCTCCCAGGCTGCGACTTTATCACCGTAGTGCGCGATAGCATCGCGGGAACGAAAGGCGAACATGCGAATTAGCGGATTTGAGCCGTTACCCTGGTCGGGGGCATCGTTATAATGCGAATAGTGCAAATCCTTGTCGCCGGGCGCGTCCCAATTGACCATTGCATAACCCAGCAAGCCCAGCACCTTGAGGCCATAGCGGGGAGCGATGTCGTTGATAAAGGGGTCATACTTGGCAAAATCCACTACTCCCCCTCGTACCCCAGGCCGTTGGTCGGCCCGAAACTCGATGCGGACATACCGCGCCCCCATTAATTTCATTTCGCGGGCCATATTTTCCAGAAATTCGAGGTTAGAGCCGTTGTAGCGCGGATTATTATTCCATTCGTACCAGGGGTCGCGGCCCACGATGCCAAAGAAATCGGGCGGGGCTATACCCGCCACCCGCAACGCCTGAACATTTTCGGCGGCCTTACCGCTTTCGTCTGCCGCCCGTCCAGTAGTAGGGAAAACTAATAAAGTTAAACCTGCCAATAACAAAAGTACCGCAAAGAGGTTGAACCGTCGGTCTATCCGAATATTTGCCATGATGAGGCGCTCCTTAATAGGGCTGAATTGTTCCGAGGTAGGTTAGCTTGCGAACTATTTACATAATACATATATGTTTAACATAATTTTTGGGCTACTGCAAGCTCTAAAATAGAGGATGGGGAATAAGTACTACAGTCTTCTTAATATTATAATTTATTCAGCCATAAACAAAGAGACATGTAATGGGAGCATTATTATGACCCAACAAGCCGTAAGCCCGACCATTGCCAAAAGTTATCTGAGGAGCAAGTTCAATTTCTGACGGCGACCTATAAGATTGCCGACCCGCCGGACGTATTCGGGTTTATCGACAAAGCGTAACATTAAGGCTTGAGCTTTCGGGCAAGGAGGCGTTCACGAATGCCGCTGGGGTCAAATTGAGTTTCAATCTTTTGCCTGACTTCGGTGGCAAGGGTCTGCTGCTGGCTTAAATATTGATTGACCTCATCGCGGTGGCGTAAATAATAGCTTATTACAAAATACACATCCGCCAGTGCCAGGGCCGGATATTGCTGTACAATCTCTTCCGGGGTAGCCCCGGTCAAAAAGACCGTTACCACAGTGTCAAGCGTCACCCGTGTATCTGCAATTCTGACCACTCCATTTTTATCAATTTTGAAGGGTACAGGCTCTGTCGAAACGGTCAAATTCATAAACCAACCTCTTTCAATGGAACTCTTTGCAGTTATGCCCAACCCTCATCTAATTGAGGCATAGCCATCAAGATTTAGGGATGAGACCGATTTTCGGCTACTCAATCAGTATTTTCACCATTCCTAAACGGAATCTAAATTTTTGCTTGACAAAATAAGCCGAATATGAGAAACTATTGTCACTTAGTGGTAAATCGGTAAGCAAGGAAGCTGACCAAACTGGTTCAAAGTGGAATATTAGCCTGTAGAATGAAAAAGCGCCGCTTTTTAAGCGACGCATTAGCGATGAAACAGAAGGGTTGACAGGTTAATAGTCCACCATCGAATTCTCTCGGCGAGGCAAAGCAGCCTTTCGCTAGAGGGGATTTTTGTTTTATAAGGCCTTACTTTCTTCCCAGATAGTTTTGTATAGCTGGTTGCGGCCTTTGATCAGGTCGGCCCACTGCGCGTATTCGACCTGCTGTAGTTTCTCGAAAGCTTCTTCACAAGCTTGACCGGCGTTATAGCTCTCCTGAGCGGATAGGGCCAGGCGTTGCTGCAAGCGAGTGATAATCCCATTCTCACGCAATGTTCGGATAGATTTAGTCCAGGGAATTCCGGCAATGCTGCGAACTCGACCCAGCCCAGGCCGCATTTTCTCGATTGCGGCCATCCGCTCTTCCATCGAGTTAACCTGATTGACTACCTTGACCAGCGGCCCTTCCTCGTAGTTGCGGCGAGTGTCTACAATCAAAGCTTTCGCCAGATTGGGGAAGAAAATGGTCAGGACTTCAGCTTCATCAATCGTCGAAAGCACCTGAGAGATAAATTCGTCACGGGATTCCACTCAATTACTCCTTCTGCCGCAGGTTGCCTCCGCGTATCTTCAAGCTACGAAGCCGTAATACCTACCAGCCTAACAATGTCCAGTTTTTCTAACTTTACCCGGCAACCATTCACAATTTAGTTAAATGTGTCAACGATTACACACCCCTGAGATTTCTAAAGCTTTTAAGAATTATCCGAATTCTTAAAACTTTCTACCCTAAAATATTAGCACAAAAAAAGCCCGTTTCTATTTAAGAAGCGGGTCTTTTGGGTAAACACTTCCCGTTTTTAGGTCAATTTCAGGCGATTCCAGCCAACCCTGCCGCCAGTTGACGGCGATAATTAATCCCGGTTAGAGTTTTCCAAACGGTTGAAAACCCACCTTTCAGCTTCTCTATCTCGGTAAGATGATAAGCTTGATAATCCTGCAAAGCTTTATCGTCGGGGTAATCTTGCAGCAAAGCCGCACATAATTCGCTGGCTACCTGATGGTCGTGTAACGATCCCAGGTCGTCCTGTACCGATACCAGTTTAGTTTGCAGCGCTTTGTAACTCCCGGCGGGCAGGGCATCTTCAAAGAAATCGAGGGTATAGCGCAGCCGTTTGCAAGCAATTCGCAATTGATGGAATACATTAAGGGGCGCTGCTGAACCTATTGCCACTTCGTAGGCCCGCACTTCCTCAAACCGCCGCCAGGTGGTACTCCCGGCAAAATGATGTACCAAACTCGGTAGCGCCCGATGCTCGTCATTCAGAGGAGTAGAAGACGCATCCTCCGGTGCAGTCAGGAAACTTTCCAGCTTACGCAGCAACTTGACGGTTTTGGAGCTGTCCAACACCGTCAACATCTTCTCGCGGCCCTGTTCACGACGCTTGAGAAGGGTCTGGCGCAACGGCTCAAGCCCAGCCTGTTCCGTTTCAGGCAGTTGGGCGGCATATTTTTCCAGACTTTCCAAAAAAACGTCGTAGTCACGGGTCTGGCCCAGGGCATTCGCCAATTTCCGCAGCCGTTTGCGAAAATAGTCAGTCTGGTCGGGCTGATAGACCGTCTCACTCAGCAACTTGAGGGCCGCCCGCAAGCGCCGGGTAGCCACCCGCATATCGTGAACCCCTTCCGGGTCAGCCCCTTCGCGGGCTACCGGTTCGGCCTTTTGCAATTTCTGTAATTGATGATACAAAAAACTACGTCCGGCCTGTCTCAAACTGGCCTCGCCCTGCATCTCGGTTGCGGTATTCGGCTGGTCTGAAACCACCTCCGGCTCAGGTGCTTTCATAACTTCTTCCACAACTTGTGATACCGGCGGGGCTTCGGCAGGTGCATCCAGCACCGCCCCATTCGCCTTTACTTTGTTTGCACGACTCATAATTTCACCTTCACTTTACATTGGCTAGTGTTTCCGGGGTCAGGGGTCAGGGGCAAGGCCGCACTGAGGACTGAGGTTCTTAATCCTAAATTGTAGCTTCGCCCCTTGAATTCCCTAATCGCGTCCTCGCCCCCTTTGGGGGTAAATCGTAAATTCCCCGTCCTCTGTCTTCCGTCCTACTCCCACCCCCGCCATTCGGTCTTTTCGGCAAAATGAGTACGCTGGCGCTCTGGTTTGGGAACGGCAGCATAACCCAAATATACCAGCCCGACAATATGTTCATGGGGTTGCAGACCAAAGAACGCCTTAACTCGCGGCTCGTAGACCGGGCCTCCGGTGCGCCAGATTGCCGCCAGACCCTCTTCTTCGGCTACCAATAGCATATTTTGAACCGCCGCCGAAACCGCCTCGACATTCTCGATGTCAGTTATTTTAGGGTCGGAGGGGGCAAGGCTGGCGGCGACAATCACAACCGGCGCACGCAAAGGCTTCTGCCGCTCTTTCGCCAGCGCCGCTAACGATTTCTCACTTTCGGTTTCCGGCAGCTTTTCGCGCAATAGTTGGGCCGTCAAATTGCCTAAATCCTCACGGGCTTTACCCGCCAGCACGATAAAGCGCCAGGGTTCGACCTCGTGATGATTGGGGGCATAGGTCGCCGCTTCCAAAATCCGCTCGATGGTCGCTTTGGGTGGTAAATCCGGCTTCATTAAACCGACGCTGCGGCGGGCCTTTATAACATCAAATACCGACATTCAGGGTTACTCCTTCGTCTTTCATCATTTTTTACTTTAAGAACCTATAATAAAGCAAAGTGGCAGGTGATACAACCTGCCACGCAACTAAATCAGTCGAAAGTTATAACACCGAAGGCCCAGGCTCGAAATTTGTAAGAGATTTTCGCCCCCGGCAAAGGGCTGTTATAATACTAACAAAGCGGGATGATTATTGTAAGGGAGCAGACCATGAGCAATGATGATGAAATTGATACTCTGAGCGGGCCGACCACCGACCCGATTAATGATATGTTGGTTTTGCGCCAGCTTCGTACCCGACGCAGCCGTAATCCGATGACCAGGCCGCCCAGTTTTCCACCCGAAGAATTCTTGCGGGTGGAAACTATCGAACATAATGGATTGCGCTGGATTAATGTTGTCCGACCTGGTAATGTCGAAATGAGCTGGCTGGAAGAGAATTTTAAGTTTAATCCCTTACATCTTGAGGACGTTACCAGCCATTTACAGCGTCCTAAAATTGACGATTACGAAGACTATCTGTTTATTGTGTTGCACTTCCCGATTTATAACCGGGCCGAGCAAGCTACTTTTCCCTGTGAAATAGATATTTTTATGGGGACGGATTATATTATCACGGTGCATGAGGCCGAATTGCGTCCCCTCAATCGGCTGTTTGAGCAGTGCAAGCACAACCCGGAAAAACGCCAACAAGTTTTGGGCCGAACTCCCTCTTTTGCGCTCTACCGGGTAGTAGACTTGATGGTAGACTATTGCTTCCCGATTATCAGTAAAATCGCCGAAAAGCTGGACTTGATTGACGAAGAAATCTTCAAGACTTCCTCTTCCAAGACGATTTATTATATCTCAGTGCTGCGGCGGGACATTATCGCCATCCGGCGGATTATCAAGCCTCAAATTTCGATTCTCACCAGCCTGGAACGCCGCAAACGCACCACCGACCACGAAGATATGGAAGCCTTCTTTGGGGATATTACCGACCATATCGGCAAAATCTGGGATAGTTTGGAAGAATTTAAAGATATTATTGAGGGCTTGAGTGCCACCTATGACTCGCTCGCTACCCATCGCCTGAACCAGATTATCAAAACCCTGACCGTCATTTCAGTCATAATGCTGCCCCTGACCGTATTAACCGGAATGTACGGCATGAACGTACCGCTCCCGTTTCAGGAAGAAAAGTGGTCGTTTGTGGTCGTCGTTGGGGTAATGATTGCGGTAGTTCTGGGCATGCTGGCCTTTTTCCGCTCCCGCAAATGGGTTTAGGATTGGGGTTTTGGGGCGAAAACCTGCAAGGCTCCCGGTACAACCTGAAACCGCATTGGCGTTCGATACCCCAACTCGCCATCCATATTTACCCCGTGCGGGCGGCGGGTTTCTATAACTACATCGGTGGTATGATAATGTTGCACCCGCGCATTGCGGACATAAGAGCCATTGAGCAGACCGGGCGACAGGCGCAACAACTCGATTACGCCCATCTGCTCAATCACGGTTACTGCCAGCTTGCCGTCGGTAATCGTTTCATCCGGGGCGCTTACTAATCCACCCCCATAAAAGCGCCCGTTAGCGATTACTACTTGTAGAGCTTTATGATTCATAGTCTCAAAACTAGCTCCCTGGGGACGGTCTTTGAAGATAAGCCGCACCGGAATCGGGCGGGAATTGGCTAAAGCCTGGGCCGCTGCCGCTACGTAGGCCAGTGGCCCAACCCAGCGTTTCAAACCCTCATTGGTATTAATCGCTACTTTGACCCCTAATCCGATGCTAGCGACATTCAGAAAGAAATCGTCGTCCGCTTTTCCCAAATCCACCGGCACAAGGTGTCCCGCTCTGATAATCGCCACCGAGCGTTCAATATTGTTATCAATTCCCAAATTGCGGGCGAAATCGTTGGCGGTCCCCATTGGTAACAGGCCCAATTTGATTTTATATGAGGCCAGTAGCCCGGCTAACGATGAAACCGTCCCATCCCCACCCCCGACTATCACCGTATCAAGCTGACCTTGAACCAGAAGCTTTTCGACTAAAGGCTTGAGCTTGTGAGGGTTGTCGAGGGCGTAAGCCCCGACGGTCTCAATCCCCTGATTCTTTAACTGAGTTTTGGCCTGGTCAAAATTATTCTGCCCTTTACGAGCTTTGGCATTGACAATCAGCAAGACCCGCCCTAAATCGGCAGAGACTGGTTTCGCCTCACTCTGACTCTCTTCAAGCGGTAACTGGTTCATTGTCTTTTGCTCCTGGCTAATAGCAATCTAAAATCGTAAATCTGAAATCTAAGGTCTAAAGTCGTAAAAGGGCGGGATGTTGTAGGCGGCAGTTTAATTCAAAACTCAAAACTATCTTACCGACCCCCGACTCCTGACCCCCGACCCCGTTGATGTTTGGGACATCTCCAAAGCTTTGTATTGCAACTTTCAGGCCACCAAAACCGGGTAAAATTCTCGTATTTTTGCGAATTATGTAAAGTTATAACTGCTATCTGGCTTGACACTCCTTACTCGTAAGGTATAATGAGCGCCATATAGCAGGCGGCGGACGGGCGACCTGCGGACTATGCTCAAATTTATAGCGAATATCGGGTAAACTTAATTATTTGATTTATCTTTTTAGGGTAATTCGGAACAAAGGGAGCAGCCAAGTTGTCAAAAGATATAGATTCCAGCGAAACAGACGATCAAACCGATATGTTAGAAGATATGGATGAGGCTATTGAAAGTCTACCCGATACCGAAAATAAACCTCGCCTGGGTAAAGCCGATTTGCATATGCACACTACCGCCAGCGATGGCATGGGGACCGTCGAGGAAGTGTTGGAACATGTTGAGTACAAGACCGACCTGGATGTAATCGCCATCACCGACCACGATGAGATACGTGGGGCGTGGGCGGCGCGGGAAATGGCCGCCAAGCGCAAATATCGGTTTGAAATTATTATGGCCCAGGAAGTCACCAGTCGGCATGGTCACGTTTTGATTTACGGAGTCGAAGAGCCGTTCAAAATGTTTCAATCGTTGGAAAAAACGGTGGAATGGGCGCACGAGCGAGGCGGGGTGGTGATTATCCCTCACCCTTTGAGCTATATGACCCTGAGTGTGGGTGAAAAGCAACTACGGAAGCTGTTTGACAAGTCGCTGGCAGTGGACGGCATCGAGGTGCTTAACCCTTCGATTGCCGGGTATGTGCGCCGTGAGCGGGTCCACGAGGTAAACGATAGCGAATGGCATCTGGCGGAAATTGGTAACAGCGATGCCCACTTCCCCCGCCATATTGCGACGGCTTACACTACTTTTGAAGGCCATACCGCCGCCGACCTGCTGAAAGCCATTCAAGAGCGCAAAACCGTCGCGCACGGGCGCTACCTGTCTATTAAGGAGCAGTTGCAGGGGGCGGGCAAACAGAACTTACGCAGCCTGGTAGTACTCCCGGCGGACAAGATTCGGCGCGGGGTGGCAACCGTCACTCGCCGCAACCAGAAGTAAACCCGTATCTGCCGCGTGGAGAGAGGAAACGGACAGTTATGAAGATTTGCATGGTATCACCCTATGATTTTGCCCGTGAAGGCGGGGTGAACCAACATATCATGGCGCTGGCCGAAGAGTTCCGCGCTCAAGGTCATATCGTCAAGATTATGGCCCCTTCTTCCTCTGACGACCTGGATACTCCCCAAGCTGATTCCAATATTTACCGGGTGGGCAGTGTTGTGCCGATTAAGGCTAACGGCAGTGTGGCCCGCATCACCCTTTCGCTAAACCTTTCGGGACAAGTCAAAGAGATTTTGCAGCAAGAGCAATTTGATGTAGTTCATATTCACGAACCGCTTATGCCCGCCCTGCCACTAACGGTGCTGGCCCATTCCAAAGCCCTAAACATCGGCACATTTCACGCCTTTTCGCAAAGCCATATCGGGTACTACTACGGGCGACCCATTTTGCGTCTGTTTATGAGCCGCCTGGATGGGCGGATTGCGGTTTCACGCCCGGCGGTGGATTTTATCAGCCAATATTTCGAGGGCTATTAC
Source organism: Chloroflexia bacterium (assembly GCA_038245615.1). Lineage (GTDB taxonomy): Bacteria > Chloroflexota > Chloroflexia > Chloroheliales > Chloroheliaceae > 54-19. The sequence goes on along the minus strand of JBBRSG010000087.1, from coordinate 2,090 downwards.
GAGGTCATCCCCAACCCGATAGACCTGGGGCGCTTTCAGCGTCAAGCTGCGCCTATCCCTCAGTTGCAGGATGGCAAGCTGAATATTTTGTTTGTCGGGCGGATTGGCGAGCAGCGCAAGGGGCTAAAGTTTCTGCTGCGGGCTTACAACTATGTGCGCCAGCAAATCCCTAATTCGCGGCTGATTATCGTCGGCAAGGGCAATACCAAAGGCTATCTGCGCTATTTGCGCCACCACAATATTCAGGATGTGATTTTTACCGGCTATGTTTCGGACGAAGAATTGCCGCGCTATTATCAAAGCGCCCACGCTTTTTGCGCTCCCTCAACCGGCGGTGAAAGCTTTGGGATTGTGCTGGTAGAAGCGATGGCAAGCGGCCTGCCGGTGGTCGCCAGCGATATTCCGGGCTATGCCAGCGTAGTGGAACACGGCAAACAGGGGCTTTTGGTCGAGCCGAAAAACGAAGAAATGTTGGCTATGGCGCTTATTCGGGTATTGGCGGATGCCGATTTGCGTCAAAAATTGGGGGAGGCCGGACGCGAAAAAGCCATGCTCTATAGCTGGCGCAAGGTTTCGCAGCGTATTCTAGATTTTTATGCTCGCAGCGAGAACCGTCGCCTGGCGCGAGTGCGCTTGCGCCAGATGCGGCGTAAGCGGCGCAGCAGTCGCACCTATGGGCTGGGCTGGCTATTGCGGCGGCGCTATGGAGCAGTCCCCCGCACTCGGCTGGAAGGCGAAAGCTCAACTGGCACGCGCTTTCGGCTGCGGCGGGTCAAAAAATAAGCTTTCGCATATCAGGGTTTGTGGACTTTTTACTAATGTGGTAATGGACAAAGGAGAGCAAGGGTCGAATTATGTTATCAAACCTCATCGAGGATTGGGCGCGGAGAATGGCCCGGCATGTCGGTACTCTGGTCGCCAAAAGCGGGCTGTCCCCCAATAGTCTGACGGTCATCGGCTTTTTGCTAAATTTCCCGGCAGCCTTTGTACTGGCCCAGGGTCAGGCCTGGAGTTGGCTGCTAGGCGGCTTTTTGGTACTATTCGCCGGGGGTTTCGATATGCTGGATGGCGCGGTAGCGAAAGTTACCGGCAAAACAACTACCTTTGGGGCTTTTCTGGATAGCAATTTTGACCGCCTGAGCGAAGTCGTGGTTTTTCTGGGTCTGTTGCTGTATTATCGGAGTGGCCCGAACACCGACCAGTATTATGGTTCGGTGCTGGTCTACATCGCTATTACCGGCTCGATGATGGTCAGCTATACCAAAGCCCGCGCCGAGGGATTGGGGCTGGAATGCAAGGGGGTCGGGTTGATGCCGCGCCCGGAGCGGGTTTTATTGACCGTCTTTGGCTGTGTTCTCAACTTTTTCTTTGGCGAAATTCCGCTAATTGTAATCCTATGGATTCTGGCACTTGGCACGACCTTCACTGCCGCCCAACGGATTGGACATATCTGGATGGAGACCAGCCGTCAGGAAAAGGCCAAAGCCCGCGCCGCCCTGGAAGCTAATCCCGCTAAATCCGAGGAAGCGATAGCTTCGGTTTCCAGCTCTAATGCGGTTTCTAAAGACACTCCCAAAGAGATTCACGCCGAAACTTACAAAGACGAACCGGAAGAAACGTTGACCCGCAAAGGCTGGCGCTTCCGACGAGCGGGCGAGCGCTAATAATGTATAATCTACATGCAAATCCAAAACATAATTTAGTTTGACCACATAATAGATAAGCTGGCTTTCAAACATCAAGTTGAAATTGAAGAAGTTGAAGAAATATTGTTTGGAAAATATAAACTTCGCTTTATCGAAAAGGGTAATAGAAAAGGCGAAGATTTATATATGGCTTTAGGTCAAACCAGAGCAGGGAGATACCTTTCTATCTTCTTTATCTTTAAAACAACCAATGAACCTTTAATAATAAGTGCCAGAGATATGGATACAAAGGAAAGAAAATTAGTATCGTTTCAAAAAGTCGGGGTAGAAAAGCTAGCCCAAAGCTTGCTACAATTGTCTTGTCGGTAATGTTCTTTAACAATCCTAAAAGGCTCTTGCCTTTTAGCTTAACTTAAAGGGTCGCTGCTAGAGCTGGACCAGGCT
>JBBRSG010000086.1:0-27348 GCA_038245615.1 Chloroflexia bacterium | reverse complement strand
CTGGGACATGCGTCGCAACCAGCAGCCTGCCCCGCCCGTAGTGTTTGAGATTAGTTCTTCCAGTACCGGAGCGGGCGATATTGCCCCCGACAAAAAGCCCGCGACCTATGGACGAATTGGGGTTAAGGAATATTTCGCCTATGACCCTTCCGAAAAGCCGGTTTGGAAAGATGGCAATAATCGGCGGTTGCGAGGCTGGCGGTACGAGCAGGGCAAGCCAATCGAACTTGAATCGGACGGACGCGGCTGGCTATGGAGCGAGCAACTTCAAAGCTGGTTGGTAGAAGCTGGACACTTACTCGTGCTTTACGATATTAACGGTCAATTACGCCTAACTGAAAAAGAGGCATTGGAACAACGTTTAGCTAAGTTTGAGAGTCGCTTGAAACAATTGGAAGACCAGGCTAAGAACCAATCTCAATAGAGACGACCCGGCGGGATCGCCCTTGAACGCCTGTCAGAATTGTTACAAAGATGTAATAGAAGTTGTGATATAAATTATTGCGTTAAAGCCATTTTTGGGTTATCCTCTGTTACGAAGACTAAAATACGAAGTCTAAAAAATCTCTCGGATTAAAATTATCTCATGAAGGCTGGGTCGCTAACCCAGACCTATCGGCAAAATCAATCTCAAGAAATGGGACACTCTCCATTTTATATATTCATTCTAAGTTACTATTATCCTCATCGCTTGGGTACATGTTTCAAAAATTAGATCGGAGAAATTAATGCCAGGTTTTCCCCAGGGTTCTTTTGGTATGTTCACTTTCCGCCAACCAAAAAGATGGAATTTGGTTCTTATCGCGCTTTTGTTCAGCAGTCTATTATTAAGTGGCCTGAGCGGGGCAGAAACGGTCAGCGCTGCCCCAGGAACGGGTATTAGCAGCGGCGATGGCTCACCGTTTGGAGCAAATGTACAAGGTTCGACCCGCTATCGGCCTACGTTTGAAGATGATTTTCGGATTCCGTACAGCCCGGCCCAGGCCGCCGGAGTCGGCTGGACCCGCGAAGAGTTTGTCTGGGAGCGGATTGAGCCGCGCCCGAACCAGTTCAAGTGGGACAACTATGACCGGGCAATCAAGGCAGCCCAGACTCGCGGCCTAAAAGTGCTGATAATGCTCAATCATAACGTCATCCGCAATGGGTCGGGCGATGCCGGAGGTTCTAATACCATGCCGGAACTAGGAGCATGGACGAACTTTGTGCGGCAGGTAGTTAAGCGCTATGCCCCGCTTGGGATTTTGCATTATCAGGTTTGGAACGAGCCGCAAGACCCGGTGTATTTCGCCTCAGCCTCGCCCCAGGACTACGCCCGGCTAATTTCCGCCAGCTATGATGCCATCAAGCAGACCGACGGACGGGCGCAAGTCTTAACTGCCGGATTTGTCCCGGTGGACAACGGGATTGACTGGATGAATCAATTTCTGGATGCCGGTGGGCGGGGTCATTTTGATATTTTGGCGGTACATCCCTATGTCAACGACCCTCAAACCGGCTCGATGTCGCCGGAGCGGGCTTACTGGACGACCACCGAGCTGAACCAGACCGCTAATTTTGCGGCGAAGGTCGGCAAGCCGGTCTGGGCCACCGAATTTGGCTGGAATACGGTCAATTCGCCGGGTCGCCAAAACGGAGTTAATTTCGAGCAGCAGGCCAATTATTTAACCCGTGCTTATGTCCAAGGGCTTGCCAGCAGCAAAGTTATCGAGAAATATTTTGTCTACCAGTTCACCGACGACGTGAACAACGCATCTGACCGCTATGGGTTGCTGGGCAATGACTGGAATTTCCAGAAGCCCAGTTTTGGGGCCTTTCGCACCATGACCGCCCGCTTGAACAATACCAGCCCCCAGGGTCGGATTGACCCTTACGAGGGTTCGGGCAACTATGCCAAAGTCTACGATTTCAGTAACCTGAACGGGGCGGGCTTTGGGTGCGCTAATGGCGGCGGGAGCGGCGGCGGGGTAGCCTGGAGTTGCTTTGCCTCACCTATGGCCCAGGCTTCCGCGACCCCTAGCACCGAGCAATCTCGGCCCGGTTCGGGTAGTCAGCCGGTCAAGATTAATTACAGCTTTCGCAGTGGTACGAATGACCGCTATGTAACTTTTTACCCAACCACTTTCCAGAATTTTCCGCTCAATCCGACCCGACTGGGTTTTTGGGTCTATGGCGATGGCAACCGCACCGAACTGCGGGTGCTGATAAAAGACAGCGCCGGGCAAGTCCTCAGCTATGATGTAGGCCGGATGGGGCCGCCGAGTGCCGGGTGGCAACGCTACGAGGCGCAATTAGCCTATCCCAAATTCCCGGCGGGAGCTTCGATTGCTTTCCCAGTCAAAAGCTTTGAGATTTTGCTGGATGGTTGGCCCAAAAATGCCGATGTTAGCGGTACGATTTTCGTAGATGGGATTTATGTGGAAAACACCCCGCCAGTCTATATGTACCGCTTTAATAAAGGGGGCGGGGTGGTAGATGTAGTTTGGGCTGCCGACAGCAGCGCCACTGTTCCGATTGCCACCAGCAGTTCTCAGGCGACCCTTTACAAGCGCGATGGTACGAGCCAGCAGATTAGCGCCAGCAACGGGGTGCTGAATGTTCCAGCGGGGGATGCGCCAGTCTACATCGAGCATGTTCCGGGAGCAGGAACAACCGCGCCGCCGGGAAATAATCCGGTTGGGGGCGGCGGGCTGACCCCGATTGCGGGCTGTAGCGGGCCGGGTAACACCGCTTTACGTTCTCTCTTTAATCCCACCTGGGAACGCTACGATGAGGCCATCACATCGGGGCGGGCGCAACGCAGTTGGGTGTGGGGGCCGGAGGCTCTGCCGTCCTATCAAGAGCCGTACAAAGAAGCCCCAGGCGGCTGTCGCACCGTGCTTTATTGGGATAAAAGCCGTATGGAGATTACCCGGCCCGGTGGCGACCAGTCCAGCAAGTATTTTGTGACTAACGGTTTGCTGGCGAAGGAGTTGATGGGCGGGCAGTTGCAGGTCGGCGATTACGACCTGATACCAGCAAGCCAGGGCGCGGCCCGGATTCCGGCGGCAGGTGATTCGGTCAATAATCCCGGTACGCCGACTTATGCCACCTTTGCGCGGGTGAGTTCATTGCCCAATAAGGAGGTTTTTGCCGCCAGCCGCGAGGGTCAGCTAGTCAGCGAGACGATTGACGCGGCGGGTAATACCGGCACAAATCCCGGTCTCAACAGCTACGGAGTGCGCCTGACTAATTTTGTACCGGAAACCAAACATAATACCGCCGATGTCTTCTGGCGCTTTATGAACAGTCGCGGCCCGGTCAAAAATAATGGGGTGTTTGCCGAAGGGGATGCGGTAGACTGGCTCTATAGCATCGGCTTTCCGGTCTCCGAGGCATATTGGGCCAAAGTCACCGTCGGTGGGCAGGTCAAGGATGTGCTGATTCAAGCCTTTGAGCGGCGGGTGCTGACCTTTACACCTTCCAACCCGGCAGCCTACCAGGTCGAGATGGGCAACATAGGCCGTCACTATCTGGCCTGGCGCTACGGCTGGACGGGATAGGCCGGAGGTCGGAGGTCAGGGGACGGGGGAAATACAAGACTGAGGGGATTTTCGATTTTCGATTGGGGAACTCAGGCCTCCGCCCTCAGTCCTTCCCCCGTCCCCTGACCCCTTTTAAAAGTATTTCAGGGGGGTTGTATGCAAAAACGTAAATCATCGAGATTCAATCGAAGCTCCTGGCCTCTGACGGTAGTTTTGCTGGCGGGGACGTTGCTGATGGCTTGCGGGGATAATCCGGCAATTTCTAGTAGCGTTCCGCCGACCTTCGCTCCGACAAGTGTATCTACGACTTCAGCTTCCACCACCCGCAGCAATACTTCCGCCGGGAATATTGGGCCGACCACCCGAAATCCCACCGTAGCGACCAGCGTGGTTAGCCCGCCAACCCCAATTCCTGCCACCACTCAAAGTGTCCCGACTCAGCCACCAAACGCGATAGCCTCGGCTCAGAGTAGCCCGATAGACCCTAAAAAGCTGCCATTGGGCGATACTAAAATTTCGCAGAAGCCCCAAAAAGGTTATATCTATGCCTGCCAGACCAGATTCGGCGGAGGTGGGGCGGAACGGGATGGGGAATGGATTAAGGGTCAAACCTGGGACTCAACCAACAAACTACAAGTGCAAGGCAATGTGACTTGGCCTAAAGCCGCTATCAGCTTTGTACTGGAAGGCAATACCCGCCGGAAAGTAGTCGGCAACGGGTTGCCGTCCCATAGTACCGGCACTTTTCCGGTTGCCCAAACCGACCCAGCCTATAAATATGACCGCAATCCCAATTCGATTAGAGAATACAACGTCATGTATGTCTTTCCGGCGACCCCCACCGAAAAAGCCGCGCCGGAGTGTCTGCCAATGGGTATCATCGGGATTAGCCTATCGGGAGTAGCCATTTTTAACGGACTGGATGCCGCCGGGCGGGATGCCCCGGCTCACGAAATATTGGATAAATGTAATGGACACCCGGAACGAGATGGAGTCTATCACTATCACGACCTTAGCCCCTGCCTCACCTCCGCCGCCAAAGGGAGTGGGCCACAACTCATCGGGTATGCCCTGGACGGCTTCGGGATATTTAGTAATATCGAAAACGGCAAAGAAATAACTAATGCCGACCTGGACGAATGTCACGGGCGCACTAGCGAAATTGAGTGGGATGGCAAAAAGATTATGCTCTACCACTATTATTTCACCCGCGAATACCCTTATACTTTAGGGTGTTTCAAGGGGAACGTCAGCAAGCCCTGAACCGGCAAAGACTAGATTAATACCAGTGGCACATTACTTGCTTTTACATATTCCAGCGACAAAGAAGTTAGTGCCGTAAGGGCAGAAAGAGAGAGTTAAGTAATGCGCGACAACGAAGAGTTTGAAGAAAATATGCTCAATGGCGATAAAGAAAATTTGCCTGATCGCCAAAGTGCCGAGCGCAATTCGGTTTACAAACTGGCGGGCGGGGATCGCAATGCCGAGGAGTTGAAAAACTTGCCTGACCGCGAGAGTGCCGAGCGTAATTCAGTCTACAAAATCGCCCGCGAAGCTCAAGAGCGGTATGGCGGCGATAAGAATCCGGCCCAATCGTGGGAAAATAATCCCAACGGGGTTGGCACAAGCGCGAATAATCCCGCCAAGGCCTCCGAAGCCAAAGGGTTCCGCAACACCAGCACCCCCGGCGTGATTCAGCCCGCTACGGCTGACGGTTACTCGGCTAGTTCTGACCCTCGCGCCGACAGAGTTCGTGACCAGCACAGTGGTTCACGCCCGCGCCAGACCACCAATGATAAGGACCAGAAAGAAAATGGGCTGGAAGAAACTGTGACGCTGAACACCGACCCGATTGATGTACCCAGCAAGCTGGGCAATCTTTAATCACGTTTTGTAACATAAAAAGGTGGTCTGGATAATATATCCAGACCACCTTTTTTAACGCTTGTAATTAATTAGCGGGTAGATTTGAAGTGAATCGCGCTTGCACCGGGAACAGCAGCGAGGGCGGCTTCCTGCACCGCTTCAGTTAGAGTGGGATGGGCGTGAATCGTTTCAGACAGGTCTTCGGCAGTGACTCGCTCGCGCACCGCCAGCACCAATTCAGCAATCAGGTCGGTGGCATCCGGCCCCATAATATGACCTGCCAGAATTTCGCCCCGTTCTGGCGAAACCAGCAATTTGACCAATCCATTAGTATCCCCCAGGGTGACAGCCCGCCCCAGAGCGGTAAAAGGAAATTTGCTGGTACGGTAGGCAACTCCCTGAGCTTTTAGCTCTTGCTCGGTTGGGCCGACACTGGCAATCTCCGGGTTCGAGTAGATACAGTTGGGAACGGCCCGGTAATTCATCAGGCGGGGATGTCCCAAAATGTTGGAGGCCGCTACCTCGCCTTCGTGACTGGCGACGTGGGCCAGCATAATTCGTTGGGTGACATCACCAATCGCATATATTCCCTTAACGTTGGTTTCCATGCGATTATTACTGATGATGGCCCGTCGGTTCATCTGCACCCCAATCTCTTTAAGACCTAGCCCATCGGTATAAGGCCACCGCCCGATTGCCATCATCACCATTTCGGCACTGACGGTCTTTTCCTCGGTTTCGATGTTGGGCGACACCCCTCCACTCGCGCTCTTGCGTTCCACTTCATAGCGCACCGTCAGTTGTTCGCTTTCGTCTTTGGCGGCACTATTCTTTTCGATGGCCTGGACTTTTGCCCCGGTCTGGATTTCGACCCCCATTTTTTTGAGCAAAATGACAAAACGCTTCATGACTTCTTCGTCTACCGGGGTTAGAATGGTGGGCAGAGCTTCGACAATCGTGACTTTAGTGCCAAGCGGGGCTAGGATTCCGGCCCATTCGATGCCGATAATCCCGCCACCTACGATTACGATACTCTTGGGAATATGTTTGAGTGAAAGGATTCGGTCACTATCGGTTACGCCTTCTAAATCCGAACCGGGAATCGGCAGCCGGGCAATTTCGCTGCCGGTGGCAATAATAATGTTAGCCGCCTCGATTTCCTGTAACTCCGGCTGACCATTTTTGACCGCGATGCGATTGGGGGCGACTAATACCCCGTGTCCCTTGATATGGGCAATCCCATAAGCTTTAAAAAGAGTTTCGATGCCGCTCACATTCTGGTTTACTACCTGGTCTTTGCGGGCCATAATCTTTTCCATATTGGGCCGAATACTGGCCTGGTCTAGCTCGATGCCAAACCGCTCGGCATCACGGGCCTCCTGCAACACCTGGACACTGCGAATCAAAGTTTTGGAGGGAATACAACCCCAGATAAGGCAAGTTCCCCCCAGCCGGGCTTTCTCGACAACGGCGACTTTTGCGCCAAGTTGAGCGGCCCGAATCGCCGACACATAACCGCCTGGCCCGCCCCCGATAACTGCAATATCGTATTTCTGGTTTCCATCGCTCATGGCTGATTAGTTCCTTTCGTGGTTTAAGTTCCGTTGGAATACATTTTAACAGGGATAGACAGGATGAACAGGATAATTTTGAGTTCTCTACTCGTAAATCGCGACCTCGCCTCGTGGGGTAAATTCCTGTTAAATTTTATTGGTACTGGTGTGTCCCGCCTAGATAGGGGTCAGTAAAATCTGCAAGCCTTCAAACCTGGGGTATCGCTGGACAGCTTTTATCAAATTCTTCAATAATTTTATCTACCGACAACGGAATTTTGAGCTTTTCGGTGACAGGGCAGATATGATTGAAATTATGGATTTTCTGGTTTAGCTCTCGCAGACGCTGGGAATGGGTCTTGAGCCAGCGTTGATGAGTGGCAGCAAGTTGCCGCAGGTCGCGCATAAAATGGTGGGTTGGGCCAAGCGCGATGTCATTAAGGCGGCGTTTGAGCCAGCGGCGATGCTCTTCGCGTTCGCGGGTAGCCCGGCCCAAAGCGGCCTCAACCTCTTTGTCCATTTCAATCCAGGGTGGCGCAAACCCGGCGTTTTCCAGCACCTTGAAGGCCAACTTCATATCATCTTCGACGTAGGGATTATCTTCTTCCAGTTTGAGCGGCTGGCCTTCATTTGCCAGATTGCTGAATTTGCCTTCCGCCATCCCATCCTGAATCAAACGCTCGACCAGGGCTTCCGCCCCCCGCCCCGCCATGGGACGAGGCGCAACTTCCCCAAACTCTTTCTCGGTTATAAATCCCTGACGTGGTTTTTCATCCCGCTTGCTCATATCGTCCTCTGTGAAAAGTGATCAGTGGTCAGTGTCCAGTGGTCAGTAGAATAGTTTTGAGTTTTGAGCTAAAATGTCAACTACTAGCCGGACTTTCTCAGCACTCAGCCCTGTATTTTTCGACTACTGCTAAACCCGCTCGAACTCGGTAAAGCGGTATCCCAGGCCGCGCTCGTTCAGGATATATTTGGGGTGGGAAGGGCTGGCCTCGATTTTCTGACGCAGGTAGGTTATGTAAAGTCGAAGCAACTGCTCGTCATCGCGGTATTCCCGACCCCAAACTTTGGTTAAAAGCTGCTCGTGGCTCATCAACTTTCCGGCATTGCTGGTCAGATGATAGAGCAGCTTATATTCGGTAGGCCGCAATTTTTGGTGATTGCCATTCACAATCACTTCGCGCTTATCGAAATCCACCTGCAAATTGTCATCAATCTTCAAGATACCTTCCGATTTACTAACCGTCGAAGGCAGCGCCGCCCGCCGCAAAACGGCCTTGACCCGACTGACCAATTCACGGTGGTCAAAGGGTTTGGCAACATAATCGTCCGCCCCCAATTCGAGGCCGCGTACTTTATCATTTTCGGTGGCCTGGACGGTCAGCATAATTACCGGCACATTACTGGCGGAGCGAATTTCGCGCAGAGCCTCGAAACCATCCATTTCCGGCATCATCACGTCCAGCAACACCACATCGGGCAATTCCTCGCGCACTCGCTGGATGGCCTGATAGCCGTTGTGGGCCTCGCTGACATTGTAGCCCTCTTTTTCAAGAATGGTACGCAGCAAATCCACTAGCTTTTGCTCGTCATCCACAACTAAAATTGTCTGTTTGGTTTTCAATATCTAACCCTTTATATCTTTAGCCTTTTACATACGAAAGCTTTTCAGCTACTTTGCCGTTACTTACCCTAAAAATATCCACCCCTCGGACGTGGCCCGGTTGCCCGGTTTGGTCAACCCAGTTATAAATCCAGCGCACTACCGCCCGCTCGCCGGTAGCAAAAATATCCTCAAATTCAAACTGGGCCGGTGAGGAAAAAAGCTGCTCCCAAAAGGCTCTGACCGCCGCTTGGCCTTCGTAACGGGTGCCATCGGGGGCGGGCCAGGTGCTTTCAAAGACACAATTTTCGGTCATATAGCTCATTACCTCAGCGACATCGTGCCGATTGAAAGCGGCGTTAAACCGCTCGATAGTGGCAAGGGTCGCCGATGTTATTTCATCAGTTTCGGCATCTGGCATGGTTATCCTCCTCTGGCTAAACCAGGTGCAAGGCCTCGATAAGTCTATCCTATTTTACAGGAAAGTCACCAAAAATCCAAAGCTTATAGCACGAAGTCATAAGATTGCAGAAGGAAACTTTTCCGGCTGGTGGTATGATATAATTTAGGGTATGAAGGGAGGTAAATTAATGGCCCACGAAATTGGCCCGATACCCATTAAGGAATTTTCTCAAAATATTGAGGGATTTTTGGACCGCGTAGTTCGAGAAAATACTGCGGTGACAATTGAGAATGAGGCGGGTGCGTTAGTAGTGATTAAGCCTGTTCGCGCCCGTAATAAGCGACGCTCTCCAATGACCCCGGAACAACGCCTGGCCTTTCTAGCGACGGCTGGAAGTTGGAGTGAGGTAGAGGTAGATGCTTTTCTAAAAGCGAATGAAGAAAGTCGGCGTATCTCCTCGCGGTCATCTGTGAAACTATGAGCTATCTTATAGATACTGATTGGATAATGCCGTTCTAATATCGGATTATTGGAAAATTCATCTAATGGTATTGAGTGTAGTTCTTTGGTCATATTAGGTTCTCCTTCTTGTCTATCATTATACCAAACTTTCTTACCCTGATTTATACTTCAAGAAGAAAAAAGACACCCCGAAGGGTGTCAAAGTTAGTAGTAAAAAATCTGTTAGGCGGAAGTGACGGGATTCGAACCCGCGGTCTCATCCTTGACAGGGATGCATGTTAGGCCGCTACACCACACCTCCTTATTAGAGCCTAATGCTAACAGATTCAGGGCCGATTGTCAAGTTTTATCAGCGTAATCTTGGGCTTGACCCGGCGGTCTGCTACCCGCCGATTAGCGCGATTTCACTTTTTTCTCGACAATCGTACCTCTAAAATTCGCCATTCCCAAATTGACATTATACAGATTGGCTTCCTGCAAATTCGCCCCGTTAAAGTCAGTGCCTTCGACGATTGCTTCGCTCAGGTCGGCGGCAAAAAGATTGGTTTTGCGGAAGGTAGCCCGGCTGAGGTGAGACGAAACCATTATGGCCTGGCTCAAGTCAGCTTCACTCAAATTGGCCCGGTTTAAATCAGTCCGGCTCAAATTAGCGCGCTGCATTACCGCCTGACTCAGATTCACTTCGTCCAGGCTGGCGAACATAATGAGGGCTAGGGTTAGATTAGCTCTAATCAAGCTTGCACCACTCAAGACGACCCGTTGCAAATTGGCCTCACCCAAATTGGCTTCATCCAACAAAGCTTCGGTCAAGTTGCAGGCCTGCAAATCCGCTTCCTGCAAGTCCGCGCCCTTTAATCTGGCCCTGGTAAGTTCCGCCCCGCTAAGGTTAGCCTGAGCCAGCTTTGCACCATTAAGGAGCGTCCGGCGCAACCGGGCTTTAGTTAAGTTAGCCCGGCTGAGGTCGGCCCCGCTTAAATCCAGCCCACTCAAGTCTGCCCCGCTTAAATCCAGCCCGGTAAGCACCAATTGGGCCGGGCTATCCAGCTGGGCCAGTTTTTGCACCACATCAGTTTTAGTAAGAGGACTCATTGCTTTTTACCACCTAAGTTGCCAAAGGGAACGCTGGATTACTCAACGTTCCCTTTAGCTATAGTATCAGGACTTTCGCTTGAAGTCGGGCGCAAGCCCGGAATATTTATAGCTTTGAAAAAATTTACGGTGTAAATTTTTTCAAAGCTATAAAAACATGCTTTTTAGGGGCGACCCTACTAGATTGGGTTTATTGGTCGGAGGGCGAGGCCATTGCCGGGTCCGCCCGGCCCACCGTCAAACCACTCTCACCATCACCCTCACCCTTGAGAACAGGCCGACGCAGCGCATCCACCATATCCTGAATCCGCTTGGAAGGAGCAGGGGTAAGCAGGGTGAAAGTTACCGCCAGCACTAGCGCTACTGTCAAACCAAATACGCCTGCCCCAGTGTGGAAGATACCGAATATTTGCAGACGGTAGTGAGCATCGCTAGTACCGAGGGCCTGGGGAACAGCCTGGATAACGTCGCCAAAACCGATATTTTCGATTTTAGCCCCGGTCGCCGGTGGAACCCAGTTGACGATCGAAGTTCCAAAGCGACTCCAGCCGATATAGGCAACCGTAGTCACTAGCCCACCGATCATCCCGGCCACTGCGCCGGCCGGATTACAGCGTTTCCAGAAAATGCCTAGCACCATAATCGGGAAGAAGGTGGCGGCGGCCAACGAGAAAGCCCAGGCCACGGTATCGGCAATCAGGTTCAAGCGCGGTAACGCCAGGATAGCAGATAAAGCGGCGGCCACCAGCACCATGCCTTTGCCCAACTTCAAGCGCAGGCCAGGGCTGGCTCTGGGGTTGACAATCCGATAGTAGATGTCGTGGGAAAGGGCCGAGGAAATCACAATCAGCAAACCATCGGCGGTGGAAAGGGCGGCGGCCAAACCACCGGCCGCGACCAGGGCCGCGACGACATAGGGCAACCCGGCAATTTCAGGAGCTGCCAACACCACCATATCACTGCTGATAAAGCGAAGGTCGCCGGCATCCACGATATTATTTTTGTTGACATCGTTGACCGCCAGCATTCCGGTAACTTTCTGCCAGTTGACCACCCAGGAACGTTGCGACACTACATCGAAGGGCTGGCCCTGAACGTTTTTCAGGACTTCCCAGCGGGTCAAGGTGGCGTAAGCCGGAGCGGTGAAATACAGGAAGAAGATAAACAGCAAGGCCCAACCCACGCTCTTGCGAGCCTGGCGCACGCTCGGTACAGTGTAAAACCGGATGAGGATATGCGGTAGTCCGGCAGTTCCCAGCATCAGACAGACAATCAGCGAAATCATCTGAGCCGAACTCCAGTCGTTAAACGGCTTGGTGTAGGCGGCATCAATGTTAGCGAAAGCTTGACCGTACATCAACTGAGGGATGGGAACGCTGGTCAATTTGATGGACAGGAAGACAACTGGAATCAGATAAGCTACAATCAGGATGATGTACTGGGCTACCTGAGTCCAGGTGACAGCCTTCATCCCACCCAAAAACGAGCAAAGCAATACCGCGCTCAGACCGAGTACTACTCCCAGGTTATAGTCAATGCCCAGGAAGCGGGCCATTACCAACCCGACCCCGGTCACTTGAGCGGTAACGTAGGTAAAGCTGACGATGATCCCGACAATCGCGCCAGTCACGCGGGCGGTATTACCTTCAAACCGTGCGCCCATAAAATCGGGAATAGTATAGTGACCGAACTTGCGGATATAGGGCGCGAGCAGCAAGGCCAACAGCACATAGCCGCCGGTCCAGCCCATAATATAGCTCAACCCTTCGTAACCCAGCACGTAGAGCGTCCCAGCCATCGAAATAAAGCTGGCGGCGCTCATCCAGTCCGCCCCGGTTGCCATTCCGTTGAAGAAGGCTGGTACTTTCCGCCCGGCGACATAGTACTCGTCCAATACTCCGGTTCGGGTGGCAATTCCGACCCCGGCATACAAACCCAGGGTCAATAGCAAGAAGCCATAGCCGATGAATTCTTTAGGCAGGCCAAGTAGTTCCGCTACGTACATCAAAATGCAAAACAACACGAAACCGACCAGGAAGCGACCATACCAGCGAAAAAGTAATCGGGAAAAACTGGAATGGTCGCTGGCACTGGTGCTAGTTGTCTCGTGTTCTGTTACCTCAGTCTTGTTCGCCATCTTAATACTCCTCCTGCATGCCGTACTTGCGGTCAATCCGATCCATTGCGTAGGCATAATAGAAAATCTCAATCACAAATACTACCAGCGAACCTTGCGCCCCCATGTAATAGGCCAACGGGAAACCAAAGATATTAATCCCGTTCAACGCCTCGGCAAAGAACACTGGTATATAGCTGACCACGAACCAGATAATCAGCAGAGTAACAATCAGCCGTTTGTTTTCGTTCCAATGGCCCTGAGCGCGGGCCTCTAAATCTGTGGTTACTTGCACTCCTTACCTCCTGACTTGTAAAACTGCCACCAGAATTGTCTTTGAGCCGACCTCAAATCAATTCTCCCTACGCTGGTAAAATTGTCCTAAATATTGCCAGCCGAATAAGCTGCCGTTTTTGGAGGTACCAAAAATCGTCAGTCCGACTGACAAAGATTTCCGGGAACAGTTCGCGGCGATAAAAACCATAGCGAAATAGCCGGAACAAAACCGGAATACTTTTATTCGACTTTAGCTAATTGACCAAGATAGTTTTGAGGGGTGGCTCAGGTTGAAGAAGAAGATTGACCCGTGTCAGATAAATTTTCGATTCTTCTACGCTGAAGTACACCGAACTTACTATCAAGTAGCCAGGTATCATTTAAAACTTGATAATTACACATATTAACTTTTAGTATCTTGCCGTTTGCAAGATAGAGATATTTTGGAATGCCAGGAAACTAAGCCGTATAATTGGATGAGAACATAATAACATACCAATATTATTTTAGACCATATTATTAGCCAAAATGTATTAATTGGCGGCTGAAATGTCGTAATTCGCCGCCGAAATGCAAAGCAGGGTTTTCACATGCCTGACAGTTAGATGATATAATGACACTATCTTCATCGGAAGAATAACGCAACCAATTTTTGCCAACCAAAATACAGAACTATACGCCGACTTCAGCCCGAAAATTCAGGGAGATTAATACGGTGGAAACTCAAGTTATTGCCCAAGTCATCTTTGAACTCTTTATTATCTTTGTAAGTGCGAAGGTGGTAGCCGAAATTTTCGAGCGGCTCAAGCTGCCGGTAGTAATCGGGGAACTTGGGGCGGGAATTTTAATTGGCCCGACTATGCTAGGCTGGATTGGCAAAGAGAGCCAGCTTGTTACTGAATTCTTTGGTAAGCAGGCTCATTTAGCCCCCGAAGCCGCCCGTGAGGTCGGGCTGGAAGCCAATTCTCTGATTTTGAATGTGCTGGCTGAAATCGGGGTCATCGTATTACTATTCAGTGTCGGGCTGGAAACCAATCTGCCAGCTTTGTTAAAATTGGGCGGGCGGGCAATTAGCGTCGCCACTTTGGGGGTAATTTTTCCGTTCGTTTTGGGGGTAGGCTACACGTTGTGGCTGGGATATCGCAACGATGAAAGCTTTTTTATAGGGGCGGCTTTGGTCGCTACCAGTGTCGGGATTACCGCCAGAGTGCTGAGTGATTTGGGGCGACTGCAAACCGTCGAAGCGCGGATTATTTTGGGGGCGGCGGTAGCCGATGATGTATTGGGGATTTTGATTGTAAGCCTGGTCTTGGGGATAAGTCGTCAGGGAGTATCGGCCCTGGAACTAATCAGCCTGGCCCTCACTTCTTTTTTGTTTATCGGGTTGGTGGTGGGAGTAGGAGTGTTGGGGGTGCGGCGGTTTAGTATTCATTTTGAAAGACTGCATATTCACAACCCGGCCTTTACCATCAGCCTGGCAGTATGTTTGGGACTGGCAGCGGCGGCGGCTCAAATCGGGCTGGCGGCGATTATCGGGGCTTTTCTGGCGGGGCTGATTTTTAGCGAAACCCGTGAGCGGGAACAACTAATTCAGGCCATTCAACCCATTTACCAGCTATTAGTCCCGATTTTTTTCATTGTCACTGGCAGCAAGGTAGACCTTTTCAATATTGGCAATTCCTCGGTGCTGGGTCTGACGGTGGTTATAATCGGGCTGGCTATTATTGGCAAGCTTATCGGCTGTGGTTTGGGAGCGTGGGGAATGGGGCGGCGCTCGATAGCTATTATCGGGGTGGGAATGATACCACGCGGCGAGGTCGGCTTGATTGTAGCGACTTTGGGCCTCAGCACTGGCATTTTTACGGCGGCTAACGGGCTGTATTCTACCGTTGTATTCATGAGTATTGTTACAACTCTGGTAGTACCGCCCTTTCTCAAGCTGCTATATGGCAAGGCCGATAATGATAAACTTGAGGTGCAATCAGAGCCGCAGCTTAGTCCAGGGTCGCCAGAATAGATTGCAATAAAATCGCTTTCTCGGCTTCTTCCTGATATTGAGGCGGAATCGGACAATTTAATTTAGTGGAGAATGGAAATGAAAGCTGGCGAAGTATTTTGACTACTAGCACCGCTTCTGACTCGGGCGGACGCTCCCAGGAATAAGCTACTACCCGTTCCCAGCCAAAAAAGTTGCCTAAATACTGAATTCCTCGCGCCCGGATTTGCAAGCGAGTGTTACCCACAAACAGACACAAAATCGCCAGGGAAATGATAAGCCCGATAAAGGCTAAATCGGTTGGGCCACCGAGCCGACCTTGAGCAATCAGCAAAAAGAAGCCCAAGAGAACCACTCCGGCGCTGTAAAATATACAGTTCAGCCGGTTGGGTTGGCCCAAATCCAAAACCAGCCGTCCGGCCCGTTTCTTGCGCCACGACCAGCTAACAATATACCACCAGCACAACCCGGAAAGTAGTAAACAAATTCCGACCAGCCCGAAATTTTGCAACAAAACCGGCAACAATCCCCAGCCGTTAAGCCCTAAAATACCTACCGCCAGACAGCCAACGATACTACAGTAAAGCCATATCAGCCGAAGCGAGCTTCGGTGGCCCACTTCCGTCCGTAGCGACAAATATGAGCTATACAACAAGGCGACCATTGACACCGTAAAAAAAACAATTCCAAACATAATTTTTATAGCCTGTTACCCAGATTTACTAGCGAAAGCGGGGGTTTGAAGTATCGCGGCAATGATTTTCCGCTTCCGGGTTTAGTTTGTGAAATTGTGGTGATTAGCAAAACGGGAAGTAAGAATCTCACTTCCCGAATATATCGTATCATATTTCTGTCAAAATTACCCGAATATTGCGATAGCATCGGCGGTAGGTTCAGCCAGAATTAGGCTACTGCTTCAGCCAGCGGGCCGCTTCTTTGGCGTGGTAGGTGATAATCATATCTGCTCCCGCCCGCCGAATTGCAGTCAGGCTCTCGCGGATGACCCGCTCTTCGTCCAGCCAGCCCATGCGGGCGGCCGCCTTGAGCATCGAATATTCGCCACTGACGTTATAGGCTGCCAACGGTAAATCGAACCGCTCCCGCACTTTGGCGATAACATCCAGATAGGCCAGAGCCGGTTTGACCATAATCATATCTGCGCCCTCGGCTACGTCCAATTCTACTTCCCGCAAAGCCTCCCGGACATTGGGCGGGTCCATCTGATAGCTGCGGCGGTCGCCAAACGAGGGCGCACTGTCGGCGGCCTCGCGGAACGGGCCGTAAAAACCACTGGCAAACTTGGCGGAATAGGCCATAATCGGCAAATTCTCGAAGCCATTGCCGTCCAACGCCTCCCGGATTACGCCAACTCGCCCATCCATCATATCCGAGGGCGCGATAATATCAGCCCCAGCCTCGGCATGCGAAAGCGACATTTTTGCCAGCAAATCGAGGGTAGCATCGTTCTGGACGTAGCCGGAATGGTCGAGCAGCCCGCAATGACCGTGGTCGGTGTATTCGCACAGACAAACATCGGTGATAACAATCATTTCGGGGACGGCCCGCTTGATTTCGCGGACGGCAGCCTGAACTATTCCATTGGGGTTATAGGCTTCTGAACCAAAGTTATCTTTGAAATCGGGGATACCAAACAGCAGAACCGCCGGAATACCCAGTCGGGCGATAGCTTCGGCTTCGCGGGCCAGCCCTGCCACCGGCCAGCGATAGATGCCCGGCATTGAGCTGATTTCGACTTCTTCGGTGATGTTTTCGGCGATAAAGAGCGGATAGATGAAATTATCCACTGAAAGGCGGGTTTCGCGCACCATGCGGCGCAAATTTTCGGTGCGGCGGGTGCGGCGAGGTCGTACTTTCAGGTCGGCTTTATAAGTAGCCGGGGCTTCGCGTTCAGTCAGCATCTTTTCTACTCCTCCCTAATACTTTATTTTTCAAAACCATCGCCGGGGCGAATATAGGTGACGGTATGATGGGTACAAAGCTTGCCACTGGGGGTGACACATTCTGCGACCCCGTAAACCAAGCGACGGCCTACTTTCAGGACTTTGGCATTGCAGTAAACATCTTCGCCCTTTGCCCCGCTCAGAAAGCTGGTGGTGAGTTCGGTAGTGACGGTCATAATCCCCTCCGGTAGCCCGATTTTGGTGATTATCGCAAACCAGACCGTCGCATCCGCCGCCGCCATATAAACCGGCCCGGCTACTACTCCGCCGGGGCGCTCGTTGGCTTTGGTGTAGGGTACAACTATCGTGGCTTCCCCATCGCCCACCGAATGCAGCTTGAAATCGTACATCCGCAAGAACGGTTTTTCATCCAGCAATTGTTGCAGGTCAGCCAGGCTTACGGGCATAAGTAGTAATACTTTCTATAGCTTTTCTAAATCCAAAATAATATCTTCGGCCATCACCAGCGATTTTTGTACCCGCTTGTTGAGAAGCCAGACTACATCATCATAATCAGCCAGATTGCGTAAAATCCTCAGCTTACCAAGAGTTTTGCCAATCTGAACCCGCATCGGGTCAGAGCTTTTTTCAAATTGTTCAATCACAAGTTGATGTACTTTGGCTCTATTCGGTGACAACGTTTTATCTTTATCGCGCAAAAAATTTCTGGCTTGAATAAAGGCTGAATAATAGGCGCGACTGATAATTGTGCGTTGAATCGCTTCCTGGTCGCTGCCAAGAGTAGTAGAAATCTTTGAAAGCTCGTTGGCTAAATTGAGATATTTCTTCCAATCAAAGCCCATGAACCTATTCCACGTCGAGCATTATTCGGTTACTTACAAAATAAGTCAGGCTATTCCAATGCTCCTCGGTAAATTGACGTTCTCGCTTTATTGCTTCTTTGGTATCTAATTCAGTTTGCACCGTCAAAATTAAGTATTCGGCCCTGGTTTCTATTTCCGGGTCATGTCCAATTTCCAGAGTCAGAGGCGAACCGGGAAAAGTGGTCTCAAGCAGCCGAGGGGCGTTTAATAAAACAAAAGCAACCATCGGCTCGCGCTTAATAAAGTTAAGAATTTCTTCTTCAGTGTTATGTAAAATATATAATTTAAGCCAATCGGTGCTAACTTCCAGTTGCAGCATTGCTTTACTCCCCAAAATTCAGGTAATAAACTTGATTTTTTCAAGTATAGCATAAATGGCTGCCAACTAGCAGTTTGTAGTCGCTTTTCAAGACCCAGCTAAGTGTTCGAGGGCGACCATGCAGGGTCGCCCGTACAGAAGGTTAGCTGAAGTACAAAAATTAAACCGCTACTGGTTCGCGCAGAGCGGCGAAACTGGCGCGGGCCGCTTCCAGGGTTGCCGCGATGTCTGCCGAAGTATGGGCGCTGGAAATAAATCCGGCCTCGAACTGGCTGGGAGCGAGATAAACCCCGCGCTCAATCATATTCCAGAAGAAGCGGGCAAAGGCTTTAGTATCGGCTTTCTTGGCGCTGGCATAGTCGGTCACTTCCTGGCTGGTGAAGAACATGCCGAATTTTGTGCCAATCCGCTTGAAATAGACCGGGACTGGGCTTTCCTGACAGATTGCGACCATTCCCGTCTCAAGCTGTTGCATCGTGGCTTCCAGCCCCTCATAAAAGCCGGGTTCGAGCAACCGTTTGATAGTGGCAATTCCCGCCGCCATCGCCAACGGATTGCCGGATAGCGTCCCCGCCTGATAGACCGGGCCACTGGGTGCGACCAACGACATTATCTCGCGCCGTCCGCCATAGGCTCCAACCGGAAGACCGCCCCCGATGACTTTGCCCAAAGTGGTCAGGTCGGGCTTGATATTCATTAAGCCCTGTACTCCTGTCGCCCCGCCGATGCGGAAGCCCGACATTACCTCATCGAAAATCAAAAGCGCCCCTTCCTGCTCGGTCACACGGCGCAGACCTTCCAGAAAACCAGGCTGAGGTAACACCAGGCCCATATTGGCGGCGACTGGCTCGACGATAATCGCAGCGATTTCGCCCTTGTTTTCGGCGAAAAGCTTTTCGACTGCCGCCAAATCGTTATACGGGGCAGTAAGGGTGTCGGCGGCATTGGCTTTGGTCACGCCGGGGCTATCGGGTAGGCCCAGGGTGGCAACTCCGCTTCCGGCCTGGACCAACAGAAAATCAGCGTGACCGTGATAGCAGCCCTCGAATTTCAGGATTTTGGAGCGTTTAGTGTAGGCGCGGGCTACCCGCAGGGCGCTCATAGTGGCCTCGGTGCCGCTATTGACAAACCGAATCATTTCGATATTGGGCATCGCCCCAGTAATTAGCTCCGCCAGTTGGGTTTCCAGGGCAGTCGGTGCGCCGTAACTGCTTCCCAGATGAGCCTGTTTCACGATAGCTTCAACTACCCCGGCATCAGCGTGACCCAGGATTAATGGCCCCCAACTCAGGACATAATCTATATAGCGGTTGCCATCGGCATCGTAGAGATAGGCTTTCTCGCCGCGCTCGATAAACAGGGGATTGCCGCCTACTCCCCGAAAGGCCCGCACCGGGCTATTGACCCCGCCCGGCAAAAGCTTTTGGGCCTGCTCAAACAGGGCCTTTGATTTCTCAAAACTCATTTTTAGCTCCTCTGTTATGGGATCGGGGGTCAGGGGAATTACGATTACGCTCAATGGGGGCGAGGCCAGGATTAGGCAATCTCCTCAGTTCTGTATTTCCCTGACCCCTGACTCCTGACCCCCGACCCCGGTTATACTCCCAGATTTTTCACGACTTGCTCGACGGTGGCGGAGACGCAGCTAAAGATGGGGACATCCCGCACGGTGTAGAGGCTGCTTTGGGTTTCGCGCAATTCCTGGACCAAATCGAGGAAATCCGCCGGGTAATCGGTCTCGAAAGCCACCACGAAATCCTGGTCGTCCAGTCCGAAAGAGTAGGAGGTATTGAGCTTGACGGTTGGATAGGCGCTTCCCAGCCGAATATGCTCATCCATGATAACCTGGCGCTCGTTTTTGGGCAAAAGATACCAGGGCCGGGTTTTTACAAAGGGATAGACAAACAGATATTTCGCGCCCCAGGGTTCGACCCGCAAGCGATCATTTTCACTCCCAGCGTGATGATGACTATCGGTGTACACCGAGCGTTTGGTCATCGCCAGATAATGATAGGGCTGGGTCAAATAAGCTCCCAGGCCAGTGGAAAGAATCGTGGCGTGAACCTCCTGATAACGCTCCATGCCACTGGGCGAGTCGCCATCCTTGTTGCAAGGGACGACATGCCACAGCATAAAATCCACATCGCCCCGCACCCCGGTCAGGGTATAGGGCCGCAGGAGTTCGCCACGTGGATAAAGGCCGTCCATTACCGCCAAAAATTCTTTTACGCCCTGCTCCCGTTCGGCTTTGGGCAGACGGCGGAAGGCCGGGTCGAGTTTATAGAAGCCATATTTCACAAATTGCTGATTGCTGGTATTGTGGCGATATTCCAGCTTCATGGTCAGGTCTTCGCCCGTCACTCGCCCGGCCTTGAGGCCCAACTTGGATTTCATCTCCAACTCTTCGGGGGTGACTTCGACTGCGGGGTTATGATAGACCCCGATACTCTGACCGTAGACTTTGGCGTTATTGCCATTAGTAGTTTCGGGCGACTTCACATTACTCTCATCCATCACAAATCCTCCTCGAATAGTGGTCAGTGATCAGTGGTCAGTGATCAGTAGAAAGTGCTGAGTGCTGAAAAATTCCGACCACTGTCTCGCAGTTTAATTCAAACCTCAAACCTCAAAACTATCCTGTATATCCTATATACCCCTGTTAAATTTCACTGGCGCTGGCGAAATGGATTACTATCGTTTCGACCAGCTTTTCAATCGTGAACTCGGTGGCTTCCAATCCAACGGTCAGGCCCAACTCACGGGCAGTTCCGGCGGTAATTGGGCCAATGCAGGCCACCACCGTCCGGGCGAGCAATTCGGGCAGCGGCTTGGGGCTGGCAGTCGCCAACCGAGTCGCAAAATTACGCACCGTGCTGGAAGAAGTAAAGGTCACGAGGTCAATCTGACCTGTTTCCAGCAAATGTACCATATCGGCAGTACTAAAGCTACCGTCGGGTGGGCCGTCATCGGGCAAAGTGCGATAGGCCACCACATTTTCGGCAGTTGCGCCCCGCGCTTCCAGTCCTTCGATAAGGGCAATCCGGGCGATGTCGGCGCGGGGCAGCAAAATACGTTGTCCAGCAATTTCACCCAGGCTTTCCAGAATACTTTCGGCGACAAACCGGGGCGGCACTAAATCGGTCTTGAGGCCACGTTCCTCGATTGCGGCGGCAGTCGCCGGGCCAATCGCGCAGATTTTCAGGTGAGCCAGGGCGCTAGAGTCCTTTTTGGCAACTTCCAGCCGTCGCCAAAAATATTCGACCCCGTTGACGCTGGTAAAGATAACCCAATCGAATTCGGGCAGCCGGGCAATCGCGTCGTCCAACGGGGCAAAGCTTTCGGGGTCCACGAACCGAATCGCGGCAAACTCAATCGCTTCTGCCCCCAATTGTTCGAGGGTCGCCAAAAGGCCACCCGCCTGCTCCTTAGCGCGAGTGACCACAATCCGCCGCCCTTTGAGCGGTTGGGTTTTATTTAATAAAAGTTGGGTCATAGGCCTCCCCTTCCTTTGAAAGCTAATAGCCGTCAGCTTTCAGCTTTCAGCCAAAATACTCAGCCCTAATTTCCCTGACCCCCCACCCCCGGCCCCTTCTCAGTCCTCAGTCCTCAGTCCTAATTATTTGCGGTCAGTGATATAACCGGCGGCGCGGGCGGCATCCAGAATCTCGCGTGCGCCTTCGGCTAGGGCGGCTTCGGCTAGACGTTGGCCCAACTCGCGGGACTGTTGCAGACTGCCTTCCCAGCTATCGTTCAACTCGACCCGAATCGCCCGGCTACCATCGGGGCTGCCTACAAAACCGCGCACCACCAGTCGCCGAAAGACTACTTCGGCATAGCAGCCAACCGGGGTCTGACAACCGCCACCGAGGGCTGCCATGAACGCCTTTTCGCATTCCACCGCCGTTTGAGCCTCGCGCTCGTTGACCTGGGCCAGATAGCCCATTACCGCCCGGTCATCGGCCCGACATTCGGGGGCCAATGCGCCCTGTCCCGGCGCGGGCAGCATCAGCTTGAAGGGCAGGCGCTGCGAAATTTCCTCGCCCCGGCTCAAGCGGTCGAGGCCCGCCGCCGCCAAGACAATCGCATCATACTGGACTGGGCCATCCTCGATAAACAGCTTTCGCATGCGGGTATCCACGTTGCCCCGCAAATCCACAATCTGGAAATCCGGGCCGAAAGCCCGCAACTGGGCCGCCCGCCGAGTGCTGCTGGTGCCGATTCGGGCATTGGCGGGCAGTTGGTCGAGCGCGAGATTATTTTTGCTTATCAAGGCATCGCGGGCATCCACCCGGCCCGGTATCGCCGGAACGACCAACCCGGCGGGCTGGGCGTGGGGCAAATCCTTGAGGCTGTGAATTGCCAGGTCAATTTCACCCCGCAGCAGGGCTTCTTCTAGTTCGCGCACGAAAAAGCCGTCGTCGCCGACACTCTGCAAGGGCCGGTCTTGAATCTTGTCGCCCTGAGTGGTGAAAATCTTGGTTTCGACGATTAAGCTGGGTTGTTTCTCCTTGAGCCGCTCAATCAGCCAATTGGTTTGCCAGAGGGCCAGTTTGCTGCCACGAGTGCCAACTACCATTTTTTTGGTCATGAAGTTAATAACCTTTTTGCCCTCGAATTTGCCCTCGAACCCCTCTTCTTTTTGACTAACCGCCTCATTTACGGCTTCTTCAATTGGCTTCATTGGACACCCCCTGAAGTGAAAAGAGATAGCGCACCACCTCGGCATAGCGCCCGGCATCGCTGCTGGAAGCCTCTTTCAAGCGCAAAGTCGGTTCGTGGAGCAATTTATTTATAATCCGGCTGGTCAGGTCTTCCAGCAGCCGGGCCTCCCGGTCGCTGATTTCCCCCAGAGCGTGCATGGTGCGGTTCAGTTCGGCCTTGCGAATACTATCGGCGTGGCGGCGCAGGGTAGTAATGGTGGGGACAATCGCCAGCGCTCCCATCCAGGCCATAAAATTATCCAATTCTTCCTGAACGATAGCTTGCACCCGGCCCACCTCGCTGCCTCGCCGGGCGAGATTGGCTTCGGCTAGGCCGTTAATATCATCAATATCCCAGACCTGGCAGCCTGCTACTTGGCTAGTTTCGGGGTCAATATCGCGGGGTACGGCGATGTCTACCATAAAAATTGGGCGGTTTTCACGCCCGGCTAAAGCGGCTTCAACGTGGGCGCGAGTGACGACCACATCGGGGGCGGCGGTGCAGCCGATGACTATATCGGCCTCGGCTAGAGCCTGGTCTAGCCCCTCAAAGCCCACAATCCGGGTGTCCACCGCGTTTATCAGGCGGGCGGTTTCACGGGCGTGGTCCAGGTCGCGGTTGATAAAGGTCAATTGCGAAATCTTCTTATCGAGTAAAATCTGTCCGGTCAGCCGTCCGGTCTTGCCCGCTCCAATAACCAAAGCGGTCTTGCCTTCCAGCGACCCCATGTGATGTTCCAATAGTTCGATGGCGGCAAAGCTGACCGATACTCCGCTTTCACTGATAGTGGTTTCGGTGCGCGCCCGCTTACCGGTGGAGATTGCTGCTCGGAAGAAAGCATCCAGCACCCGCCCCGCCCCGCCGTGCTTGCGGCTCAGTTCTCCGGCCTCGCGCACCTGCCCCTGTATCTGGGTTTCGCCAACCACCATAGATTGAATCCCGCTGGCGACCTCAAAGAGGTGCTGGGCGGCGGCCTGTCCGGTCAGATAGAAGAGATACGGCTCGAACTGGACTTCCTCAATTTCGTGGTATTCGCCCAAAAAGCTCCGCAGAGCCGCAAAGGTTTCGGTTTGTCCGGCATGGGCGCTCAAAACATAAAGCTCTACCCGGTTGCAGGTCGAAAGAATCGCCGATTCGCTGATAATCGGGATAGTCAACAGATGCTTATAGGCATCCTCAAGGCGGTGATGGGGAAAGGCCAGTTTCTCGCGCACTTCGACCGGCGCACGTTTGCAATCCAGCCCTACGGTTACGAGTTCCATTGCGCTCCTTTAACTGCGATACCCGGTCTATTGGTTTATTTCACGATTTTGGGGTGATTCCCAAGCAGATGCTGGTTTTTCGCCAGACTAGATACTACCTGCTTATTTTAACAACTTCCGGCCTGAGATAATATGAGGTCTAGGCCCTATTTTTTCTAGGTACTTTGGAGGCGGGGAAGGTAGGACTGAGGACTGAGGACTGAGTTTTAGAGCCAATGAGGGATGAGGGGCATTTCTGTGGGAAGCCGCTCCGTCGGCTGATTGAACACTCAGCAATATTTACACACTTGGAGGGCATTTGTAGGATATTTCTCCGCCAATGGATTATTCCCCCTGAGAGGCATTTCTGTAGGATATTGCTCAGTCCTCAACCGACTGAGGGAAGCTCCTTTGTGGGCTAACTGTTCCCATAAAGCTCTTTCAATCTTGCGAAGAGTTGCTCTGCCACTCGACCGACGACCATTCCCATTCTTCGGCTTGCTCTACCAACTCGGCCTTTACCGGATTTTGTTCAATATACCAAACGATTGACGAGATTTCGGTTTCGGCGCGTAAAGAATGGTCGTGATAACCCAACTTCCATAAAGGGCCGCGTCCGGTCTGACGATAGGCTTGCAGGCCGGTAAACGAGCCAAAACTTTGCATCACCTTTTGTAAATCAGCTTTCTCGCCCAACTGGAACAATAGGTGGATATGGTCAGGCATCAGGCAAAAAGCTATCAGCCGGATTAATTGGTTTTGTTGTAACCAGTTCAACGAACTCATAATAATTTCTGGAACCCCCGCTTCCAGCAAATGATATTAGGTATTATACCAAAGATGCGGTTTAAGGCTAGATTAAAGCAAGCGGCTCAGGCGGCGGCTTGTAATATGGCGGTGATAATTGCCTGCGGGTCGGGCGGCGACCCGACAACCCAGGCCGCGATAGATTTGCCAGGCGGCAGGGGTAGACCTTCGGGGGGCAGGGGGTCGGCTACAGCAGCATCGGGCGGCAGGAGTGGGCCGAGGGTGGCATAGGCCGAGGCGAATGGCGCGGCGCTGGCGGCATCCGAACCGAGCAGTACCAGCTTGACCTGGTTGGAAAGGCTATGAAGCAAATCGAAGGCCGGGCCGGTAGTCTTGGCAGTCGCCGACCCGGAAAGCAGGATTATGTCGGCCTGATAAGGGCTAGTGGTCAGGCTGATACCGTAACGGGCGGCGTTATAGGGCGGGGTAAAAATAGCGTTCAGCTCCAGCTTTGCCCCATTACTACCACCCAGGTGAAGGGAAAAGATAAAAATTGCTTTGGCAGGTCGGGCCGGGGTGTTAGCCATTTTCTCCATTATCTAAATCAAAATTCATCAAGTTGGGAAGCACGAGGCCAAAATCCATCCCTGGCGGCTTGTGCCATCGTCCGGCTCGGCTTTAATCCAGGTATCCCGACCAATGACCTTTGATTCGGTGTAAATCTTGAAGGCCACCCCTTTATTGAATACCTGAATCACCTGAGCCTCGTACCCGGCATCCTGGCGCAGACGGCAGCTATCCAGCAGATTGGCCTTGCGGAGAGCCGGGGCGGGAGTCGCTGTCGGTGGCACGGGAATCGCGGTAGCCGTCGGGGTCGGGGCTACCAGGCTGGAAGTAGCGCGGGCCGGGGAAGCAGTTTCGGTGGGGCGGATGGCTGAAATGGTGACTTTGGTGCTACCGCCGGTAACATCCACCACGCGGGCGAAATCGGGCCGAAGCAGCACAAAAATCAGGATAACAAAGGCGGCTATCGAAGCTATCGCCACAATCGTGACATCGGCACAACCAAAGCGCGGGCCTTGCTGTTTCGACCACCATTCGGGCGGTTGCTGCTGAGACATACTGGCGCTCTTCCTTACTAAATAACCAGCGGGATGCCCGCCCCTTTACCAAACCCAGACCTACTTATTCTACTACAAGTATTACAATTTACCAAACCGGGCCAGGTTATTTTCGGCGCTTGCGAACAAAAGAGGGGTCATCCTCGGTTTACGATAGCGATTTTGTAGCGGAAGAAAAGCTCGTTGGCCTGTTCGTAGAGCGAAATGAGTTCTAGCTGAGGCGAGTTGTTGGCGGGAAAGGCGTGCGGCCCGGCGAGAATTCCGCCGCCCTGACCACCTATCAGGCGGGGGGCAAAGGTCATAAATAGCTCGTCGCCCAGACCTTTTTCCAAAAGAGAGGAATTGAGGGATGGCCCGCCTTCGCATAATAGCCCCCGAATCCCCAGTTCGGCGTACAGATAGGCCATAAGCCACTGCAAATCGGGTTGCTCCTCGATTAGCGGGACGCGCACGACCCTGGCCCGACTGCTCAGGGCGGCTTCGGCTTCACGGCTGGCGGCTTCCCCCAGCGCAACTATCCGGCGCTCCGGGGTTTCAAAGAACTTCTTGTCGAGAGGTAATTTTCCATCGCGGCTGAGAACAATGCCCCAGGGTTGCGGCTCATCTGGGAAATATTTGGCCCGCTCGTCCGCCAGTTCGGGCGAGACTCGCGGTACAAACGGGTCACGCCGGAAAGTCTCCGCCCCGACTATGACCGCATCCGCCGCCGCCCGCAAACGCCGCATCATCAGTTTATCCAGCCTACTCCCCAACCCGGCGGCACTCCCCTCCGCCGTCGCAATCTTGCCATCGGCGCTGGAGACCATGTTGAAATAGACGTAAGGTCGGCGCGGGCCTGCCTCGGCTAAAGCCACCCCCTCGGTTGGGAAATTTAGGGCCGAGAAACTATAGATTGTCTCAAGGCTCACCTCCGATTGGACTATCGGGTAGATTTGCTGGATTTTTTTCTCAGGGATTGCCATATAAGTTAATATTCTCAGGCATTTACGCGCCAAAGGCGAACTACTTCATAGCTTGACCCGGTAGCCAGCATCGTTCCGTCAGGTGAAAATGCTAAACTGCGGATTAGACTTCTTGAGTTTTTGCCGCTACTAATCTCTTTACCATCGGCAGTATTCCATACTCGCACATTGAAGTTCAACGCTGCACCCAGCTCATCTACCCCACTTGTGGCAAGCAACTTACTGTCAGGTGAAAAGGCAATATTCCTGACTGCTTCGCTGTAACCTTTTAATTCGTGCAGCAGGGTAGAATCGCTAACTCTCCACAATTTGACCAGAGTACCCGAAACGGTGGCAATTTGTTGACCATCCGGCGAAAAGATAAGATTTGAAATTCCGTCGGCGGATATTTTGAAAGTGCTTAAAAATTTACCATCTCTTATTTGCCAGAGCCGAATGGTATTATCCGGGCCATCAAGAGCTATCAACGCACCATCGGGCGAAAAAACTACCCTTTTGCTAGAAGAAGGCAATTCGCGCACCAAGCTATAATCCGAGGTATTCCATATTTTGATGCTGCCATTGTACCCACTTATAGCTAAATT
>JBBRSG010000085.1:0-27628 GCA_038245615.1 Chloroflexia bacterium | reverse complement strand
TCTCAAGCAAATTAACCAGCACCATAAATTGCTGGCGCAAAGCCTCGTCTTTGATTTGAGAAGGGTCAAAGTGTTCTAGCATTGCAACATTATAACGGCTAATCTATTTTTAGAAAAGCCCCGACTTATTGAAACGATACGAAAATTATATGGCAAAAAATAGAACCAAAACTATGCCTGAATTTGAGTCATTGGATAAAATGGTCGAAGCTTTTGATAACCGCGATATGAGCGATTATTGGGACAGTATGCCCGAAGTTGAAATTACGGTTAGCCCTGATGCCACCAGCATCTATTTTATCTCGATTGATAAAAATATGGCTAAGGAGTTACGTAGAGTTGCAAAATTAAAAAATATCCCGGTTCGTACTCTTGTCCAGGATTGGATAAACGAGCGGTTGACCCAGGAGAGCCAGGTTTCTAACGAACGCTAAATCAAGTGTGGATTAAAAATTAGACTTAACTTAGAGACTGAATTATGCAACTCAATTCAGGCCAAATCTTCGCAAATCGCTATCGAATTCTCCAGCTGTTGGGCGAGGGTGGTTTTGGCAGAGTCTATTCCGCCGAGGATACCGCCACTTTTCCGCCGCATATCGTCGCGGTCAAAATTATTCACCCCGAATTGCTGGCCGACCCGCAGATACTGAACGGCTTCAAGAACGAGGCCAGCGCCCTGTTACGCCTCGACCATCCCCATATCATCAAAGTAATTTCGATGGAAATCACCCCGCAACAGGCCTACATCGTAACTGAGTTGGTCAAGGGCGGCTCACTGGCGAAAAAGATGCAGCCCGACCCCTTTGCCCTAGCGCAACCGATGGCCCTGGACTGGGTGGCCTATTACCTGGAGCAAATCGCCGAAGCCCTCGACTACACTCATACCACCTGGGGGCCGCACCGCGACCTCAAGCCCGAAAATATTTTGCTGGACGAAAACGAGCGGGTGAAGCTGGCGGATTTCGGGGTAGCTTTGCCGCAGATAAATCACTCCCGCTCGTCCCGGCTGTTGAGCGCCGAAGCCTGGGGTACTCCTGAATATGCCGCCCCGGAGGTCTGGGACGACAAGGTGTCGCGGGCCAGCGATATTTATGCCCTGGGGGTGTTGCTTTTCCAGATGATAAGCGGGCAGACTCCATATAGCGGCACACCTCCGGCCCTACTGAAGCACCACACCCTTTCGCCGATTCCCCGGCTGGCGGAAAGGGCGGCTAGTTTAAGCTATCCCAAAGGGTTGGATACCGTCTTGGCGAAAGCTTTGGCGAAAAACCCCAAAGACCGCCCGCCAACCGCCCTGGAATTGCATCGCCTGTTCAAAGCCGCCCTGGAAAATAGCCCAGTTGCATCGGGTCGCCCGCCCTTGCTCCAAAGTGTGCGGCGGCGACTGGATGAGGCGGGCGAAAAACTGGCCTGGCGCACTGCAATTGCTGCCAGTAAGGAGCTTTTGAAAGAGGATAGCAGATTGCGGGGTTATGCGGTAAGCAGCCTTACCCGCTTGATGACGAAATTTGAGGCTTCCCAGCAATGGCAGGTGGTCGCCGAAATCGGCAACTATATTATTACCCTCGACAAAGACCAATCGGCCTGGCGCTTGCGGACTGCCAGAGCCACTGCCGAGGCCAAAGCCCAGAAAACCCGGCTGGAAGAGCTTAACCAGGCCCTCAAACTAGCCCCGACAAATTCTGAAATGTATCTGGAACGGGCCAGACTGCAAGCCCCTTCCGCCGCTAACGAAGCCCTCGACGATTACAAAAAAGCGATCCAGCTTAGTCCGACCAATAATATTTATCGCTCCGAACTGGCCCACTATTACTTTACCCTGGCAGAAAAAACCCTGGGCAATAATCCTGACCGAGCCATCAAATATTATGCCAAAGCCATCGAAACCAGCCCACAACTGATAGCCCACTACTATTACAAACGCGGTCTGGCTTACCAACTCAAGGGCAACAAACGGGCCGCCCGCACCGATTTCCGCCGGGCGATTAATCTAGGGCATCGTGAGGCGCGAGATACGCTCAGAATGTTATATTAAAAGGTACGGAAATGTAGGGGCAATCCCTTGTGGTTGCCCTGCCGCCATTGGCGGCTAATCAATGAACTTCCGCCACCCTCTAAATCTTTAGCTTATCAGCTTGCTGTACGCTAAGGAGCTAACGATAATAAACGTTCATGATTAGCGGCCCACAGGCCGCAGGGCAACCACAAGGGATTGCCCCTACAAATTCAATTCCGTACTATTCTTGCCAAACGTTGTATTTATCCCAATAACCTCTGCAAAATCAAGCGGGTTCCCTCTTTGCTGACCCGGTCATTGGCTTCGCGGCAACGGGCCGACTGGACACAGGCCGGGCAGCCCGATTTGCAGCGACAGCTTTTGATGGTTTTATAGGCCAGTTGCAATAAATCTTCTAGCCGGTTATAACAACCGTGCGCGAAACCTGCCCCACCCTCGAAGCTATCGAAAAAATAAATGGTAGGCCGGGAGTCGTTCAGGAGATGTGCGCCATACGAAGTCGAGCCGATGTCGGTTGGGTCGCACATCACCTCTAACGGGAACAAGCCCGACAAGAGGTGTTCCAGTCCATGCAAACCTGAGTCAAAGGTCGCCAGGGTAGCGAAAACCTCGCGGGGTGGCAGCACCAACCATAGCATTTCGGTCCGCACCTGGACGGTCAAAGGGTGTTCCAGATTTATTACATTCGGACTGTTGCGCCCGCGCTGGAAAAGAGTTTCCTCGCGGTAGCCATAGATTTGCTCCACCACCTCGCCCGTCCCCCGGCCCAGGTCAAGTTCCCCGCCTTTCAGGGTCAGGCGGCGCTTTTCCACAATGTTCAGCAGATTAATCTCGGTTTTGGCGACGGACGAAGTGACGTGGGTGGTAGAAATCGGCAAGACCAGCACCTGTGAAGCCGCTTCATCAATGCTCTCGACTCGAAAAGTTTCCCCGGCGTGGGTGTAAATCGCCCCCGGATGAGTTTCGATATAGAGATTGGGTGGCTCAATCAGCCCGATTTCACGCCCGGTGCTACGATTGACGATTTTAAAGCGGCGAGTAGTGCTGGTACGCAACGACAGACGGTTATGTGGGCCGTCCTGACCGGGATAATAACACTGACCCTTGCCCCGCGAGGCCAACGCCCCTTCCGCAATCATTTTCTTGACTAACTCAACTGTCGTCTCAGGATAATATTTCTGCAAATCGGCCCGGTCAAAGGGCAGTTCGTAGGCCATGCACAGCAAGTGCTGGCGGGCAATATTCTCATTTTCCACGCTCAAAAGGGCGCTTTCGGCCCGGCGGGTAAACAGGTCGGTTGGGTTCGCCAAAAAATACTGGTCAATCGGGTTCTGCGAAACTACCAGAAACACCACCGCATCTTTGTCACCGCGCCCGGCCCGGCCTGCCTGCTGCCAGACCGCCATCTGGCTACCGGGATAGCCCGCGCTGATAACCGCGTCCAGCCCACCGATGTCTATTCCCAGTTCCAGGGCGCTGGTGCTAAAGACCCCGCGCACTTCCCCGGCCTTGAGACCGCGCTCGATTGCCAACCGCTCTTCGGCCCGCAACCCCGCCCGATAGACCGTAATCTGCTCCATTTCGGCCCGACTGGTGGCTTCGTGACACATCCGGTACATATTTTCGGCATAGCGTCGCAATCGGGTAAAACACAAAGTGCTGTAGCCCGAAGCCACCAGCCGCTTGAACAAATCCACCGTTTCTTCCAGATAAGAGCGGGTGACAGGCTCAGGCCGCGCCGCGCCTCTAGCCTCATCTATAAAGGTCGGCGGCTTCCAGATGACAAAATACCGCTCGTTCTTGCGTGCGCCGTCGTTGGTGATAACCGCGAAATCGTCCAGCCCGGTCAGCTTCTGCACCAGTTCCAGGGGATTGCCAATCGTCGCCGAGCAAGCGACAACCTGGGGATATGACCCGTAAAGCGCACAAACCCGCCGCAAGCGTCGCAGCAAATGAGCGATATGCGACCCGAAAACGCCACGGTAAGTATGCACCTCATCTACCACGATATAACGCAAATTACCCAAAAACTCCGGCCAGGCCCGATGCCACCCGGTCAGCGAAAGATGTACCAATTCGGGGTTAGTCAGCAAAATATTGGGGCGGGAGCGCCGCACCTGTTTCTTTTCTTCATCGCTCATCGCCCCGTTGTACTTGAAGGCCCGAATATTGCGCCCGGCCTCGTCCAAATCTGTGATTAGCGCGGTCAGGGTGGCAAGCTGGTCATTCATCAAGGCATTGGTCGGAAAGATATAGAGCGCCGTAGCGTTTGGTTTAGCCAGCATGGTTTCCAGGACCGGCAGATTAAAGCTCAAGGTTTTGCCACTGGCAGTGGGCGTAACCAGGGCCACATGCCGCCCGGCCCGCAGCGCCTCGATTGCTGCGACCTGATGACTATAGAGCCGGGGAATACCACGCAGCTTGAGGGCCTCGGTCAAGCAGTCGGGCAAGGGATAACTTAAATCGCCAAAAACCGCCTCACGGGAAGGCAAAGTTTCGATATGAATCAGGGTATCATCGGGAGAACCATCGAGGTGGGTGAGGTTGCCGCGTCCGTTATAGGTCAATTTTAGGTCTTCAAGCAATTGGAGGGCCGATGGACGATAGTTATCGTCCATCGGCGGGCGGGGTGCTGCCAAAACAAATTACTCTTGAATCCACTGGTCAGCGGCCCGTTGCCAGGAGGTCGGGCTTTCGCCACCAAAGAAAAGGGCGACTTCGCGGGCGGCACTTTCGGGCGAATCCGAAGCATGAATCAGGTTGCGTCCAATTTCGACTGCCAAATCCCCCCGAATAGTGCCAGGGGCGGCGGCCGCCGGATTGGTCGCGCCAACCGTTGTTCGCACCGTCTCAATCGCCTTTTTGCCTTCCAGCACTAGCGTTACCACCGGGCCAGAGGTAATATATTGTACCAGCCCGGCAAAGAAGGGCTTGCCCTCATGCTCGCCGTAATGCTGGTGGGCCGTTTCGCTCGAAATAGTCATCAGTTTGAGGGCCACAATCTTGAGGCCGCGCCGCTCCAGTCGGGTGATAATCTCCCCAACCAGCCCGCGCTGTACTCCGTCCGGTTTCACAATTACCAGAGTTTGCTCCACGTAAACACGCTCCTTAATTAAATTCTTCTTCCACAATGCGGGCAGCTCGGCTCATTTCGAGACGCACCTCGCCGAGGCGTACCGAATGATCGCAGATAACGACTAGCACCAGTTCGCCAGCGCCGCGCATTTGCAACGCCCCGTCCCGCGCTCCGACAATTGTATCATTAAGCGTCCCAATTCCCAAACGCTGGGTGGTACGGGCAATCGTATCAAACATATTGGCAGCCAGCGCGCCCAAAACTTCAGCGTCTTCCTCTTCTACCATCAAACTTTGAACGACCAGGCCATCTCTGGCGACCAGCAAGCCCCCAATTACCCCGTCGGTTTTCATTAAACCGTCGAATATTCTACGCATAATTGTTCCCTTTAATCTGACCTGTTGCTATCTTGCCACGACGTAAATTTGCAAAATTACTTCTTTGCACCAACGGCGGGTTTTAATGCCTTGCTGTACTCCGCCAGCGCCGCCTGGAATTGACCCTGTTTCTTGTAAACATCTCCTAACAAGCGGTGATAACGAGGATTAGCCCCCGGCTGTCCCAGAATCTGGCTCAAACGAGCCGCGATACCATCCAGCGAACCGCTATCCGCCACTCGAATGGCACTGTTAAAATAAGTCATCGCCTGATTGTCGTCGCGCTGTTCGACAAAACTCGAAGCCATCTGCAAACTGGTTTCCAGGTCAGCCCCCGCCGGAGCTACTCGCGGCGCAACCGAAGGCGCGACAACCGGCGCTTTTGCAACGGGCGGTGGTGCTATCGGAGTTTGAGCCACGGGCGGTGGCGCAATCGGAGTTTGAGCTACCGGCGGTGGGGCAACTGGTTGAGCCGGAGGCTCGAAGAAAGGCTGAACCGGCGCGGGTTCAGTAAAAGCCTCAAACCCGGCTTGTGAGCTGCTGCCGAAATCGAAACCCTGGGGTGGTTGGGCCGTCGGTAATGACGCAAGATTAGTGTCAGGCTTTTCCTCTTCCTGCTTAGGACTACCCAGATTAAAGAAATCCAAATCGTCGTTGACTACCGGCGGGACGGCTTTGGCTGGCTCAGGCTCAAAGTTAAAACTGGGTACAGCTTCCGCGCCATCTTCCTCGCTCGAAAGGTCAAAACCGGAGAACGGCTGGGGCGGGGTCGCCTCAACCTGGGCCTCTGGTTCGCCAAAATCGAAATCTGGCAGGTTCAGGTCAGCTTCTGGCTGAGATTGAACTGGCTCAGGCGCAAGGGTCGCCGGTTCGGAAGCCAGCCCATCCAGGTCAAACGGCGTAAAATCAAAATCCTGAGTGCCAGAAGGCGGAGCTACCGGAGCGAAATCCTGGACGACCTGGGGCGAGGTCGGCAAGGTTTCATCCAGACCCTGAGTAAAGGCCTCATCGCTCAAATCCTGGTTCAGGCCCAGGTCACTCAGGTCAAAAGCATCGGCCTGCATATCAACCCGGCCCGCTCCCAACCGATCAGTTTGAGGCTTAGTTGAGCGCAATTCGATTTCCTGAAAAGAGGCAATATCTTCAAAACCGGCAAGCGGAGTCGGCTGAACCTCCTGGGGCGGCGGGGCAGCCTGAGCCTTGCTCATATCCTGTTGTTCGCGGCGTTGCTTGAGGCGGTCAAACATCGAATTATTACCGCTGACATCCTGGGTTTCGCGCTCTTTCTTGCGCCGCTCTTGCTCCTGCATCCAGCCGTATTTGCGTAACGGCCCGTCCTGGGTCGGTTCAAATTCGGATTCAGCATCGGTGCTGCGGTTACGTTTGCCAGGATTAAAGGGCTGCTCGTTCAAGGTGTCGAGCGGGTTAATCGCCCCGTCCCCAAAACCCAATCCCCGATTGCCACGATTTCGCGGGTCAGGAGTATTGCCTCCAAAGAGGCTATTCATATCACCTTCCAGCGCGAAAGGCTCAAGTCCCAAATCGTCGCCACCTGGAAAACCGAGGTTCGGGCCGGGTTGCCCACCATTCGGGCTACTCGTGCCACCGCCACCAAACGGCGAAGGCGCGGGCGGACGCGGGGCCGCCGGGGGCGGACTGGCCGGAGCATTATCTCCAAACGAGAACGGCTTGAGCGAACCCAAATCGGTCTCCTCGAAACCACTCAGGTCAGCTCCGGGGTCAAAGGGACTGCGCGGCGGCGGAAAAGCCGGAGGTGGGGCAGCAGGCGGCGGCGCAGCAGGCCGGGGCGGAGGTGGAGCAGCCGTCGCCCCGCCGCTGTTATCGTCAAAGCTAAAAGGCGCAAGGTCGCTCATATCGTCATCCGGCAGGAAAGGTGAAGTGCCGGTTCGAGGTGGCGGCGGGGTTGAAGCCGGGGGGGGACTCGCCGGGCGCGGGGGGGGGGCAGCCTGAGCGGGCGGCGGGGGTGCGCCGCTCCCGTTATCATCAAAACTGAAAGGCATCAAATCGTCCATGCCGGGCATCCCAAAACCGCCAGAAGGCGCTGGCGGGGTAGCCGGAGCGGGCGGCGGCGCAGCAGGCCGGGGCGGAGCGGGCGGCGGAGCGGCCATTGCCCCGCCGCCGTTATCGTCAAAACTAAAGGGCGCAAGGTCATCCATGCCAGGCATCCCAAAACCGCCGGACGGAGGCGCGGATGGGCGCGACGGCGGGGCGGACGGCGCATCGAAGCCTCCAAAAGACGAAGGCGGCGACTGACGCGGCGGAGGCGCAGTCGGGGCATCAAAGCCACCTCGGTTCGGCGGGGGCGGGGTGGCGGGCATTCCGCCATCATCGCCAAAACTGAAGGGGGCAAGGTCGCTCATATCGCCAAAAGCCGGGTCCATTCCCGGCGGAGGGCCGGGCGGCGGAGTCGCGGGGCGACCCATCGGCGGATTAGCGGGCGGCGGTGGCCCACCGAAACCATCATCTATCAAGCTGAAAGGTTGCAACCCCAGATTTGGATCATTCCGACCGGGCATCGTCGGCGCATTGCCACCCATCTGAGCATCCAGCTCGGTTTCGTTCAACCAGTTGGGCAAAGTCCCGCTCCCACTACCGGGAATAGCCCCGCCCAGGTTGAACTGTTCGCCGCGCACCGGCTTACCGCCCTCCGCGCCGCCCGCCGCCGGGTTGAGCCAATCCGGTAAATCACCCGGCACGCCGCCGGTATCATCTCTGGGCCGGATGCGGGCCGGAGAGGTATTGACATCGTTGACCGTTGGATTAAAGGCTGATAGTCCCGCGTTAGCTACTTCATCTTC
Source organism: Chloroflexia bacterium (assembly GCA_038245615.1). Taxonomy (GTDB): domain Bacteria; phylum Chloroflexota; class Chloroflexia; order Chloroheliales; family Chloroheliaceae; genus 54-19. Next base: position 19,339 of record JBBRSG010000085.1, on the reverse strand, counting down.
ATCCATCGCAAAAGCCTGTAAATAATCAGGCAATTCTTCCCGTTCCCAGTCGAAAACATTGCTATCGTCTTCAGGGCCACGTTTGATGGGCATGGCATCGTTCTCCTGCATCTGGTATGACTGTGATTGCTGCGGGGCTGAACCGGGGCTAAAATCATAGGCCGGTTCGGATAAATCAAGGGCTTCAGCCGGGCTACCGCTTATGGGCAACGCTTCCGCCAAAGCCGACGAGTCCGCAGATTGGTCGTTGGTTTCATTCAAATTTAATTCAGGGGTAGCCGACATAGTTGCCAGCACAAAATCGGGAATTGGCCCTTGCTCATTGCGCCGGTGGAAAGCGTGATGGTTCGAGCCAGCGTTCAAATCGTTATCATCCTCATTATTTTCGTTACTCTTATTATCAAGGTTATTTTCTCTTTCAAGAGAATTTGACCCCAGACCACCGGTTTGTAACTCAGCGACTTCCTGTGCCACCTCAAATTCGGGCGGCTGGTCATTCTCCTTCGGCCCTTCCTCATTATGGGCCTCATCTTCATCAGAAGCATCATCTTTCTTTTTGTGAAAGAGCGAGCCAATCGCAGCCCCGGCGGCGGCTACTCCGGCGGCCCCCAGCGCGACCACTTTTTCGCCAAAGCCCATTTTTTCTTCGGAATTGTCGTCAGCGGTTTCTTCGGACTTTTCCTCGGCTTTATCCTCGACAATTTCCTCAGCAGCTTCATTCTGGTCTTTGGCAAAAGCAGGTTCTTCAGCAGCTTCGTCCCGACCTTCCGCAAAATCAGCGGCTCTAGCTTCCGCTTGCCAGGGTGGGGCGGCTTGTTCTTCGGCCTGCTCTATTTCGGGCTGACTCGCGGCTTGAGATGCTTCGGCCCAATTGTTGTCCTCTTTAGACTCTTCGGCCCAATTTGTTTCTTTTTCGGGTTCGGGCTGATAGTTCATCATAAAGTCGTTATTATCAGCATTGCTGGCGAGTTCCGCCGCTGCCGAAGCTTCGTCCGCTTCCGGGTAAAAATCAAAGGTCGCCGGGGCTTCAACCGCATTCGGGTCAAAGGCGGGGCTGGTGTCATCCTCAAAAAAGTCAAAGGCCGCTAAAGGTTCATGGGCTTGCGGGGCGGGGCTATCGGCCTCGAACCGGTTAAAACCCCCTGAGTTTGCTTCAGCTTTAGGCCCGGAACTCTCATCCCCAAACAGGTCAAACGGGACAAGCGGTTCGGCAGATTGAGCCGGATTAAAGACTGGCTCGGTTGCAAACAAATCCTCATCGTCTTCCCCGGCGGGCGGCGCACTTGCCGTCGAAGCCTGGAAAGGTGTAACCGGGATGGTCGGATAATCTTCCTGATTATCATCGGAAAACAGGTCGAAAACCGGCGGGTCAAAATCATCCCCTTTAGCCGTAGCGACATCATCCAACCGAAACGGTTCAGCCGCCATGCCGCCCGCAATCCCGGCCTCGCTCAAATCGGGTGGCTCGATTTCTTCAAACTGGCTCAAATCGGTGGATTTACCGGAAGCCGGGTCAAAGTCAAAATCGAGGTCGAAAGCCGCCGCCCCGATTGTACCTGCCGCGATTGCGCCACCTGCTGCAAGCGGGGCAGCTTTAGCCATGCTGGAGGCGGGTTTGGTTTCGACTTCCTCGAACAGGTCAAAAAGATTATCCTGCTCGTCAACTGAGGCGCTATTGCGTAATTCATCCAGTTCCGCCAGAGCCGCCTCTTGGTCTTTCGCCCCGGCCTGTTGCTCGGCGACATGTTTTTCGGTGTCGGCCAAGAGTGCAAAGACATCCAGCCCCAGATTGCTGGGAGTATCCGCCAGGGGCGAAGGTACATCGGCCCGCAGCCCTAACTGAATATCGGTATCATCCGGGGCATTGACCCAATCCGGCAGAAGCGGCCCGCTATCTCCCACCGAGCGGGCTGGGCCACTATCATCCATGGCGGGGACGGCTGGCACGCCTAGCATCGAGATATAGCGCATGGCATCGCTGGAAACCATCGCATCCTCGAACAGCCGTTCCGCCAGCAAATTCAAGGGGTCGAGGGCATGAGCCTTGTCGAGAAAAGCGGCAGCCCGATCCTGGTTGCGGCGCACCCCGTAGATATGCCACAGGATGAGATTGGCCTTGACCAGATTGGGATGATTGGATAGTAACCCGGTTGCCAGCTTTTCGGCGCGAGGGTAATCCCGATTGCGCCAGTAAGCTTCCATCAGACCGACCTGTACATCCAGCCGATTGGGAGTTTCGCGCAAAACCCCGGCGTACTCTTCAATCGCCTGACCGTAAAAACCATCCCGCATGCGGGCATTTGCCAGCCCGACCTTTGTCAGGCGGATTTTAGCCCGGCGGCTCGCGCCCTGTTGCTCCCGATAGAGCCGCAGCAACTCTTCCCGTAATTGTTCAATACTGGGGTCCAGTTCCAGCGCCCGCTCGTAGTACATAATCGCGTCGTTGGCCTGCCCACGCTCGTAGGCGATAAAGCCCCGGTCTACGTAGCCCAATACATCTTGCGGGTCGGCTGATAGCACAAAGACAAAGAGTTGGTCGGCTTCGTCCAGCAACCGCTTTTCGGTATAGGCTTCGCCCAGCACCCGGCTAACTTCCAGACAGCGGGGATAGTACTTGAAGATATGGTGACACAGGGCTACCGCCCGGTCAGGGTTTCCGGCTTCGAGTCCCGTTTTGGCTTGATTGATAATGTCTTCCAGCTTTACCCGGTTGGTAGCCATGCCTTGTCCTGCGTAAATCCAGTGGAATAAATACTATTTACATAATACGTAATATTCTAATTATAAAACAAAGCTTACACAATAGCAATAGTTTACCATTATCCGGCAAATTTCTGACCTTTTACCCAAAATTTGGCCCAAAACCGCTTGACAGACGGCTAATTCTATGGTAAAAATTAACTGATTGATTGGTTAATTATAGAAACGGGGACAAGGTGGCACGCACTCCGGTAAATCACGAAGAGAAAAAAGCCCTGATAATCCAGGCGGCCCTCAAGACTTTTACCAAACATGGCTACGAGGGAACGACTAACAAGCTGATTGCCGAAGAAGCCGGAAAGCTGATGGGGCAGGATGGCAAGCCGATAAGCCCGGCCTTGATTTATCATTATTTTCCGCAGGGCAAAAGTCAGCTTTTCACCAGCTGTCTGGCCCAGTTTCCACCTTTGCAGCGTTTCAAAGATACTATTATGAGCAATCAGAATCAGCCACCCGAAGTTTTCTTGCCAGTGGTGGCCCGGACTTACAACGAAATTTTGAGAACCGACGATGTTCTGCCGATTATACGGATTATGGTCGGCGAAGGTGGGCGACAACCGGAATTGGTCGGTCATTTGCTAAACATGATTGGCCCGAACCTGTTACAGCCACTCGTCGGTTATTTTCAGAAGCAAATTCAGGATGGGCATAACCCTGATTTAAAGCTTGACCAGATTGGATTGCAGTTATTAGGCCCAATCCTGGTGCGGCGGGTTTTTCTGGCGACCTTTCCGCCCGCTATGATGCCTTTTGTCCCCAGCACCGACGAGGAATTTCTCGAATCGGTTGTCCGAACTGTGCTGCACGGTCTTTTGAATAGATCGAAAATCTGAAACCTAAAATCTAAAATCCCTCTGACCTTCAATTTTAGATTTCAGATTTTGGATTTTCGATTTTGAAATTTTTTTGCCTGTATAATTAATTGTCCAGTCAGTTAATTATACATAGAAAGTGAAAGTGAAAACCTATGGCAAGTCAAATGACGACTTCGGCGGCAACCCCTAAATATGGGGTGGCCTTGACCGCCGCGCTGGGGCTTTTTATGGCAGTGCTGGATACCACGATTGTCAATGTCGGCCTCGTACCGATGGCAAAAGCCTTTAACACTGAACTTAGCACAATGCAATGGGTCTTGACCGGCTATTTGCTGGCCCAGGCTGGGATTATCCCGATTTCGGGCTATCTCAGCAATCTTTTTGGAATCCGGCGCATGTTCGCTTTAAGCCTGCTATTATTTACGCTTGGCTCATTGCTATGTGCCTTAGCCCCTAACGAAAGCTGGCTGATTGGCTTCCGGGTTTTCCAGGGGCTTGGGGCAGGGGCGCTTTTCCCATTGGGCCAGGCGATTGCATTCGGGGCTTTTCCACCTGAAAAACGGGCGATGGCCGCTCCGATTATCGGCGTTCCTATTCTGCTGGCTCCCGCTTTTGGCCCAACCCTCGGCGGTCTCTTGATTGACAATTGGGGCTGGGAATATATGTTTTACATCAATGTTCCGGTTGGGATTGTGGCAATCGCCCTGGTTTTCCTGATTATGCCCGCCGACCAACCGATTAGTCGCACCCAAAACAAGGGCAGCTTCGATTACCCCGGTTTGCTACTTTCGATACTCGGTATTCTGGCTATCGTTTATGCCCTAACTCTGGTCAGCGAGGTCAAACCCGGCACTCAGACCGCCCTGAACCCTCGCGGCGATTTCTATGGCTGGGACTACTGGCTGATATGGGTATTAATTGGGGCAGGACTGGCGCTGTTGGCCCTGTTTAGCTGGTACGAGCTGCGGGTCAGTAAAGACCCGGTGCTAGATTTACGGGTGTTCAAAGACTATAACTTTAGTATCAGCAGCCTAGTCATCTGGTTCGCCACTATCACGGTCTTTAGCAGCTTGCTTCTCATCCCGGTCTTCTTGCAGCAGGTTCACTTGCCCCACTTTTCGGCGGCGGATAGCGGTTTGGCCCTCATGCCACAGGGATTTGCCGCGATGTTCGGGGTCGCCTTCGCCGGGCGCTTCTATAATAAAATCGGGGTGCGTAATCTGGTTTTGATTGGGTCGGTATTGCTATTGGCGGGTTCAATTCCGCTCACTGGCTTAACTCCCGAAACCGATGGGGTGGCCCTGATGCCCTGGCTCATTCTGCGCGGTCTGGCCCTGGGACTTATCGCCATCCCGGTACAAACCCTGGCGATGCAGAAGATTACCGGCCTGGCCCTGACCAAAGCCAACTCACTTTTTAGCGTCATCCGGCAAGTGGCCCAATCAGTTGGGAATGCAGTAGTCATCAGCCTGTTTGCCCAGCAGACCCTCCAACACGCCACTACCTTGCGGGAACAGGCCCTCAAAGCTTTACCCGCCGGAGTAACCCCCGACCCCAATAGCCCTCAATTCGCGGCTATCCGCGATAAGCTAGGAGCGCAAGCCGGGACTGCCGGGGTAAACGATGTCTTTGGCATCCTGATAGCCGGAGTGATCCTGATTATGCTGCTGGCCCTGGCCCTGCCCAATCGCAAAAAACAAACCGAAGGTCTGCCTAAAGACCACGAGACCGAAGCCAATATGGAAGCGGCCCTCGTCGGCTAAAAGCCGCTTTAGCCAATAAAGGGTTGACAGGATAAATTAATCGGGCTACTCTCTATCTGGACAAATGTCTTAGGACTTTCGCTGGCAAATCGTTCCAAGCCAAAGTCCTATTTCTGGATAGAGAGTAGCTTGATTTATGCCTAAAGATGCGGATAAAGCCCAAAAACCGTCACTAGAACCCGCCCTTTCGCCCGGCGCACGTTTGTGGCGCAATCGGGACTTTAATATTTTCTGGGCCGGGCAAAGCCTATCCGCCCTGGGTGATGCTTTTGCTATGATCGCCCTACCTTTGCTGGTTTTACAGGCCACCGGCTCAATCGCCCAGATGGGGTTGGTTACGGCGACTTTTTGGCTGGGCCAGATAATCGCCGGGGTCTTTTCAGGAATTATGGTAGACCGGGTAAATCGGCGCAGACTAATGATTTTTTGCGACGGAGGTCGGGCGCTAGTCTATATCGCTATCCCTTTGACCTGGTGGCTCAGTGGCCCGCAACTCTGGCTGCTCTATCCAGTTACATTGATTGGGGCAGGTCTGGGAATGTGCTTTCGGGTGGCCTATAACACCGCGATTACCAATTTGCTGGACTCCGACCAGATTAACAATGCTAACGGGCGGTTGCAGGTCAGCTACGGGGTGAGCTTTATCATTGGGCCAATCGTGGCCGGAATCATCTGCGCCCAGTTCGGCCCACCGCTCGCAATTGGAATAGATGCGTCTTCGTTTGTGATTTCGGCGCTTTCGCTAGGTCTAATTCGCTTCCACCAGGCCGCCGCTCAACGCTCAGGTGGGCAAACCATGCTAAAGGATTGGACGGAAGGACTGAGTTTTTTACTACATCAGCCAGTGCTGCGAACCGTCACTATCTTGTTAGCGAGTTCCGGCGTGATTATGACGGCGGGAGTAGATTTGTATATCTATTACCTCAAACACGATTTGGGTCAGGACGACAATACGGTTGGGCTGGTATTTGGGGTCTCGTCAATCGGGGCAATTCTATCAGGGATATTTTTCGCCACCTTGAGGCAAAAACTCGGCTTTGGGGTTTGCTTTTTGGGCAGCTTGATATTAACTGGAGTTCTGGTGGCAACTATCGGTTTCACTTCTAATATTGTGATTATCGCCCTGCTAGTGACCGTTCTTTTTATCTTCGATACGATTCGGGGACTGTCCTCGGCCTCGTTGCGCCAGCAAATTACCCCTGACCAACTTTTAGGCCGGGTTACTTCAAGTTTCTGGTTAATGGTTTTAATACCCAGTGCAATTGGGGCGGCTATTTTCACCGCCCTGGCCGAGCAAATCGGTACAGCTACGGTCTTTATTATCCTGGGCGGCTTAGGCCTATTTCTGGGGCTTATTGGCCTTTTCACCCCTGCCAGTATGCGCTATCCCGAAAAAATTTACCCGAAAATTAGTCCAACGGAATAAGAGCGGGCTGAACCGGGTCGGCGACCATTTCGGGGGCATTGAAGCTGGCGGGGTCAGCCGGAGCGCCGTGTACCAGGGCGTAGGCGTGTTTCATCAGTAACTCGCGGCGGTCAGGCCGGACGCTTTTGGTTTCAAAGTATCTTTCCAGAAGTTCCAGGGGGGTCAAACCCTCGACTGCCGCCCCCGCCAATCGGATACGGCGCGGACGGTTGACTACCGGATTAATCGCGGCGATATGGTATGCCCCGAACTCGGTCAGGGCGCGGCGCAATTCTTCCAGCCGCAACTGGGCCTGCTGGTCGGGCCGCAACTTGAGATTTACCCGGACGATTGCGCCGTGTAGCCCGCCGTTTCTCAACTGGGCGACCTCGCGCTGTAAACTTTGCAGGGCCGCCGCCGTCGGGTTTAGCAAATCGTCTTCTGCCAGGTCTTCAATGGTCAGGTCGAGGGTGCGGAAAGCTCTTACTAGCGGGTCGTGGATAAATTTCCAGTCGGTACGGCGGGTAGAGCGCCCTCCACCATTGGGCTGAATGTCCACCAAAATAAAGCCTTTATCTTCTTTTTCCTCGCCGAAATTAATCCGTTCCAGGCTACCGGGATAGACAATTGGAGTATCCCCGGCCTCAAAGCTCTGATGTTTATGAATATGCCCAAAAGCAATATAATCAAAACATTCGGCTCGCAACAGGCTCTTCTGCACCGTGAAGTCTTGCCCCAGCATAATCTCCCGCTCGCTGCTATAGAGCGCCCCATATAAGGAAGCGTGAACTGCCAGCACCGCCGGGAGGGTCGGGTCGAGTTTTCGCACCTGCTCGGTCAAAACATTTTCCATTTTAGTCATCAAAAGCTGGTTAAGTTCCTCGACGGTGCGGCCTTTGTATTCCTCGCGGGTAATAAGGGCCTGGCGGGTCAGCCAGGGTACCGAAACAATCTGGAGTGGCCCGGCTTTGGTCGGCATAGTGTACAGCCCAATATCGCGGGCCACGTGTACCCCGCTTATCGCCAGCGTTTTGAAAATTTCCAAAGAATGAGCGCGGGTAGACATACTGGGTAGGTCGTGATTACCAGTCAGCAAGAAAACCGGGATACCTTGTTCGACCAGTCGCATAATCCGTCCGGCAAATTCACGCTGGACGGTTGGGTTGGGGTCGCGGTTCTTGTAGGCATCCCCGGTGAACAGGACCGCATCCACCTTTTCGGTCAGGGCGTGGTCAATCGCCCGGTCAAAAGCCTCCACAAAATCGCGCAAACGACTGGGCAGACCCGTCACCGGGTCAATTTTGGAATAAGTTTCTATCCCGAAATGGATGTCGGATACATGTAACAATTTCATGCGGATACTTTAGCATTTTGCCCCAAAGAAGTCAACAGTATTTAGCATATTTGTTCTTGTTTAGGTGAAAATATCGGGAATTATGTGGACAAAACATAACTAAATGTGGATAAACCGCCCGACATGTGGATAAGTTTGTGCAAAAGCGGGGGTCAGAGGAAATGTAGAGGACTGAGTTCCTTATCGTAAATCGTAAGTAACAATTTAGCTAGACGTTCAAAAGCGGTCATTATCCCAATCTGTGTACGGGCGGCCCTGCGTGGCCGCCCTTGAACGCTCAGTACTCGCTCTGGGTGTGAATTACTACAACCGTAAATCGTAAATCCTTTGACCCTATCTCAGTCCTCAGTCCTCAGTCCTTCCCCCTACGCTACCGCGCCTTCGCTGGAAGGAGCAGGCGGTGGCGTTTGGCTCTGGCTCTTTTTGGGGAAAAGGCGGCGATAAACCACCATTAACAGGAAGATTGCCAGAATTGCCAGTGGCCCGGCCCAAATAGCCCACACCCCAACCGTTACCAGCACCGTGAACAAGCCTTGCAGTCCGCGCAACGACCCGGCCCAGGCGGTATCAAAGACCTTGCCAAAATCGAAGCTGTCGGTTTTGGGCGGCATAATACTGCCAACTGGGGCAAGGCTAATAGTAATGCTGGACATATCGGTCTTTTTCTCCAGATAGTTCAGGCGACCCTGGCGGCGCTCAATCTCGCCCCGCACAGTGGTTATTTCACGCTGGACGCTCATAATATCGCTGACCGAGTTGGCTTTTGCCAGCAAGCGCACCAGTTCGGCTTCGGTCGCTTTGAGATTATTGAGCTGGGCTTTCACATCTACATATTCTTCGGTTACATCCTGGCTGGTGGCGTTCTCGTTTTCGACTTTTACCCCATCGAGTTTCCGCAACCGAGCTAAAGTTTCGTCGAAGGCCGCCGATGGTACTTGAATCGTGATGCTGGCATAGGTTTTATCGCTCTTTTGGGAGCTGCTGGACTGGAAGACCACCCCCGATTTCTCGGCGGTCAGCGCCCGCACTTCTAGCAAAGTTTTGTCCACGTCGTTAGCCGTCAGCGAAATCGTGGCATTGCGGATAATCAGGCGGTCAGCCGCCGAAGATTGAAGGGCGGTAGCCCCGGTAGTCTGCCGATTGGCGGTGTCACTGGTCGCCGGATAGGGGGCAGCCCCCGATTTTGCTGCGCCAGCCGCCGCAACGGTAGCGGCTGGCGCAACCGTCGCCGCTGGGCCATTGGCATATAAGCCGGTTCTGCTATCAGCGACCGCCGCGGGATAATTCCCCGAATAGGCTTCTTCTGGTCGAGTAGAAGAGCTATTGGTCACAATCCCTAGCCCCATCGCACCGATAATTACCAATACCATCGCCGCCAGCCCTAAAAACACCCAGTTCTTGACCCGACCCTTTTTGCCAAAACCAAATTTGCTCGAAATCATATCAAATACTCCTTTGAAAAGTGTTCAGTAGTTAGTGGTCAGTGGTCAGAGAATTTACGATTTACAATTTACGATTGAGGAACTCAGCCCTCAGCATTTCTCTGACCACTGACCACTGATAATAACATTGTTGATAGCTATCGGGTCATTGCGTGTGCTGCACATGAATAGAAACGCGGTCAAACCAAAAAAATTACAGGCTGGCGACCTGTAATTTACTGAATTTCTATTTGTGGGCTTATTAGCTTATTTTAGCCTTTTATCCAACCTTTTGAGCAGGGATTTAGCCCTGATGAGGCTCATTCGACGAGGATGGGAAACCACCCGGCTCTTTTTCGACCGGCAAGAGGGCTGCCAAATCGTTCAGTTCGGCGGCTCGCTCCCGAATTTGCAGCAGCAAATCGTTCCGGGCGCGGCGTTCATACTCGGTGCGTAATTCCAGGAGCAATGTCGCCAGACGACCAATTTTGCGAACAACATCGGTAGTATCGTCCGGTCGGATGGGATCGGTGAAAGGCATGTGGTTTTTTCCTTGCGAGCTTACAAATTTTAAATATTATTTATAGTAACAGTTCAGCCAGCCTTAAATTTGTCACGCCCCTTTATGGGGTGTGAGCGAAGCGAAGGATAAAGATTCTTCGCTTCGCTCAGAATGACAAGGCTGAATAGTTACTATTTATTACGGATTTTCTTCGAGCAGCCGGGTGAACCCGGCTTCATCTATCACGGTCAGGCCAAGTTGCTGGGCTTTGGTCAGCTTGCTACCAGCTTCCGGCCCGGCTATCACCACATCGGTATTTTTGGAAACACTGCTTCCGATGGTCGCGCCCCGCTTTTTCAATAACTCCTCGGCCTGTTTTCTCCCATAGTTTACCAGTGTTCCGGTCAAAACGAAAGTCTTACCTGCGAATGGTTTTGCGCCGCCATCTTCCTCGATGGGGTCGGCAACTCGCACTCCGACTTCGATAATTTTCTGAACGACGGCCCGATTTTGGGGATTGCCAAAAAACTCGACGATTTTATTAGCCGCAATCAGGCCCATCCCCTTGATGCCGGAAATGGTTTCCGGGGCGGCCACCATCACCTTTTCCAGGCTGTGAAAATGGTTCGCCAGCATCTCCGCCGATTTCTCACCTACCTGCGGAATTCCCAAAGCCATTAGCAAATTGGCGAGCGGACGCTGCTTGCTGGCCTCAATCTGGCTCAAAAGCTTGTCGGTCAGCTTTTCGCCAAAGCGTTCCAGCCCAAGCAATTGCTCTTTTTTCAAGAAATAAATGTCGGCATAGTCCTTGACCAACCCCTCATCAAAGAGGCGGTGGGCAATCTTTTCGCCCATCCCGTCTACTCCCCGTACCGCCCCAAAGAAGGCAATCCAGTCCCGCATCTGACCGGGGCAATCATAGGGGGTATTGGTGCAATAAATTCGGGGGTCTTTGTCGCCGCTTTCGTCCTCGCGGCGGGTGGTCGGTGCGCCACAGGCCGGGCAGACCGTCGGTAGCACCACTGGGGTTTCGGTCCCAGTGCGCCGCTCCTCCATCACCTTGACCACGTTAGGAATGACATCACCCGCCCGCTTGACTAGCACCGGGTCGCCGATTCGCAGCCCCAGCCGCTCAATCATATCTACATTAAAGAGAGTCGCGCTCTTGACCGTCGTACCGCCAATATTGACCGGCTCAAGCATCGCCAAAGGATTAATCGTCCCGGTGCGCCGGATATTGACCCACTGGATATTGTTCAGGCGGGTGACGGCCTCACGGGGTGGGAACTTATAGGCGGTGGCCCAGCGCGGGTCGCGGCCCACAAATCCCAGCTTGTCCTGAGTGGCAAAGTCATTGATTTTGATAACCGCGCCATCAATCTCGAAATCGAGGCTATCGCGGCGGTCAATCCAATTCTGAACCGCCGCGACTGCTTCTTCCTGGGTGGCGCACAGCTTGATATTGGGCGCGACCCGAAAGCCCAGCCGCTCGAAATATTTCAAGGCTTCCCACTGGGTCTTTATCTCCGGGCCGCCCTTTTTCTGGGCCAAAGTATAGAGATAGATATTAAGCGGACGGCGGGCGGTGATACCCGAATCTTTCTGGCGCAAGCTCCCGGCGGCGGAGTTGCGCGGGTTGGCGAAAAGCTTCTCGCCTCGCTCGGCTAATTCTTTATTCAGCTTCTCAAAAGCCGAAATCGGAATATAGACTTCGCCCCGTACTTCCAGCACTTCGGGCAGTTCCTCGCCATCGTCGGCGGGCCGCAACTTGCGCGGAACTGATTTCAGGGTCTTGAGATTAACCGTAATATCGTCGCCGGTAATGCCATCGCCTCGCGTCGCCCCGCGCACCAACACTCCGTTTTTGTAGAGCAGCGCCACCGAAAGGCCGTCTATCTTCGGTTCAATAGTATATTCATAGTCATATTCCCCTTTGCGGTCCAAATATTTAGCGGCCCGGACGCTCCACTCAGCCAGTTCTTGGGGATTAAAGACATTCGACAGGCTCAACATGGGGACTTCATGCCGCACTTTAGGGAACTCGCTGACTATTTCGCCAATCGAAACCCGTTGGGTCGGCGAATCGGGCGACACCAGTTCGGGGAACTTCCCCTCAATCGCCTTTAACTCCTGATAAAGAGCATCGTACTCGGCATCGGTAACTTGAGGGTCATCCAACACATAGTAACGATAGTTATGATACTCAATTTGGTGGATTAGCTCCGACACTCGCCGCTCGGCCTCCGCCTGGGTCATTATATCCAGCGCGACAGGCTGATTTAGTTTTAGTTTTTGTTCCTGAATTGACATTTGATTTCAGTTAATATTATTGTCTAAAGTAATAATGACGTGACCTAAATAATCAATCGTCAGACCGCCCAAAAAGTGCATAGTTAATCCCACTCAAAAAAGTTTAGCCACTGCCAGCCTGAAACCCGGAATCGTATCCTCCCCGTCAAGCTCATCGTCTATCCCCAATGTCTCAACCGGCTCAGGCTGACCGGGACGGTATACTTTTACCGTTTTTTCCTGGGGATTAACGACCCAGACCAGCGGTACTCCGGCAGTCAATAACCGGTAAACTTTCACCATTGCGCTCTGTAAAGCTACTCTGGATTGCAGGTCGCCCGGTGAAAGTATCTCGACTGCCAAATCGGGTAAGGGGGCCGCACTTTTGTTGCGCTGGACATTACGCTCGGCCTTCCAATAGGAAATATCCGGGATTGGGGCGCTGCGGGGGCCGATTTTGACACTCGATTCTTGAAGGGAATAACCCAATTTTTTTTCAGGGTCATTAGCTTTTATCGCATCCCGAATAATATCAATAATCAAGCTGTGTTCGTGGCCTGCCATCAGGCGTTTCACCAGCCTTCCATCTACCAACTCATAGCGGTCGCCAAATTCCGATAGCTGCTCAAACTCCTCTACCGTATAGAACCGCTTTAAGTCGTTTTTCTTTGCAACCAGGGCCATAACTTCAACTTACTCTCAGTCTTATTCTTTCTTACTCTTTTATTTTAATTGCTAGACATAGCAATATCGCCTGCTATTTGGTTATAGCACAGGCTTTCGTATTCTGCAATATCTCTGGTTCAGGTTATTTGAGCCACTTTTGGGGTAAACTAACCGCCGCCTACTACTCCCCACATTGGAGGGACCGACGGCGGTTAGTCCTTTATTTTAGCGCGGGGCGAGGTGCATCGGCATAATGACGTGGACGTAATCGTCTTTACCGACTGGCTTGATTACACCCGGATTGCTGGGCTGCTGCAATTCGAGGGCTACCTGTCCAGTGCCGATGACATTTAGCACATCCGCCAGATACTTGGCATTGAAGGCAATCTGGGCATTCGAGCCGTCTACCGAGGCATCTACCTCGCTGCGGTTGTCGCCGACTTCGGCGGCGTTGGCGGTCATCAAGAGACTACCGGGGGTAATATCCTCGCCGGGGGTAATCGAAAGGCGCACGATATTACCGCCACTATCTTTAGCGAAAATCGAGGCCACCTTGACCGCCTGGCTCAGGGTATTAGTTTCGAGGACGGCGCGGGTAGTATAGGCTTTGGGAATAATCGCCTGATAGCTGGGGAAATTTCCTTCCAGCAAGCTGCTGGTAAAATTCACGGTATCGGTCTTGAAAAGGGCCTGGCTCTTGTTGGCGGTAACGCTGATTTCCACCAAACTATCGTCATCGCTGACAATCCGGGCGATTTCAATCATGGCGCGAGCCGGAAGCAGCACGGTGAAGGCCGTAGCGACCGGGCTTGCCAGGGTCGCTACCCGCACTGCCAACCGGAAGCTATCCGCCGCCGCGAAGGTCACTTTATCCTCTTCAAATTTGGCAAAAATTCCGGTCAGCACCGGGCGAGTTTCATCGGTGGAAGCGGCAAACGCCACCTGACTGATGGCCTCTTTAAAGACTTTGGCCTCCATTGTTACAAAATTGGCAGCGTTGCTGATAGATGGCAAGCTCGGAAAGTCCTCCGAGGCCATGCCTTTGATATTGGCATCGTTGCGCCCGCCCTTGACATGCAGGGTCAGGGTATCGGTATCCAGATTAAGCTGTACCGCACTCTCTTTGCCCTGGGGTGACAGGCTGTTGACAAACTCACTCAAAAGGCGGGCCGGAATAGTGACTTCGCCCTCTTCTTGCACCTGGGCCGGTACCCAGACCGTAATCGAAATTTCGAGATTGGTTGCGGCCAGTTTCAAGCGCCCGCCCTCGCCGGTAGTATCGGTGGCAAGCAAAATATTATTCAGCACCGGCAAAGTGGTCTTGGTCGAAACTGCTCGCCCAACAATCGAAAGTCCTTTTGCAAGTTGTTCTTGCTGGCAACTCACCTTCATACTGCTGCGCTCCTTCTTGTCTTGTCCTGTTGAGTGGTTGGGGCAGACCGGGCCAGATATAAGAGCCGGTCGCCTGGCAGATGCTACACTTAGATATAAGGCTAAAGATGTAGAACTGATCGGAAATAAGCTATTTTCAGCTTTGGGTCTTAGGATTATAACATATTAGCTCCACCTTCGTTATATCGCCGGCCTATCATAAAGGCCCATAATCATAGGTTATCCACTTTTTGTGGACGGGTGTGCAAAAGTCCTGGGGAATTTATCAGGTATCAGTCCAGCGTTTAAGGAGTGGGCGGCTTTTCGGTTCAGGCTGCAAAGTAGCCCGATTATTGGTCATTGTCTGGTTTACTAGCGATAGCACTTGCTCCAAAGGGCGCGTTTGGCCCTGTTCCCACACCCGTTCAAAAATAGCCTCATCCAAATTGGCTCTGGCATAATCTAGCATTTCATTCAAATAGGCATGCTGAATAGGGCGCGGCGCAGGTTCCATTTCTTTTTTGAAAATCTCGCCCGCCCCGACCAGCAAAACTATGATTTCCGGCTCATCTCGCCGGCAGGCCAGTTCAATTAATCCATCCAGACAGCTTAAAACCCCCAATGGATTGCCCAACTCGTTATAGATTATCAGGCTTTTCTGATAATTAATCGCCGCCTCGATATATTTTGCCTGCTGCAAAAGAGCATTTGCCAGGTCGAGCAAGGCTTCGGCAATACCCCATTTACTACCCTGTATCTGGAAGCGGGCAATACTTTCCTCAAACAGCCCGACTGCCCGCTCATATTCTCCCCGGTCCAAAGCTACTTCCCCAATCCGACGGAGGGTTGCAGGCACGCCCCAACCGTTATTCAGTTCGCGGAAAAGAATAAGGCCCTGCTGATAAAAGTCTAGGGCTTGGTCATAAGCCTTTACATCTCTTTCAATTGCCCCTAGCCTGAATAGGGCCAGCGCAATCCCGTATTTATTGGCCTGCTGGCGGGCCAGTTCCAGCCCTTCTCGTAGCACAGCCCGCCCCGCGTCCGGGTCGTGCATGGAACTAAGCAACGCCCCATAGTTAATCAAAGAGTGAACGATACCAGGGCTGTCACCGATTTCGCGGCGTAAGCTCAAACTTTCGCCGCAAAGTTCCAGGGCTGCTCGATAGCGGCCCTGGCTTACCGCTAACATTCCCAGGCCCACCAGGGTTTGAGCCGCCCCCTTTTTATCGCTGATTTCGCGGCTAAGAACGAGGCCAGCCTCCAGCACCCTAGCAGCCCGCCGATGGTCGCCCTGCATCATAGCCATGTCCCCTTCCCAGGCCAAATATTTGGCCCGGGCAGCTATCAGTTCAGGGTGACTCATTCTCAGGTTTGGGTTTTCGCCAATTTCAGATTTGGCCCGCGCAAGCTCCAGCCAGCGTCGGCCCTGGCTATAGAGACCCTGGAGCCGCCAGTAACCGCCTAAAGCCTTACTCAACCGCAAACCCGCTTCTAAAGGAGTCGGGGTAGCTATAGCTCTTTCAGGCTCAAGCTGGCCTTGACGGTCTTCAAAAGCCCACTGCAAAGCTTGATGCAGGTTAGGATAAGACTGCTTCAAAAGTTTGAGCCAACGTTCCTGCTCCGGGCCAAATAGCTCCGCTTCGGCCTTTTCCGCCAGAGCCAAATAATATTCACAATGCTGACGGTTGAGCCTTTCGGGTTCATCAACCTCGACTATTTTCTCCGCAGCATATTGCTTGATGATTTCCAGCAGACGATAAGATTTGGAGGGACTATCCTGATTATCCCGATGATCATTGAAGGTATCTTCCACTACCACCAGCGATTTTTTTACTAGCTGGGTCAGCAAATCCAAGACTGCCCCCGCTTCAATTTCAGGCTGCAAGGGGTTTGGACTTGCCTGCCGGGTTGGGCGGCTTGCATCGCTGCAAATTTGCTCGGCTTCTTCCAAAGTCCAGCTTCCCGCAAAGACCGCCAGCCGGTTCAATAATACTTTTTCGGCTTCGGGCAGCAAATTATAGCTCCAATCCAGCATGGCCTTGAGGGTTTGATGACGTAGCGGGGCAGTACGGCTACCGCCCGATAGTAGCCGGAAACGCTCGCCCATCTGACCATCCAGCCGACTGGCAATTTGCTCAACCGTTAAGACCTGAACGCGGGCGGCGGCTAACTCGATTGCCAACGGCAAACCTTCCAGGTTCTGGCAAATCCGGGCGACTGAAAGCCCGTTTTGGGTGGTTAATTTGAATTCCGGTTGAATTAATTTAGCTCGTTCGGTAAACAGCCGGACCGATTCACACTCAGACAGGTCGGTTATAAATTCGGGCTTGAGGCTTTGGTCGGATTGCGCCAAAATCGAACTGTCCACTGGAAAAGGCAGTTTGAGCGAAGGTACGGCGAAAAAAACTTCCCCCGTCAAGCCCAACCCTTCCCGGCTGGTGGTCAGAATCCAGACTTGGGGACAGTTTTGCAACAGGCTTTCGGCTAGTTGAGCGCAAGCGAGGCTGAGGTGTTCGCAATTATCCAGCACTAGCAGGATATGTTTGGGCCGCAAATAGTTAATCAATAAGTCTGAAATTGAATTACTCGACTCTACTTCTACTCCCAACCTCCGGGCCACTATATTTGGGACCAAAGCCGGGTCAGCCAGGGGTGCTAATTCCACCAGCCAAACTCCAGCTTTAAAATCAGTCAGCACCTGGCTGGCAATCTGAAACGAAAGGCGACTTTTACCAGCCCCGCCTGTCCCGGTCAAGGTCAGGAGACGGTTTTTCTTCAAAAGACTTTTTATCTGCCGCATCTCCCGCTCCCGCCCGATAAAGCTGGAAAGCGACCCCGGCAAATTGTGAAGCAAGGGCTGAGAAGCCGAGGCCAATTCGAGAGCAGTCTCAAACTCCTGGGGGTCGGTCGAAGGCAGCAGGGTTGGGCTTATTTTCGGCTGGGATTGGGCCGTCAAGAGGGCTTCAAACCATTGCTCATCAAAAATAGGATAAATCTCATAATTGTGACTGTTGGTGTCAAACATATCTTTGACACTCGACCATAGTTGGCGGGCCTCGGCCTGTTCTTTACCCCGCACAAAAACATTCACGCTCAAATAGAACCGAAACATTTGCTGCAAGCGTTCGGCGGTGGGCAGCCGGTAGCCACCCTCCCAATGCTGGATCATTCGGTCACTTTTCAGGCCCAGATGCTGGGCCAATTGCGATTGAGTTAAACCACTGCGCTGGCGATACATCACTAGAAGTTCGTTAGGTAACGGTTTGGTATCGTGGTAGTGGTAGAAAGCGACAATGCTCATAATCATTGCCCTCCTGTGACTAATTGCCTTTCAGCTAACAGTAACATATTTCGACCCGAAATGAAAGGGTAATCACCCGTAATTGAAATGAGTGGGGTTGTGCTTTAATAGATTTAATCGAGCTTTAGGGCCGGGACGGGCAGGTCGGGAACCTACTATATTAAACGTATATTTCACCTTTTTTAGCGATTTTTATTACAAATATCCAAAAAGTTAGAGGTAGTCTGATGGATACTCAAAAAGAAAATGCAACTCAAAATGCAACCGAAGTAATAGCTAATAAGCAAAGTACAATTTGTCCTGGATGCGAGGCGAGTAATGCGCTGGACGATACTACTTGTCAGGTCTGCGGCACAAAGCTGGTTACGGTTACTTCCGACCTGCCCGATGACAAGATTGAAGATAAGCCGAACGATGAACAGGTCCATAACGGCGCAACTAAAGTTGGTAAAATCGTGGGTGGGGCTATCATTGCCGCCGGAATTGTCTATACGCTTTGGAAAAGCAGCAAAGCCGCGCCTTCAACTTCAAACCCTTCCATCGAGCCGACCAATCCTGCAATTCCAGAGGCTCCAATCAAACCCGTGCTTTCAAGCGTTTCAGCAGCCCCAACTGCGTCCGCCGTATCCAAACCCAGGCCAGTTGTCTCACCCGCCTCGATTCCCGTTACCGAACATTGGGAAACCTGCGAGATTACTTATGTTCGTTATAACCGCACGACCTCAACTTATACCAATACTATTTATGTCTATAACACCCCTTATTATTTCCCACAAGGTGGAGCATCATACCCTGTAATCCAGTTTGTGGCAGTGCTAAAACGACCAGGCGACCCGGAAATTGTCTGGAAAGCTATGGATAGACTCGATAAAACCCCATCTTCAACCACCCCACCGGATGAAACCGCCGAATTGCGAAGCGACCTCGATGCTATGACTCGTGAGATGCTACGCCATAAATGGCAAGCCGTCGGGCATGGTAGCCACTGGTTTAGTTACCAGTTCCGCCGACTGATAACTAATACTTGAATCCAATCAACTCGGACCATTCCGAACCAACCCCAGGGCTGTTTTAACCAGAGATAACGACAATTGATAATTGATAATTGCAGAAGGAGGAAAAAGCTTGTATGGCTAAATTCAAATTACGCTCGGTTTCACTGACAATATTTTTGGTGGCAGCCACTTTGCTGACGGCGTGCGGCGATAGCACTCCAACCTCTGTTCCCACTACCACCTCGGCAGCGACCACTGCTGCTGCCGCCACTACCACCAGCGTCACCACGACAGTTGCCACCACCGCCGCCACCACGATTTCTGCCGCCACCACCGCTGCCGCAACTAGCGCAGCGGCAACCAATAACGCGGCCCAGCTTGAGCCAAAGGCCGGGAGCTGGAAAACCTGGCTTCTAACTTCCGGTAGCCAGTTCCGCCGCAAAGCTCCCCCCGACCAGGCCGCAACTCAGGCTGAGATTAAACAATTGAAAGAGCTGGTGGCCCAACGCACTCCCGCCGCTCTCGACCAGATTGCGTTTTGGAATAGTGGCGCTCCGGGCTACCAGTGGACGGAACTGCTGATTAACCAGTCCCTCAAAAACAATCTGGGGTTTAATCTGGCTTCCCGCCATCTGGCCCTCTTGCAGGTCGGGATTTATGATGGGATGATAGCTACCTGGGATAGCAAGTATACCTT
>JBBRSG010000084.1:0-28386 GCA_038245615.1 Chloroflexia bacterium | reverse complement strand
TAGCACCCCACTAAACGGTGTAATCTTGGTTAGGCTTTTTAGGCGGTCGCCCCCGTCGCTTCGGGGCAACATAAGGACTAGGAGCGATCTTGTACTTTAACAATTCACTCACACTCCAAAGGTGGTCGGTCAAACCACTCGCCACCTTTGGAGTGCGCTCTTGCCAACGGGGCTGTTGAGGCTGCTGCCAGTTCGGTTGACGCAACTCTCGCTGGGGAACACACCAGTTGTAAACACTTCCCACTAGGTACATTCCATTGTGCAGGGTTTCAACTTTATGCGCGGTCTGCCGACTGCGCCGGGTCAGGTTCGAGAGCCTTTGGCGTAAAGTCGCATTAAACCTTTCAATGAAAGAGGTGTTGAGTAAAACCCCTCCCTTAGAACGGCACAGCAGGTCGGCTACCTGAGTGGGTTGACCCCTAACAATGGTGCGCTCGACCTCGACTAAATGCCTCGCCCGTACTCGTTTGATGACCCGCCCGATCACCAACCCCTCCCAGACCGCCAGCCGAGGGCGGCCTGGTTTTGACAACCCCCTGGCCGCGACGACTTTATCTCGAAAAGCGGCCAGGGTCGCTTTGGGATAAGAGGCCAACCCATCGGTACACACCAGCAAAGCCTGTCCACCCCTGGCGCAAGAGCGCACTAGCCTCAGCAGGTTTTGGATAAGAGCACGGTCACGGTTGGGCTGAACCACCCCACCCAGCCATAACCGAGTGGGAACCATGATCGCCATTGCCATCCAAGCAATCTGCCCGACTAACTTAGCCCGGATTTCGTCGGCCTGAACGTGCTGCAAATCGAGTTGGGCGGTTTGGATCAGAGCCTGGTGAACTTTTTGGCAGTGTTGCCCGGCCCGGTCGCGCCAGTCGGCAATCGTGCGCTCATCAAAGCCATAAGCGGCCACAATGGCCTGGACCGGACAGCCCCAGGCCAACAATGTTACCACGGTCATTACCAGGCTGGCCTCCGTTCGCAAGCCTTCCAGCACCGTGCCGGTTCGTTGGGTAAAAGACACCCCACAACTTCGACAGCAATAACGCTGCCGTTTCGGGTCGTGCGGGCGGATATTACCTTGACCTTTTTGACCCCGTAAGGCACAATGGGGATTAGAGCAAAACTATTCCAGCGTTCATTTGGTTTGGTTGTAATTTTCTCATAACCAAAGTGTGCCAGATGAACGCCTTTTTTTCAACTCCCCAGTGATCTTTCACCGTTTAATGGGGTGCTACCGCTACTGCTGTTGCTGGAAATTATCGCCGTTTTGTTCCTTTTTTTTCTGAGCCTGCTTATTCAAAAAGGTAATAATTTTTGAAAGCTCTTCGGCTGATATATTATCGGCTAGATTTGTCAGAGCTATCTCTAATTTTTCTGGTTCTTCAATAGCTAATTTTGGTAGAAATGCGTTAGTAAAGATACTTGCCCACTCATAACTCAAACGCTCCCGTTCCTCCGGGTCAAGCTCGTTGAGAATCTCCTGTACATCAAGTGACATTTCGCCAAACTCCTTTGGTCTTAATCGGATAAGCATGTCCACCAGATCGCGGCGACCCTCGCGTACCGCCGTCCGAGCAAACTCTCGCCATTTGGCGGTACGAGCCGGAGCGAACATCAGCCAATCATAGAAACGTGGCTCGATAGGCAGGTCGCGGCACACTACAATGGCAATTTCCTGAAAGAATAACCTGGCCCGCCACAACCAGACCTCCTCGGACGAATTCTCAAACAGCGGCTTACTCGGCTCCTGGTTTGCCAGCCCTAGAATGCCGTCCGGGTAAGCTGAGCATACATATAAGTTCAACACCTTGTCCACCGGCACATCGTCGCGGCGGAGGCAAAACAAAGCGGTGCGGGCCAGGTTGTTTAAGAACTTATGCAACGTGAACTGGTCATTTTGCCCCTTGAATTCTACTATAGCATACTGGTAGCCCTTTAAGAAACTAAACAGGCTAGTTTCCAGCCGCGCTTCAATGCCTGCCGGTATTTCCAGCACCAGGTCTGCCGTTAAAGACTGTGGTAATTCAGCTCCTACTACTTTCAGGCCTACCTCTTGAGCTAAACGGTTTGTCACTTGCTTGAAACCAGGATCGGCCCGAAGTTCCCGATTTTGCTCTGTCAAATCCCCTCCTTTGCCTGATATACATACGCACCATTGTTTTGGCTAAGAATATCCAGTTTTAGTAATTAGCCTCGCTGATACCTACAACTCGCATGGGTAGAGTGTAGCACGAACCATTCAGAGCTACAAGTTTTGAGCTATAAATCCAGGGCTTAGGCGTTTACCTCAATCTTACTTTGAGCCTAATAATTTAAGAGTGAGGCTAAAAAGCCCATCAAAAGCCTTTGACTTTGAACTAAACGCCTAAGCCCTGGTGCTAGTTCTTAAATCTGTTGACAAGTAGTACATTTGTTTGATATATTAGAACTGTTCTCTTACTATCTAAAAACCATCAAGCACATTGCTCAAACCAACTCAACCAATTTCAGACTTATTAAACCTGCTATCTCACCAAATCAGGAGGCAACCTATCATGAAACCTACTGTGAATGTGTGTCAGGTGAACTCTCATTACTTAGCTGTGGTGCAGGCTACTGTCAATCATCAAAATCTTGGAAAAATAATCCGGGAGCTTCTGGCTAAAAGTGAGGTTTATACGTTTCTAAATAAACAAGGTGTCCAAAAAGCTGGTCACAACATCATTATTTATAGAAACGATCAAGCTAAACCACTTTTAAACCCTAACAAGGAGTTTGAAATCGAGGTGGGAGTGCAAGTGGCTGGTCTGTTTGAGGGAGATGGTCGCGTAATCTGCTCCTCAACCCCGCAAGGTAGTGCCGCCGCCGCCCTTCACACCGGACCTTATCACCAATTAGGAGAAGCACACGATGCTATTATAAATTGGTCTAAGGAACATGACCATCCCCTTACTGGTCTTAGCTGGGAAGTTTATGGGGATTGGAACGAAGACGAAAATAAGCTCACTACCGAAGTATTCTATCTTCTCAAGTAGCCTTTTGAGAAGTTTATCCTTATCTATTATCTACAATGCGACGGGCTTTTAACTGGAATCGGGGTAAACTATCGAGAGCAACCGCCTTGACTGGCACTCGCAAACCTAACCTTTGCCGGAATAAGCTTTGCAACTGCTCTAGCTTCTCGTGTTCATCTTCGTCTAGCTCTACCTCTACTGCTAGTTGGTCTAAACCCCCCTCTTTATAAAAAATTCTGAGTTTGCTCGATAAACAGCAGCTTCACAATGTGGCGGCGTGAGTTTGCTTACCACCCTAAAGCTGCCCTTGACCTTTGCTTTAATTTCGCTTCTTGCAACAACCCTACTATAAATCTGGCTACAGCCTGAGCTGTAGCCCCCGACAAGCTGATTTGCCGGGCGGTTCTATTCTGTTTATAATCCCGTATATCAAGTCTTCTTTATTTATTGGACGAGGGAAAAATTTGGACGAAAAAGACCGGATTATTTTGCAGATGTTAATGGCTAACGCCAAGACCTCGCACGAAAAGATTGCCGAGCGGGTCGGTATCAAAGGGCCATCGGTATTTGAGCGCGTAAAGAAGCTGGAAGAGCGGGGCATCATTACCGGCTATAGTGCCAACGTCAACGCTGAAAAGCTTGGCAAGAACCTGACCGCTTTTATCCATGTCAGCCTGGAAGGTGGTACGCGCTATGCAGATGAGAGGGAAATAGCCGAACTTATCGGACAGGAGCAAAATATCGAGGAATGTCATATTATTGCAGGTGAAGCCTCACTGCTGCTGAAAGTGCGGGTCAATACCCCCCAGGAACTACAGGAAGTAATTACCGGTTTGCGCCGCATCGAAGGTATCGCCAATACCAATACGACGGTTGTCCTCAGTACGACCCTTGACCGTCCGATGGCGTTGGATTAAAAAAGTGGTCAGTGGTCAGTGGTCAGTGGTCAGAAAAATGCAGGGTCGGGGCTTTAGGCGAAAGTGCCAGGTGTCTGATTTATAGGACTTTCGCTTGGGACGATTTTACTGATTTATACATAATTTAGCAAACCCCAAAACCTCGTAAAAGTTATATTTGAAAATTTTACTGCATAAAATTTTCAAATATAACTTTTACGAGGTTAAGACGATTTGCCAGCGAAAGTCTTGATTTAATTAAGAGGGAGAAGGAAAGAAAATGACAATTGGTTCATTGGTTGGAGCAAGAGTAAAGCGCAAAGAAGACCCTCGGCTGATTCAGGGTCGAGCGACCTACGTGGATGATGTCCAGTTACCCGGCATGGTCTATGCCCAATTTGTCCGCACCCCCTATGCTCATGCCCGCCTCAACTCGGTCAACAAGGCCTCGGCGGAAACCGAAGGTTGCACGGTCTTGACTTGGGACGACCTCAAGGCGACTTTGAAATATGACCCACTCATAAAAAAGCTGCCCAATCGCCCTTTTCTGGCGGATGGCGAAGTCCGTATGTTTGGCGAAACGATTGCCCTGGTAGTTGCGCCGACGCTTTATGCCGCCCGCGACCAGGCTGCCGCTCTGGAAGTGGATTACGAGCCTTTGCCTGCGATTACCGACCCGGAGGAAGCCTTAAAGCCCGGTGCGGTTAAAGTTCATAGCGGGTTGGACTCGAATCTGGCGCGGGCAGTTGACGGAGGAGACCGGGCCAAAGTTATGGCTACTATCGAAGCCAGTCCGGTGATAATCGAAGAACGCATCTTTAATCAACGGCTGGCGGCGATTTCGCTGGAAACTCGCGGGATTGTTGCCGACTATAACTCCGGGACGGGCCTACTCACTATCTGGCTATCCAACCAAGCGCCCCATCTGGCCCGAACTACCTTTGCGGCTACCCTGAATTTGCCGGAAAATCAGGTGCGGGTGATTGCCCCGGAAGTCGGGGGCGGTTTTGGCGCGAAGATTCTGGTCTATCCCGAAGAAATTGTGGTGGCGGCGGCAGCCGTTCGGTTGGGCCGGGCGGTCAAGTGGATCGAGAGCCGCAGCGAAAACCTGTCGGCGACCTATCACGGACGCGCCCAGGTGGATTATGTGAAGCTAGGGGCGGATGAGCAGGGCAAAATTAATGCTTTGGACTTAAAGGTTATCGCCGACATCGGGGCGTATGCCACCGACGACGGTCTTTTCATCCCAACCCTGACCACCCTCATGGCTTCGGGGGTCTATGCTATTCCCGAAATTTCGACCCGGATTGAGTACGTCTTTACCAATACAACCCCCACCACGGCCTATCGCGGAGCGGGCCGTCCAGAGGCGACTTATCTGATTGAACGGGCGATGGATGCCCTCGCCGCAAAGCTGAACCTCGACCCGGCGGAAGTCCGGTTGCGGAATTTTATCCCGCCCGAAGCTTTTCCCTATAAATCGCCGACTGGGGCGGAGTACGATAGTGGCGAGTACGCCCGGAATTTGCAGGCCGCGATGACTCAGGCCGACTATCCGGCCTTGCGCCAGCAGCAGGCCGAGCGCCGCAAGAGCGCCAATGGTGGGATGCCCCGCAAGCTGATGGGAGTTGGGGTCGTGACTTATGTCGAGCGTGGGGCTATGGGCTTTGAAACCGCTGTCGTACGGGTTAATGCCGACGGTAGTGTGACGGTCTTTACCGGCACATCGCCGCACGGTCAGGGCGGCGAAACTACGATGGCCCAAATCGTCGGGGACGTGTTGGGCATCGCTATGGAGCGGATTGAAGTCAGTCACGGCGATACCAAAGATACCCCCTACGGGCAGGGAACTTACGGCAGCCGGAGCGCGGCCGTCGGGGCATCGGCGGCGAAAATCAGCGCCATCGGAGTCAAGGAAAAGATGCTCAAGCTGGCGGGGCATTTGCTGGAAGCTTCCGAAAACGATGTGGATTTGGCAGAAGCCCAGTTTTTTGTAAAGGGCGTACCGGGGCGCACTCTCAGTTTTGAGAAGGTGGCAAAAGCGGCCTATCAGCCCCACAAACTGCCCGCCGATATGGAAATCGGCTTGGAGTCTTCCCGGTTCTTCAACCCTTCGGATGTGGTTTTCCCCTTCGGGTCACACGTCTGCGCGGTAGAAGTGGATACCGAAACCGGCGACATCAGCTTCCTCAAATATGTCGGAGTGGACGATTGCGGAACAGTCATCAATCCGATGATTGTGGATGGGCAGGTACACGGCGGCACCGCTCAGGGGATTTCGCAGGCGCTTTATGAGGAATTGGTCTACGACGAAACCGGGCAAATCCTGAGCGGTAGTCTGATGGATTACACTTTCCCGATTGCGGCCCAACTACCGGGCATCGAGTTGGGTCGCACCTCTACTCCTAGCCCACGCAACCCGATAGGCGCAAAAGGTATCGGCGAGTCCGGCACGACTGCCGCTACCCCAGTCGTGGTTAATGCGATTATAGATGCGTTGCGGCCTTACGGTATCACCAATCTGGATATGCCGTTGCGTCCCGAAAAAATCTGGAAAGCATTGCGGGGGTAGTGGTCACTGGTCAGTGGTCAGAGAAATACAGGGCTGAGGGCTGAGTTCCTAATCGTAAATCCTACTGACCACTGACCACTTTTCCCAAGAAAGGAATTCGATGGCAACCATAAAATTCGGGACTGACGGCTGGCGGGCGGTAATTGCCGAGGATTACACTTTTGAGAATGTGCGGAAGGTGTCGCAAGCCTTTGCCGGATATCTCAAGAGCGAAGGTCGGGCTAAAGACGGGGTGGTTATCGGCTATGATACCCGCTTTGCCTCCGAGAATTTCGCAGCGGCGACGGCGGAGGTGATGGCGGCTAACGGTATCAAAACCTGGCTATCGGATCGCTTCTGTCCCACTCCGGTGCTGAGTTTCAGTATTATCGAGCGCAAGGCCGGGGGCGGGGTAATGATTACCGCCAGCCACAACCCGCCGACTGACAACGGTTTTAAGGTCAAGCCCTATTACGGTGGCTCGGCCTCGCCTGAAATCGTGGCCGACCTGGAAGGACGGCTGGAAGAGCCAGTGCAGCGCATGGCCCTCTCCGAAGCCATAAAAAGCGGGCTGGTCGAGTATATCGAGCTGTCCGACGGTTACGCCGGGCAGTTGGCGAAAGTGGTGGATGTCGAGGGGATTAAGAACAGCAAGTTGAGAATCGCGGTAGACCCGATGTGGGGCGCAGGTCAAGGCTACTTTCCGATGATTCTGGGGGGCGGCTCGGTCAGCGTGACCGAACTTCACGCCGCTCGTAATCCGCTTTTCCCCGGTATGCACAACCCTGAGCCTATCACCAAGAACCTGAGTGATTTTCTGAGCTTGATGGCTAAGGGCGAACACGATTTGGGGATTGCCAACGATGGCGATGCTGACCGGGTGGGAATTGTAGATGAAACCGGGCGCTTTATGAACCAGCTTGAGGTTTTTGCGCTCCTGGCCCTCTACATGCTGGAAGTGCGTGGCGAGCGTGGCCCTATCGTCAAATCGCTCTCGACGACCTCAATGGTAGATAAACTGGGCAAGCTTTATGGGGTAGAGGTCTACGAAACTCCGGTTGGCTTCAAGCACATCGGCCCATTGATGATGGAGAAAGATGCGATTATCGGGGGTGAGGAGAGCGGGGGCAACGGCTTTCGGGGACATATCCCCGAAAGAGACGGTATTCTCTCCGGCTTGGTGATGGCGGATATGATGCTGAAACTGGGCAAGAGCGCCAGTGGGCTGCTCGAATATCTGTTTGAGAAGGTCGGGCCGCATTATTATGACCGAGTAGATTTCAGCTTTGAACAAAGCAAGCGGGCCGCTATTATCGAAAATATCAAAAAGAACCCGCCGAAAGATTTGGCGGGAATGCCCGTGGTCAAAATCCGCGATGATGATGGCTTCAAATACTATAGCGAAGACGGTAGCTGGCTACTTATTCGCTTTAGTGGCACCGAACCAATAATGCGGGTTTATACCGAAACCACCTCTGCCGACAAAGTAAAGCCGATTCTGGAACAGGGTCGCGCCCTCACCGGAGCTTGAACTCGTATAGACACATTACCGGCTCATCCTCGTAGGGGGTGAAGCCGGTTTTTTGGAGCAGAGTTTCGTTTTGGGGGGTGTTGACCAGCATGGTTTCCAGCTCAATTTTTTCGGCGGTGGGCGCTTGACGGTCAATCAGGGCAGTTAGGCCGGACACCAGCGTTAGTTGGCTGGCAGGTGAGCCTACCAGAAAACCGAGCCACAAACTGTAATCCCGGTCTGCAATTGCCAGCGCCTCTAATGGGCCTGCCAGCTTCCAGACCTCGCCCTGCTCGATATGCTCTCGTAGTGCTTCGGCGGTCAACGGTTTGGCGTGCCAATATAGGGTATAAAGCCCTTCACTGGCCTTATATTCGGCGGAAGCGGTAATCAGACGGTAAGCCGCATCCATTTCATTCAGGGTAACATTTTGGATAAAAGCTATCGGGTCAACTGGTTGGTCAACTGGTTGCTCGATTGATTGTCCTCCGCCATAGTTACCACCCAAATATTGATTTACCAGCCGAAAGCCAAAGCGTTCCGCCAGACGATGCATCGGGGTGTTTTGCTGCGCCGTCATATAGCGGGCAAACTGGAAGCCTTGCGCCCGACTGGTAGCAATCGCGTGTTCCAGGATGGCGGCAGCCAGTCCCCGCCCGCGATAGGCCGACCAAACTCGCACCCCGCCAATCCAGACCGTCCCTGGCCCGCTTCCGTCGCGCTCCAGATAATAAAAGGCCACCGGGCGCTCATCCAACTCGAATACATAGACCTGATGCTTTGGGTCGGCAATCCATTCGGGCCAGACTTCCGGCACATAATCGGTGCCGCCCCATACTTCCGCACAAATCTCGCGCACTGCCGCTATATCGGCGGCGCTTCCAGCCCGAATATTGAGATTATTTAGAACAGGGGTTGACATAATTGCTATTATCCATGCATGTGAGGAACTATTAGGGTTTTGGTACGCGCCTCAGACTCCGTCCGACCCAGGCCTTCGCCAGCCCTTGCAGCTTTTGGCCTTTGGGGACAAAAGCCCGCCGGGTAAAGACATCGTAGCCGTTACGCTCAATCATATCCAGAATCCGGCTGTAGAGCCGGGCGGCCACCGTAATCGAGAGGCGACAATCCTTGTCGAGGTATTCAATGCCGGGCATCGCCAGGGAATAGTAGTGCCGGGCGCGGTCAATCTGGAATTGCATCAGCCGAATAAAGCGGGGGTTGATTTCGCCCCGCAATAATTCCGCCTCGCTATATTCAAATTGCTCCATTTCTTCCAGGGGCAAATAAATCCGTCCGTTCCGCAAATCCTCGCCGACATCGCGCAAGATATTGGTCAACTGCATGGCGATGCCCAGATTTACGGCATAATCCAGAGCGCAAGGGTCGCTATAGCCGATAACTTCGGAGGCCATCAACCCGACGGTGCTGGCAACCCGATAGCAATAGAGCCGTAATTCCTCAAAATTCTGGTAGCGGACTTTATCCAAATCCATCCGCACCCCCGCAATCAATTCCAGGGGCGGGGTCGGCGGGATTTTGAAGCGATGGACGGCGTGGGTCCAGGCTACCATATGGGGTAGATGGGATTGGACCTGGCCTTCAAACGAGCGTTGGAGTTGGTCTTCCCAATCCCTCAAGCGGGCTTGAAGCTGCTCAAGCTCGACATCGCGGGCGTTATCCACCATATCGTCGGTGACACGACAAAAATTATAGACCGCCCACATTGCCCGACGCTTATGGTAGGGTAAAAGCAGCGACCCCATATAGAAAGTTTTCGAGCCTACTTTGGTACTCTGGCGGCAATATTGATAAGCCGCTTCCGCAGCGGCCTCATCAATGCAATCCAAATTCAGGTACAATTCAGACCGCTCAGAAGGTTCAGAAGGCAAGGCAGATTGTTGAAAGGCAGTAGGGTTATAGCTGGGTTGTGCTTTCGCTTGTAGCTTGGAAGCCTCGGCTCTGGTATCGGCCACTAAGCTTACTCCTTAAACTAATTGGCAGTAGTTGTTTTTGTGTTTCAGTATTATACCAGTATAATAACTAAAGCGCAGGAATTCTTCAACTCAAACCAGCCTGAACCGGCGGCATCTGATGATAAATAGGGAGAAGATTTGGTTAAGCCGCCGAGGGTGGCTTAGTTAAGTTCGGGGGTTAGCCCACGCCGCACAACTATCGGTTCATTAGCCCGGACTACATGGCGCTTGTTCCATTCCACAAAATCTTCGGTCAACCGCTCGGCAAATCCATCGCCGACAGCGTGCAACTTGAACTGCATCAGGCTCTCGCCAATCTTTTGGAGCATAGGTTTTGGAATAAAGCTGAGGAAGCGGGGTACTTCGATTTCAATAAATAGGTCCAGCCGATAGACCACCTCGATTTGACCATGTCGCTCGGTCAAAATCACTTCGCCATTCAAGAGGCCCGGAAACAGCGGCGCAGTTCCCTGGCTGGCCCGGTCGCCGGTCAATTCGTGCTGGTTGACTGGGATGGCAATCATTTTGACATGGCGATTTTCGACTATTTCGTGACGAATATCAAAGACGATGCCCATCTCGTGACCCCGCCCGTCATCTGACATAAAAATCAGGCGGTAGCGTCCATCCCGGTAGCGCAATACCCGCCCAATTTCGGGCAAGCGCGGCAGAACATAGGCAAAATCGGTAAAATAAGCAAAAGCGGTTTCCAGCGGAGTTTGCAGCCGTATAAAACGCTGAAATTTACCCTGTACCGACATGGTGTTATTGCTAGACATAGCGGCTATATCCTTCCTGGAAGCTGATTTGGCCTGCAATTGACCGACTTGATTGCATTGGCTGGCAAGCAAAATGAGCTAGGGTCCACAACTCTTATTTCCGAGTATCACATACCCCCCCGCTTGCGTCTGTAGTATGAGCTACACCCCTTTTTTGAGGGCGATGAAGCCCTCAAAGTTTGAAAATTTAACAACTTTTTAACACCGAATCTGACCCTGAGATGCTATGATTTATAAGTGCTGGATATAATTATTTTTAGGGTTTTCTAAATCACAATAGTTATGGTTGGCCAGACTCGCACCACTTTTTCTATTTCAGCTCTATTTTTATTCAGTTAGCATTTCCAAAGCAGTAAAACGTACCTGAAAACACATAAAATGACCTGATAAAGCGAATTATTCGCCCCAGGTTGGGATTATAATCGGGAAATTAGCCGGTTTAGTTTTTTTTGGATATTGCTTTCCTCCGGCAGCACGCGGGCCGTCGGGATTTTAAACAGCCAGATTATTATTCTGGTGAGGAGACTTTTAATATGAGGAAACTTAGTATTTTAGGGATTGTGGTTTTGCTTGTTGCCACTATGAGCCTGACTTTCGCCCAAGCTACCAAAACTTTGAGCCTGGAAATGGCGGCGGTGGAGGGTTCTAAAGTCATCGGGACAGCCATCATTGATGAGCAAAGTGCCGGAGGTATCAAGGTCAGCGTGAGTTTGCGCGGCTTCGACCCCTCCAGCGAACATTCGGGGCATATTCATGAAGGCACTTGCGAAAATCAAGGGCCGGTCCGCTTTAATCTGACTTCGATTAAGGCCGATGCGAACGGGGCAGGGACGGCGGACACCATTCTTACTGCCCCGAACTTTGCCACCGTTACCGGCACTTCCCCGGCCTATTATGTACAGTATCATGTGGCCCTCAACCCGCCGGGCAAGCAGGTTAGCTGCGCTAATGTAAAGGTAGCCAGTGCCGGAGGTGGCGCGGCTCAGGTTACGACGACTGCTGCAACTACGACGGCGGCGACCACCACCGCTGCTGCAACTACGACGGCGGCAGGGGCGACTACGGCGGCAGGGGCGACTACGGCGGCGGCAGTGACCCTCCCCACCATCCCTGGCCTGACCGAAGTTAAGTTACCGGCGGGAGCCGAGGCGGAACTAGCCAAGCAATTACCGGCTAATCTCAAAAACCTCAAAATCAATATTTTTGTGGCGGACACCGATGCTGACCCTCTGGCAATTGTAGCGGATACGGCTTTGACGGCAGCAGGCTACAAGTTTAGCCTGCCTGGGGCTACCAAGCTGACCAAGCAGAACGACACTTACGTTGGGCTGTATAGCAAGGCCGGTCAGCCCGATTTATTGGTGGCGTTAGGGGCAGTCCCAACCGACCCGGCCCAGCTTTCGTCTGCCGGTATCCCAGGGGTTAGCCCGGAAGCCGCCAAGCAGTTCCTCGACCAAATTAAGGGTAAAAAGACTTTTGCCTTTATTCTAAGTGCGCCTGATTTGCTGAACTCGCTATTGGCTGCCGCCCAGACTACGCCGACTGCGGCTGCCACCACCGTCCGCCCGACGACTGCTGCCGCCGCTACTACCGCCGTTGCTGCGGCTACTACCGCCGCCCAGGGCGGAGCAGCTGCCAAACCCCCGGCGACAGGCTTTGGCAATACCAATAGCTCTGACAGTATCTTCCCGGTGGGCTTGTTGCTGGTCGGACTACTGGTACTCCTGGCTGGTTCGGGGGCGGGAATGGCGATAATGCGCCAGCGCCGCAAATAATATGGTAACAGAAGCGGGCTTGAGTTAAGATGTGCTACTCCCGCCCACTTCTGTTATGATAGAGTCTAGTCAGATAGTTTAAGCTAAACCTCTCTGTCGGTAAGCGGTAGAGAGGTTTTTGGCTTAATCCTTACCGATTATTTGGTCATTTGCCATAGTTTGAGGGGAAAGCGGTATGAGGGTATGAAGATAAAGATAATGACAGTCGGCTTTATGGGCTTGTTAATCTTGCTTCTGCTTGAAACCGGGATTGGGTTGGCCCAAACCTTACCGCTTCCGACCTTGTCCGGCTTGACTGAAATTCAGGTGGATAAAGCTATTCAGGTGGCAATTGCGAAACAGGCCGGGCCGCAATTGCAAGATGCTATTACCCGGCTCTATCTTTCCAGCGATACCCCTGATAATCTAGCGCCGAGCCTGGATAAAACCCTGACGGCGGCGGGCTTTAAATTTGGGTTGCCCGGTTTTAACCAGTTGACCAAACAGGGCGATACCTATCTGGGCCTCTATACCAAAGCCGGACAACCCGATTTGCTGGCCGTCCTCAGCCCCATTCCGTCCGACCCGGCTCAACTCGTGGCCCAATTTACCTTGCCGGGGGTGGATAGTACCACCAACCAGAAGTTTATTGACCAGCTAAAAGATAAAAAAGCCCTCTTGATTATTCTGGCCGGAAGTGGTTTAGCGGCAACGACTGAGGCGGCTTCGGGCGGCGCAACTGCGACGGCAGGGCGCTCGGCGACCCCCAGTCCCGGCGGTCAGGGTGGAGTTGCCCCAGGTGTGCCAGTCACCGGACTTGGCAGCAGCGACGATAATAGCGCGGGTTGGCTCTTTGCCTTATTAATCAGCGTAGTAATATTGACCGGCCTGAGCGTAGCTTTTGCGCTCCGGCGTAGCCGCAATCGGGCTAAGTAAACGGGGACGGGGGTCGAGGGTCGGAGGTCGGGGAAAATGCAGAACTGAAGACTGAGGTCCGCAATCGTAAATCGCGGCTTCGCCCCTTTGGGAGTAAATCCCCTGACCCCCGCCCCCTGACCCCCGACCTCCAGAAAGGAGAATTTTAGATGGAAGTACGAGTGGATGTTTGGTCGGATTTTGTCTGACCGTTTTGTTATCTGGTAGCCTTCAGTTTGGAGGAGTTGGAGAAAAGTCACGGGCTTGAGGTGCATTGGCATTCATATATGCTGCGTCCGCCGGGGTCGCCCCCCATGCCCGCTGACCGACAGGCGATGATTGAGGCCGGACGCGAACAATTCAAGCAACGAGTACGGCGGGAGTACGGACGTGAGCTAAGACCCGGCCCTTTCGGAGTGGATAGTTACCCGGCCCTGGTGCTGGCAAAATTCGCCGAAGCGCAAGGGCGTGGCCCGGAATATCATCGGGCGGCAGGGCGGGCTTATTGGGAACAGGGCCAACGCCTGGACGACCCAGCAGTTTTACAAGCTGTATTAACTGAAATCGGGTTGGCGATAGACGATATTGCCCCGATATTAGCCGACCCGACCTATACCGAAGCGGTGGCCGCCGATATTACCGAGGCACATGAATTGGGGCTAAATGCAGTTCCAGCCCTGGTTTTTGCCGAAAAATATCTGGTCAGTGGGGCGCAACCATATTCGGTGCTAAAACAGGTGGTAGAACAAGTTGCCTCGGAAATGGCGGCAGAAAGCGAAAATGGGGATAAGTCCGAGTAATAGGGCCAAAAATCAGCCTCATGGCAAAATATTTGCAGTATGTAAAGTAATTTTTTACACAGGGTTTACATTAATTTTACAAAAGGCTGGTATCCTGCATTTATCAGTTCACCAATCTACAGAACTGATAATGTCTACTCAAGTTAGATATCTACTTATCCTCAAAAGCTCCAAATTAAGAGTTCCAAAGCCGTCCCACTCCGATACGGGCGGCTCTTTTTTTGTTGCTCATACCAAAAAGAAGTTTACGACCCGCGAGTCCAGGGCCATATCGGTGGACTGGGCGGTAACAAGCGAAACTACCCGGAAAGCGCCCTGCTTATCTCCGGCGGTAGCCCGCAGCAGTGCAATCCACAACAGATTGGATAGCCCCCCAAGCTGTTTCGGGTCGGCGGTCAGGCGGTCTTCAATCGTCTTTAGCAAGCCAAACCCTTCCTGACGGCGACCTAACCGCAGCAAATCCGCCGCTAATCGCAGTTGTACCTGAAAGCGATTGTTGGTCAGGGTGCCAATTTCCGGGCTGATAGTTCGACGACGCAAACTTGCCAATTCTTCACAGCGAATCACGGCGGGGGTAGTCATCAAAGCAGCCAACTGCTTGAAATGATGGCTCAAATTATTGACCATTTCGGCATAACTCATTTCGGCAAAATTAGGTTGATGCGGGTTCTGACGATTCAACAGGCCCAAAGGGACCGTAATTTCCTGGGCGTGGCTCAATTCAGCGGTCATATCTCTGCTCCTTCTTTGTTCTACAGCGGCTATGAGATAGCGGCTAAAACTAACCTTCCGGCGCTAAGTCCGACATACGATATTAGAGGACGGTGATAAAAGATGGTAACTACCCATTACCTACAGGATCAAATCTAAAATCTAAAGTCTAAAATCCAGGTCTAAAAGGATGAATTGATAAATCAGCTTAAAACTAATTTATTAAACTATTTACATGCAAGTACCGTTCCAGGGTTTTTCCAGAACTGAGCAGCTCTGAAAAAACTTTTTACCTACATATATATTAAACGCTATTTTGGGAGAAATTAGTGTGCGGCAACGCAAAGAAATTGGGTAATTTTGGTCACAGAATAGAGAATGGGGACTGAGGACTGAGGATATGGGGTCAGGGGTCGGAGGAATTTACGATTTACCCCCAAAGGGGTCGAGGCCGCCATTAGCTAACTCAGTCCTCAGTCCTCGTTTTACCGCGCCAGCAGGGTGCGATAGTCCTCAGCGACAAGTTGGCTATCGTCAATTTGCAGCAAGGTTAAAAGCTCGCTGATAAGCTGGGCTTTCTTTTCGGCATCGTTTTGCGACCAGGTGCGGCTTTTGATTTCCAGAAAATAGCCGGACTGGGCCGGCGTGAGCATCTGGTCGAGATTAATTGCGAAATCGGTATTCTGATATAAAACCCGCCAGCGCCGACGTATCTTAATCACCTCGCGTTCTTCCAATGGCGCTACATATTCGCGGTAGAAGCGCACCGATTGTTCGGCGGAAGCGGTCAGGCGCGAGCGGTTGAGAACCACCGAGCGGGGAAACTCCCGTTCCGAAGCCGCTCCAATCAGGGTCAGGCGGTTGCGACTGCGGGGAGTAGGCCGCCCTTGTTCATCCAGATAAATATCCTCGCGCAACCGCAACTGACCTTGGTCTGGCCCGGCAAACGAAAAATAGGTATCATACTGGCGGTAGCGCGAGGATTTGGTAATTGTCACCAGGGTCGGGTCGGATAGCACCCGCTCGACGGCGGCGAGGTCGTTTAGCTGGGCTTTGACCTGCACCTCAAAGCTTTCCTCCTGGTTCAAGCCGCCCAGCGCCAAAAGCTTGCGGACGACATCGCCTTCCCGCGCAATCAGGAAGCGGTCTATCTGCCCGGCTAGTTGCTGGGCCGCTTGCCTCAAAGCGGCTTCATCGAGGGTCAATAGTTTTTTATCCCACATTAACCAGCGTCCGTTGCACATCAAGTGCTGCACATCGCTGCCTTTGGACACATAGACCAACTGCGAATAAACCGCCTCCGGGTCACGGGCAAAGCGCGGGCTATTGTGGAGCGGTTGCATATCCACCACCAGCAAATCGGCCCGTTTGCCTACTTCCAGCGAGCCGGTCAGGTGGCCCAGATGGAGGGCCTGCGCTCCGCCGATAGTCGCCAGGGCCAGGGCTTCGCGGGCGGGGAGGGCGGTTGGGTCGCCCGAAAAACCCTTCGCCAATAGCGCCGCCAGCCGAGTTTCCTCGAACATGTCGAGGTCATTATTACTGGCTGGGCCATCGGTCCCAATCCCGACCTTTAGCCCAACTTGCAACATCTGGCGCACCGGGGCGACGCCACTGGCTAATTTCAGGTTACTGGTCGGATTATGGGCTACCCCTGCTCCGGCGTGTTGGAGAGTCCGCATTTCGCCTTCGTCAATATGGACGCAATGGGCCGCGATAACTTTAGCTTCCAGCACCCCATGTTTCCTGACCCAGGGTACTACCGGCATATTCCAGTCTTTGCGGGCGTTTTCCACTTCCAGGGCGGTTTCGGCGATATGAATATGCAACGGCACATCAAATTCGGTTGCCAGCGCGGTGCAAGCCCGCAGAATTTCGGGCGGACAGGTATAGGGGGCGTGCGCTCCAACTGCCGGAACAATCAGGGGATGGTCTTTCCATTGGCTGATAAACTGACGGGCATAGGCCAGCCCATCTTCATAAGAAGCGGCATCCGGGGTAGGGAACTTCATAATACTCTCGGCGCAAACCGCCCGGATTCCGGCCTCGGCGGTGGCGCGGGCGATTTCAGCTTCAAAATAATACATATCGGCAAAACAGGTTGTGCCACTGCGAATCATCTCGGCGCAGGCTAACTGAGTTCCCAGCCGCACAAATTCGGGGTTTACGAATTCGCGCTCGACTGGCATCATGTAGCCCATCAGCCAGACATCCAGCCGCAAATCGTCCGCCAGCCCGCGCAGCAAGGTCATGGGGACGTGGGTATGAGCATTGACCATGCCGGGCATTACGACCTGTCCGGTGCAATCTATGACTTGGCCTGCCTCGTAAGCCGCCTCAAGTTCGCTCGCCGGGCCGGTCTGCACAATTTTATCTCCAGCCACCGCCACTGCTCCTGGCTCAAAAATGGTACGGGCCTGGTCCATCACTACCACCGTTCCGCCGGTCAAGAGATAATCCACTTTTTGTTTTGTCATAATTCTGCTTTCTTTTTGTTCTCTTTTGTTTTATTCTGGCACTTTCGCTCTTTCCAAAGTGACTAAAACCCGTGCAAACCGTTAATCTATGATACCAGACTTCCCGATTTTGGGTAGTCAGCATGTATTAAAAGATTGATACTTTCTGTAAGCTTAAATGTAATGTTGCAATGGTAATATGAGGAGCAAGTTAAATGGGTATTGAAGTACCAGGGACACCATTAAAGCAGAGGCAGCGCCATGATTACTGATAGTTTTACCGAAAATATCGCCAGCGAAAGATACCGGGCCAGAGTTATGGAAGCGGGACGTTACGAGCGCCAGTTGACCGCCCTTAATACTATCACGACGGTTTTAAACCGTTCCACCGACTTGAATCGAGCTTTGAACATTACACTCAGCGAAACCGAAGGGGCTTTGGGTCTGCCTTTCAGCGCCATCTGGCTATGGGATAATACCAAAAAACGGCTGCGACCTCGTACCTATCACGGTCTGCCGGATAGTCTGGTACAGGAAATCAGTGATAGCGATGCCGAACTTGGGGCGTTAGCTGTCAAGGCCGATTATGACCAGGCGGTTATTCTCAAGGAATTGCTGGGCTTGCTCCGCCATCACGGTGAGCATTACCGCCTCTCCCATGTATTGAATATTCCTTTGATGGCCCAGCAACATCTGGTCGGGGTGCTAAGTTTCTTTGCTTATGATGCAAGCGGCTTTAATGGCGAGGTGCGGGTATATCTGGGAACAATTGCTAATTTGCTGGGTACAGCGATTTATAATACCGGTTGGCTGGAACAGGTTCAAAATGATGCCCACAACCTGGAGGCCGAGGTTGCCGCCCGCACCTATGCCCTGACCGCCGCCAATGAGAAACTGAAAGTAGCTCGCGACCTGGCGACGGAGGCCAGCCGCGCCAAGAGTGCTTTTTTGGCAAATATGAGTCACGAACTACGCACGCCGCTCAACGCTATTCTGGGCTATAGTGAATTACTTCAGGATGAAGCCGCCGAGGTTCAGCCCGATTTTATCGGCCCATTGCAAAAGATTAATACCGCCGGGAAAAATCTGCTGCACCTGATTACCGATATTCTTGACCTATCCAAAATCGAAGCCGGTAAGATGCAGTTACACCCGGAAACCTTCAAGGTCGCTAATCTGGTGGAAGAAGTAGTCAATAGTGCCGCTTCGCTTATCCAAAAGAATAGCAATAAAGTGGAAGTGCTATATGGCGACAACCTCGGTTCGATGTACGCCGACCCCGGCAAGGTGCGGCAGATAGTTTATAATCTGTTGAGCAACGCCTGTAAATTTACCGATAAAGGTTTTATTATGCTCGAAGCTACCCGCCCCCAGATAGACGGTAGCGAGTGGATTGAGCTGTCTGTGACCGATAGCGGGATTGGGATTAACCAGGAGCAACTCAAGAAGCTGTTCAAGGAGTTTACCCAGGCCGATGCTTCCTCGACCCGCAAGTATGCCGGGACTGGTCTGGGTCTGGTCTTGAGCCACCGTTTTAGCGAGATAATGGGCGGTAATATTTCGGTTGAAAGTGAGCCGGGCAAAGGCTCTAAATTTACGGTGCGGTTGCCTGCTAAAGCGAGTAGCGGTGACGCTTCCCCCTTCCTGGATGACCACGAAATTTCCCCCTTCCTTGACGACGAGGAATAGGGGACGGGCTCGGAGGTCAGCAGATTTACGATTTACCCCCAAAGGGGGCGAGGCCGCGATTTACGATTATGGAACGCGGTCTTCCGCCTTCCCTTGTGAATTTCCCCTGACCTCCGTCCCCCGACTCCTATTCGAGGGCTTCATAAATTTCCGGGGTGCGAGTTTCGAGGATTTTGAAAAGACCGCCGACGACATATTGCTCAAAGTAGGGCGCGGCCCGATGGGCATCCAAAGCGGCCTGGTCGGTGTATTGCTCATAGAGAAAGAAGCGATTGGGCTGGGTCGTGGAACGGTGGGCTAGATACATCAGATTGCCTGGCTCGGTGCGAGTGTGTCCGGTCATAGTTTTGAGTAGGTCAATCGCATCATCCTCGTGACCGGGGGTAATTATATAAGTTACGGCGACACAAAGCATTACTTTCCTCCTCCTTCTCCATCTCTATTTTCTAAAGCTATCCTCCACTTGGTCACATTTCTGGCAATTTAGGATTTGTCATCCTCATCATTTCCGTCATCGTCTTTATCTTCCTCTTCCTCTAACGATGGTTTCAGGCCCAAATCGGATTGCGATAAAGCTTTTTTAGGATTACGCCCCGCCAGTTCCTGAATACTCTGCTTGGCAGCGGGCAAGGCTTCCGGTAGGGTGTTTCCAAATTCTTCAATTACATTCCGAATGCCTTTGCCGACCTCATGATGTACCTGGTTAGCGGCCTCTTTGCCTTTAATGTCCTCGCGCCGAAGCTTATTCTGGGTTTGGGTTACTCGAAATAGATTGGCGACCAGCTCATCACTCCCGGCATAGTCCAGCAAATCCTGCTCGGCGGGCAAGCCTTTGCGCTCCTTGATAGTGGTGCGGTTCAGCCCGCCATATAGCCCCTTATAACCATGCTCCTGAAACTCTTCCAGGTCGTGCGGGCCAACTACCCCGGCCTGTTGGACTATCTCGACCAACCGCGAGTCCTGGCGGCTCATCTCATCCCGGAAAGCCAGCCGTTTTTGGTCTTCGGGCAGAGCCATCAGCTTTTCGGCTTCCGATAGCTCGGCCTGGCGGGTACGCTGGGCGAAGTAGGTTTGACCCTGGGCTACAATTTCTTTATTAGGGTCGGCATTTTGAACTAGCAGATAACAGGCATAGCGCGAAAGGTCTATATCTTCGATTTTGCGTTTAGCTCCTGAACCCACTCGTACCATTTTAACCGTATGGTTAAAATGGTCTTCGACAGGATAACCACTGTTGGCGCAGGCCGCTTTAGCTCGCCCGATAACCGCCTTGAACTTTTGCCATGCGACATAATCGAGGATTTTTGCCAGGTCACGGGCCGACCAGAATTCAATCCCGTTCTCAGTTACCTGCCGAATAGCATCGAAAGGCGTTATAGTCGGTTGCGAAGTTTGGGAGGCTGGTTCATCACTCATCTTGGCTAATTCTCCTGAGTCTGAGCAGAAAGGTTGCTTTTAAATCGGGATTGACTTATCATAAAGCCGTCAAGCAATAATTACAAGTCGCGGCTCTCAAAGAGTGGAGAGCAAACGGCGCTCGTTTCGGTTAGCAACCCAAGTTACGGACGGCTGATGTATTGTATCAAGTGTGGCAAGAAAAATATACCCAGTTACGCTTTTTGCTATAATTGTGGCACGGCTTTAGTTCAGCCCGCCGAAAGCAACCCGGCCTCGTCGGAGTCAGGAACTAATCCTGGGCCTTCCTATCCCCTAGATAATCCGTCAGCCCCGCCTTCGTCTGCTAATCCGCCGCCTGCCGCTGGCCCAACCTGGTCGCCGCCGAGTGGCCCTCCCTATAATTCAGCTCCCCCGCCCGAAGTATTCCAGCCGCCGGTGGGTGGGCCTTACGGAACGCCCGCCCCCTACGAACCGGGCTGGCGACCTCCATTTCCTTACGGCTATCCCCCCATACCGCGACGCGGTGAAACTCAACATTTCCCGGTGGCATCTAACGGCAAGCCTTTTATTGTGCTAGACCACCCGGAAGCCTTTCATTCTTACAAAAATAAGGACGGCAAACAGATTTATGCCGCTTTCGCCACTTTTCAGGCCCGGTTTCTGGCGGCTATGTTTGATACTATCCTGATTTTTATCCCGTTGCAATTCGTGGCCTGGCTTGCAGTTTTTGTTTTCGATGGCCCGCTACTCCAACGGGTAGTTGAGGCTACCCGCAGTGGCAACCAGAACCAATTTAACCAGGAGCTTAACAACGCCCTGCCTGGCTGGGTCACACTGGCGATTTTCACCGGTCATCTGCTTTATTGTGTCCTGATGACATGGCTGTTCGGTGGTCAGACCCTCGGCAAAAAGCTTCTTCGCATCAAAATTATCCGTCAGGACGGCAACAAGCCCGATTTTTATACGGCCCTGACCCGCAACCTTTTTGGTTACTGTTGGGGATTAGGGGCGGTAGCAGTCAGTCTGGGGGCCGTCGGGACTTTGCTGGGCTTCTTTTTGCAAATAATGGTCTTGTTTGGGTTTAGTGCGGCTTTTTCCAACAAGCAAAAACGGGGCTGGCATGATCGTCTGGCGGAAACGATGGTGGTCGGAAAAAATGAGCTGGTACAGGGGGTAAATTACTGATGCGCTGCCCGGTTTGCAATGCTAATAACCCTGCCGGGGCGCTTTTTTGCTATCAGTGCGGCTTAAGCCTGGCTGCACCCGCGTCTGCTCCTAATCTACCCCCCGCCTATAATCCGCCTGGGCTGTCGGATTATCCGTCCGGGCCAACTCCGCCGTCTTCCGAGACGTATGGTTATGCTCCGCCCCCGGCAAATTATCCGCCGCCCACTAACTATCCCTATCCCCAACCGGGCCAATATTATCCGCCGTCGCCGAACTATGGGCCGCCCGGCCCATCTTCTTATCCCCCCCCTTATTACGGGGCGGCTTTGCCCAATGGCGCGGCCCTCTTGGAATATCATCCTTTGGCGGAAGGGGTGGTCGGTCTACCGCTCGAAATTCAACAAGAACCCACCAACTACTACAGCTATGTAAACCAGGAAAATCGGCTGGTCTTTGCGCGACCAATCGGCTTTTGGGCGCGGGTGGCGGCGGGAGTATTGGATGGAATAATCATCGGCGGGCCTTATTTGTGTATCGGGGGACTGCTAATTTCGCTGAGCAGTCCCGGCCTTAGCTCGACTTCGCGGCTCGACCCGACTCTTTCCGGCTGGTTTAGTTTGCTGGGAGTAATCATTTTCTTTGCCTACTATTATTTCACGGCGATTGCCGGGGGGCAAAGCCTGGGCAAAAAGATACTGAAAATGCGCGTCATAATGCTGAACGGCAACAAGCCCAACCACCTGTCGGCCTTCCTGCGCTTTGCAATTGGGTATCTGTTTAGCACCAATTTTTTTGCCATCAGCCTTATCGCCCTACTAATCGGGTTTGGCTTGGAGAGCGTCGCAGGGGCGGCAATCCTGGGTTTGCTGGCTTTTGGCTGGGGATTTTGGGCGATTGGGCTGGACGACCTGAAGCAAGGCTGGCATGATAAGCTGGCCCGTACTCTGGTAGTAGCTACCACCGAATATGTCGAGAATACCCACTTCTACTTCCCCCGGCGCGGTTGGTAACTTTTCACATATAACTTTCCGGGGTTAAGGCGCTTTGCCCCCGAAACTTCTAATCATAAATAGATCGAGGAATAACTATGGATATTGTGGAACATTCGGCTGAAACCAGCCACCTCGGAAACAGCGTGTCGGTCAGCCTCAGCCCTGCCAAAACCGAAACCTTTGTGGTCTATAATCCGGCAACCGATGAAAAATTAGCCGAAAAGCCCATCCAGAGCGCGGCCCAAGTAAACGCGGCAGTTGACCAGTCCCGGCAAGCCCAGCAAGAGTGGGCTAAACTCGATTTCAAGGCGCGGGCCGCGATTATGCGGCGCTGGCGTAGCCGAATCATCACCCAAAAAGATAGTTTGGTCGAAACCATTGTCGCCGAAACCGGCAAGCCTCGCCAGGAAGCCTATTACGAAGTCGCCTATATCGCTGACCTGATTAGCTATTACAGTGCCAACGCCGCCAAATTCCTCAAAGACCAGGCGGTTGGGTTGCATCTCATGAAGACCAAAAAAGCTCTGGTGACATATCATCCTTTTGGGGTGGTCGGGGTGATTTCGCCCTGGAATTATCCCCTGATTTTGTCGTTTGGCGATGCGATTGCGGCCCTGATTGCCGGTAATGGGGTAGTAATCAAGCCCTCCGAAGTCACTCCGCTCTCCCCAATTCAGGTGGCAGAACTGGCCCAGAGCGCGGGCTTTCCGACCGGGCT
The DNA here is from genome assembly GCA_038245615.1 of Chloroflexia bacterium. GTDB lineage: Bacteria > Chloroflexota > Chloroflexia > Chloroheliales > Chloroheliaceae > 54-19. The sequence goes on along the minus strand of JBBRSG010000084.1, from coordinate 5,087 downwards.
AATCCAGGTTGTGACCGGGCTAGGCGAAACCGGGGCGGCCCTGGTAGACAGAGTAGATTTGGTGGTTTTCACTGGCAGCACCGCTACCGGCAAAAAGATAATGGCCCAGGCCAGCCGCCGCCTGACCCCAGTGCTGCTCGAATTAGGCGGCAAAGACCCCATGATTGTCCTGAAAGATGCCAACCTTGAAAGAGCGGTCAATGGCGCGGTGACGGGCGCGTTTTTCAACAACGGGCAGACCTGTATCTCGGTGGAGCGGCTGTATGTCGAAGAACCGATTTACGACCAGTTTGTGAGCCAGGTAGTGGCCCAGGTTCAAAAGCTGCGGGTTGGCAACGACCCTGATGGTACGCACCAAATTGATGTCGGCCCGCTCACTTTCCCCCGTCAGCTCGATATTGTCGAAAAGCAGGTTGAGGATGCTCGCCAGAAGGGGGCAAAAGTCTTGACCGGTGGGCGACGCATGAAAGATAAGCCCGGCCTTTTCTACGAACCAACCGTCCTGACCGATGTCACCGATGATATGCTGGTGATGCAAGAGGAAACTTTCGGGCCGGTACTACCGATTATCAAAGTTAAGGATGCCGGGGAAGCTATCCAGAAGGCCAACCAGTCCAATTTTGGGCTATCTTCGAGTATCTGGACTCAGGATAAAGCTCAGGGTGAAGCTCTGGCTCACCAGATTGAAGCCGGGTCAACCTGTGTCAATGATGTGTTGGTCAATTATGTGACCTTGGAAGTACCCTTTGGCGGTATCAAAGAGAGCGGGATCGGCTACCGGCACGGAGGCGCGGACGGCCTGAAAAAATTCTGTCGTCCTCACTCGATTGTAATTGACCGCTTTGGCATGGCCCGCGAAGTCATCTGGATGCCCTATGGCAAAAGGATGGTCAATATCCTGCGCTCGGCCCTCGACCTGCTCTATAAACGCGCCCGGTAATCCGCCGCCTTGCCGCGAAGGACTAATCCAGCTTTAATCTAATCCTTGAAGCCTTCTGGTTCGGTCTGACGTATTATATATGCTACCTTAATTTGAGGTAGCCATTTGTTCGAGTTCAAGAAAGGCTAACTTCAATGTTTGGTCTGCTGCGAATGCGCTGGCTCTTTTCGCTGTTGCCGCGCACGATAAATTATTTTTTCAGCGAGCAAGTTCCTTTTTTCTATAAAGCCCTGCTGCTTATCCCGGTCTTGTGGGAATTTACCCCGGTGGCCCGGATAACCAATTTATTGCCGCCATTGGTTGGTATTCTGGACGAATTTACGGTTATCCTTTTGACAATGGCGCTTTTTACTTATTTGGTCGAGCGTCGCCAGCGTCGCAAAACCCAGAACCAGACCAGCGCCCCGCTCGAAATCATCGAAGGTGAATATTACGTTGCCGACCATATCAAAGAGAAAGTCGGCTAAACCTCTAATCGGGCCTTAGCTTATCTACAAGGGGAATTTTAACTAAAAAGCTCGTTGTCTGTATTTACAGACAACGAGCTTTTTAGTTCAGGGCCAAATTACTTCTGGGCCAATCCGCGCTTTGGCTCTTTGACTAGCACCTGGTCAATAAAGCCGTATTCCACCGCCTGTTCGGGGTTGAAATACTTATCGCGGGAGAAATCGCGGTTGAGTTCTTCAACCGTGCGCCCGGTGTGCTTTGACATAATGTCCTGACCGCGTTTTTGTAAACTGAGCAGGAAACGGGCCTGAATTTCGACATCGGGGGCATAGCCGCGAATCTGGCTCGCGCCCGCCGGGTGCTGATGAATCGTGCTATGCGGCAAAGCGTAGCGTTTGCCCTTCGTCCCGGCACACAGCAAAATGGTCGCCATCGAAGCCGATAGCCCCATGCACATCGTCACAATGTCCGGCTTAACAAATTGCATGGTGTCGTAAATCGCCAGCCCAGCCGTGACCGAACCACCCGGACTATTGATATAAATTGTAACATCTCTTTCGGGGTCTTCATGCTCCAAAAAGAGCAATTGGGCGATTACCACGTTAGCTACATCGTCGTCAATGCCAGTACCAAGAAAGATAATGCGCTCCTTGAGCAAGCGGCTATAGACATCATAGCGGTACTCGCCTCTGGGCGTATTTTCAATCACGTATGGCACAACCTGGGACGGGTAGCTAGGCACTATAATATCGTTTTGGTTCAAAGTTGGCCTCAACTTTCTATTGTCCAGTTTGTAATAATCAAAATCTTGAATTTATTAAATATATCTTTTGGGATAATCCTGCCGCAAACCATTCCCGATGTAATACTTTAAAAGAGCTTGGAGCGACATATCTTTTTCTTCGGCTACTTTATTTAAGGACTCTAATACATCTTTAGGAATATCTATTTGAACGGCTTCGGAAGGACGAAGGCGCATCTGCTTCATAAGCTCTTTAGTATCGTATTCCTCTTCCACTTCAAAGTCATCCTCAATATCATATTGGTTTTCAAGGTCTGTTTCCACTTTGTCCATATAATTTACCCTCTTTGCGAGTAGCCCGCCGCGCCGAAATTATCCGCGTCCAATCTTTTCGCTCAGTATATACTACCAAAAGTGCTGTCGAGAAAAAGAATAACCAATTACCAAATCTCGGTGTTCCTGACTGGATGAGGCATCATCTACCCAGGAAAAAGGATCGAAGAATACTTCGGCAGCTTCTTCAAAAGTAATTCCATGTTTCTGTAAATTTTTTTGGGCCTTGACATCATTCCATTCAAACCTAACGCCTTGCAAAAGGTATGATATTCGCATTTAGCAAGCTTTCACAAAATCAATAGCTTGTTTGTTGGTAATTTGTTTTAGCCTCAATTTTAAGGATTTGTTTCAAATTTTATTTCTTGTATTATTTTAGAGACCTCTTCTTCGGAGGTGATATGCTTTGCCAAAACTTGTCCGGTCGTTTCCAATATATTTTCTGAAAACATTTTGGCTAAATCTTGCCGTAAACCGTTACCAATATAATATCTTAACAAAGCCGGAAACGACATATCCTTTTCAAAATCATCATCCTCTAGTGCTTCGATTTGGTTCTCAATTTCCAGCTTCTCCATATAATTGCTTCTCCCGACGGCTAACGGGACGGGTTTTGTAGCCCACCAAAATGGTAATCTGGTTTCCACATTATACCCCATCCATCAAGCAGGCGATGTTAGACTCGCATATGAGTTCAAAGCGCGACAATTTGCCGATTTGCCGATTTGAGGCGGGCGATTATGCTATAATCGGCGGTAAAATTCGCCGGGTTGCATCGCCGCTTATGAGGGGTGACGCAAAAAAGATTCTACCGAAAATAATCCCCGGCTGGCCCGCTTAGAGCAAATGAAGCAGGAGAGTATATGAGTGAAACAGTGGCTTCGGATAATTCCAATGATGCAACCGTTGATGCCGCCCTTTTGGAAGATGGCATCGCCTATTATCATTCGCTTTTGGCGAGCAGTACCCGCCTGGCGAGCGAGAGTGTCGCGGCCCTCAAAGCCGGAATGCAGAGTGGTAGAATGACCTTTGGCGGCAGACCGCTCTGTAATGTTCTCCGACCTCATTTCTTCACCCGCCAGCAATTCGACTATGTGCGCGAGGTCTGCATGTCGCTGGTGGCGGCGATAGACCGCTTGGGCGAGGTGATAATGAGCCAAGATGAGGCTCAGGTGGCGGAACGAAACCAGATGATTGAAGACCTGGCCCTCACCCCGGAAGAAATTCGGCTACTCAAGTTCGATACCGGCTACAAAGCCATTAGCGCCCATAGTCGCCTCGATAGCTTTATGTCCAGCGCACATGGGACGCTCCACTTCGTAGAATACAACGCCGAGTCGCCCGCCGGGTCAGCCTACGAAGATGGACTAGGCGACCTCTTTGAGACCCTGCCAGTGATGCAGGAATTCGCCAAACGCTTCCGCCTGAGCCGCTATCGGGTCAAGGAGAAGCTGTTGGATATGCTACTCTATAATTACCGGGAATATCTGGGGACGCGGCCTTACGCCGCGCCAAGTATCGCGATTGTGGACTGGCCCGATGTGCCAACCACCACCGAATTTGAGCTTTTGCAGGAATTTTTCGCCGAAAACGGGGTCAAGGCGATTATCGTTGACCCCCGTGACCTGGAATACAGCGGCGGCAAGCTGCGACATGGCGATTTTGAGATAGATTTGCTGTTTAAGCGGGTGCTGGGCAGCGAGCTTTTGCAGAAAGCCGATGAGGTCAGGCCGATTATTCAAGCTTACGAAGACGGCGCAGTCTGCATGATAAACTCGTTTCGCTGCAAAATTTACCACAAGAAGATGATTTTTGGTCTCCTGACCGACGATAAAAACGCGGGATACTTTACCGAGGAGCAGCTCGGCTTTATTGCCCGACATATCCCCTGGACGCGCCGGGTGCGTGCTGGTCAAACCACCTACCAAGGTCAGACGATAGATTTGGAGCAATTCGTCATGCAAAACCGTGACCGCCTGGTACTCAAGCCCAACGATGAATACGGCGGCAAGGGTATTACGATTGGTTGGGAAAGCAGCGAGGCAGAGTGGGCCGCCGCCTGGCAAGCCGCCCTCCTAGACCCATTTGTGGTACAGGAAAAAGTCAATGTCGCCAAAGAGCCTTTTCCGACCATCAACGAAGATATGGTCATTTTTGCCGAACGTTCGGTGGACTGTGACCCTTATATCTTCAAAGGGGAGGTCGCAGGGCTTCTCACCCGCCTATCCGCCGAAGCCCTGCTGAATGTAACAGCGGGGGCAGGCTCGGTTGTCCCGACCTTTATCATCGAGGGGATGGGTGAAGGCGGCATCCGCCCCTCCGACCCGGAAGGCTGCGCCTGACAGATTGGCTTGAAAATATAATTGGCTGAAAGAGAATGGAAACATAATGAGTTCGACAGATTCACACCCTTTTATTGCAGAACTTCATGATATTGGTAAACTAGCTGATAGGGAGGCTTTGGAAAGTGATGGCTTGAAAGTTGGAGGTCATACTTATCCTGAGTTTGACTTTGCTCAACTAGATGTAACTTCGCCCTCCTCCCCTAGTTGGTGGACACAATGGTCTGATAGCATCAAAAGCCTAAGTAAAACTACTGGATTACCTATTGGTATTTCTGATGAG
>JBBRSG010000083.1:0-29124 GCA_038245615.1 Chloroflexia bacterium | reverse complement strand
GGGCCCCACATTGTCGTTGAGTGTTCACCATGTTCTGGCATCTCAATAATATTGGAAGGGCTAATCGCGGCCAATGGCAGGGATTGGGCCGCTTCCGCCGCGCCATCCGCCAGAGCCGCCGGGACATCCTGCGTCACCAGAATTTCGCGGATAACCTCGTCCATGTTACTGACCCAAATCCATTCGATGTCGCGTTGCACATTCGGGGGTAGTTCGCGTAGGTCGCGCCGATTTTCCGCCGGAGCGATAATCCGTTTGATACCGGCCCGGTGTGCCGCCAAAGATTTCTCCTTGAGGCCGCCAATCGGCAGCACCCGACCCCGCAAGGTGATTTCACCGGTCATAGCCGTGTCACTCCGTATCCGCCGTCCGGTCAGGGCCGAAATCAGGGCGGTTGCCATCGTGATACCGGCGCTAGGGCCATCCTTGGGGACTGCCCCTTCCGGCAGATGGATGTGCAAATCGGTCTTATCGAGGGCCGCAACATCTATCCCCAGTTCTTTGGAGCGACTGCGGGCGTAGCTCAGGGCGGCTTTAGCCGACTCCTGCATCACTTCGCCCAACCGCCCGGTGACGGTCAAATTACCCCGGCCTGGCATGGTAGCCACTTCCACCGGCAGAATTTCGCCGCCGTGTTCGGTATAGGCCAGCCCCATCGCTACCCCCACCAGGGCCGAGCGCACCTGAGTATCATCTACAAAACGCGGCACTCCCAAAAATTCTTCCAAACGTTGGGTAGTCAGGCGCACCCGCTTTAGCTTACCCTCGACCATCAGCCGGGCGGTTTTGCGGCAGACCGTCGCCAGTTTGCGTTCCAGATTGCGTACTCCGGCCTCGCGGGTGTAGTTACGAATAACCGAGCGCAGGGTGGTATCTGTAACCTGCATAAAGCCGGGGCGCAGCACATGATTTTCAACCTGCTTGGGCAGCAAATAGCGTTTGGCAATTTGCAGCTTTTCGTCTTCGGTATAGCTCCCGATGTCAATCACTTCCATGCGGTCAAGCAACGGGCGCGGAATACTATACAGGTTGTTGGCAGTGGTGATAAAGAAGACTTCCGACAGGTCAAAGCCGACATCCAGATAGTGGTCTACAAAATGATGATTCTGCTCCGGGTCCAGTACCTCTAACAGCGCCGCCGCCGGGTCGCCCCGAAAGTCGCTGCTCATCTTGTCAATTTCATCCAGCAAAATGACCGGGTTGCGGGTTTCGGCCTGCTTGAGGGCGGTTACAATCCGCCCCGGCAGCGCCCCGACATAAGTCCGGCGATGACCGCGTACTTCGGCCTCGTCCCGCACCCCGCCCAGGCTAATACGGACGAACTTGCGGCCCATAGCGCGAGCGATAGACTGGCCCAAACTGGTCTTACCCACTCCGGGAGGGCCACTAAAGCACAGGATCGGGCCACGCAACTTGCGCTCCGAGTCGGTTGCCAGCTTTCGTACCGCCATAAATTCCAGAATGCGGTCTTTTACTTTGTCGAGGCCATAATGGTCGGCATTCAGCACCTCGGCGGCGTGGGCCACTTCCAGATTATCGGGGGTCAACTCGTTCCAGGGCATCGCCAGCACCCAATCCAGATACGTGCGGACTACATTGCTTTCGGGCGAAGCACTGCTCATGCGCTCCAGGCGAGTAACTTCCTTGAGCATTTTCTCGCGGACTTCTTCCGACAGGCCCTTCTCCTCGATTTTCTTGCGAAACTCTGCCGACTCGTTGCCCAGTTCCCCGCCCAACTCATCGTGAATGGCCTTGAGCTGTTCGCGCAGGTAAAATTCACGCTGGTTTTTATCTATAGACTGGCGAACCTTGTTGCGAATACGGTCATCCAGCTTCAAAAGCTCGATTTCGTTAGCCAGCATCGTACTGACCTGCTCAAGCCGTTTTAACTGGTCGAGTTCCTCCAAAACGGCCTGTTTTTCGGGAACGAGTTTTTCGACGGCAACTTTGGGGGTGTGGGCCGTAATATAATCGGCCATGATACCGGCCTTCTTAAAGCCCATTACCTGTTCCACCGCGTCGCTGCTGACCCGATTATTCATGGTAGCCAGTTGACTGTAAAGTTCGGTGATGTGGCGCATCAGAGCTTCAGCCTGGGCCGAATTGGGGTATTCGATTTCTTCCAGTTCGTGAACTTCGACCAGTTGCACTCGGTTGGGATGGCTGGAAGTGGCCCGAAAAGTATCAATCTGAACCCGGCAAATTCCCTCTACGCTGATTTCAGTGCTGGTGCTGTTTTCGGCCTGGCGCTGCACATTGGTCACTTCCACCAGTGCGCCGACAGTATACAGGTCATTCAGATAAGAGCCACCCTCGCTATTGGCATCGCGCTCGCGCTGGGCCGCTACTACAATCCTGCCACCATACTTGGTTTGGGCCTCATCCAGCGCCATCTGGGAGCGGCTGCCGATTACCAGCTTTATGGCGACATGGGGAAATACCACCACATTCTTTAATGGAATAAAAGGATAGACAGTAACAGCTTTGTCCGAGTCCGAAAGTGGTAAAGCAGAAGCAACTTCCCTGACCTCGTCTTTATTGGTCGGGCTGGCTGCTTTATTATTTTCACTCATGGTCTTTTTTTCTCCCTTGTGATGGCGGTAATTATAGCAAATACCTGGACTGTTTTCAATTGTCTCATCTATTTCCCCGGTTCTTGAGGCTGTCTGCTGCAAGCCAGTCCTCTTTACACAATTTGTATAAGTCGAGATTCTCTACCGCCTGACGTTACCGATTGACCAGATAAGGTTGAGCCTTTCACTTTGTCATGGCACGAAGATTAATAAAATTTCAACAGCAGGGTTATAGGCTCGTTTCAGTGGAAAATGACAACACAAAACAACCTGTACGAATAATATAACCAGTATTTATGACTTTGACGAGAGTACATCGCCTGGTATAACCCGCTTTACTCTAATTGTAGCGTATGAAGATAACGAAAAAGATAACGGAATGATCCAATTTTACTTTTTATTACAAATTGGTGAAAACTCCTAATTCTGGCATTAACCCCGGGTAAAAGTGGTCAGTGGTCAGTGGTCAGTGGTCAGTAGGCGAGTTAAGAGTTAAGAGTTAAAATACTGGGAACTTATCTAATTAACTCAGCACTGTATTTCACTGACCACTGACCACTTTTTCAATGCAAAGGTAGAATAGCCGTAACCAGAGTATATTGGTCGGGCTGGCTTTCTATTTTCAAATCGCCGCCATGCAGTTGGGCTAGTTTAAGGGCCAGATTGAAACCCAGGCCAGTACCCTGTTGCTCGTATAGTTTGCGCTCCATCTGGATATAAGCGCCCAGCCCGGTAATCTGCTCGGTGGTCATGCCTCGACCCTGGTCTCTAATCGTCAGGATCAACTTATCTTCCTCTATTCGGCTGGTAATCTGGACTGGGCTGCCGGTTTTGGAATACTTGAAAGCGTTATCCGCCAGCTCTTCCACGATTTTTTTCAAGCGCTCGTCGCTAATTTGAACCGAAGCTTCGGTTAGGTCTAGCTGTAAATCGGCGGAACGGCTGGTATAGCGGGTAATTTGCATCACGGTTTCGGTGATAAGGGTTCGGCTGGATTTAGTGAACTGGCTGCGCCAATCATTCATTTTCTCCGAGTTGGTTTCGACCATTTGTAGCTCGGCGTAAAGCAGGAAATTATGAATCGTCCGGTTCAGCCGCTTGCTGGAAGTGTGAATTCGCTCGCCCATCTTCTTGACCTGGCTCGGATCGAGGCTTTCGTAATCCTCAATCAACATTTCGGCAGCCATCATAATCACGTGCAGCGGGGTTAGCAATTCGTGGGGGAGGGAATGGGCGATATTGCTGCGTAAAACGTCCAGCATCTGTTCCGATTGGCGTTGGAAGGCGGCCTTTTTCTCAAGGCGCACCGAAATTGCTTCCAGCAATTCCGCCAGGGCATAGGGCTTTACCAGATAATCATCCGCGCCCAGCAGCATACTCTGGCGCTGATTGTCGGTTTTAGCCGTCAGAAAAATAAAAGGAATAGTGGCGGTATCGGGTTGCTGGCGCAAGGTCGTCAGCACCTCGTAGCCGTCCAGTTCGGGCATCATAATATCGCAGATAATCAGGTCGGGGTGGGACTGCTGGGCGGCTTGCACCCCTAATCGTCCATTCGCTGCTCCGAATGCACTAAAACCTTCGGCTTCGAGCAAATCCAGGAGGTTGGCGCGAACTGGCTCTTCATCTTCAATCACTAAAATTCTTGGCACGATATTTGGCATGACATTAACTTTCTTACTGATTTTTAGAGGTTATTAAACAGGAGGTAGAGGAAGCATAATTATAAATTTAGTACCGATTTCAACTTGACTTTCAAAGCTGATTTGACCCTGATGTAGTTCAACTATTTTTTTGACGATAGCCAGACCCAAACCGCTGCCCGAAATAGCCCCCACATTGCTACCCCGGTGAAAAGCCTCAAAAAGATTGACCTGGTCTGCCGCCGGTATTCCAATTCCCTGGTCTTGTACCCAAATCTCCACTGCTTGCGGCTGAAAGTTCAAGTTCAGGCTGACCTTACTACCTTGTGGCGAATATTTAATGGCATTAGAGAGTAAATTGCTCAATACCAACTGCAAGAGCTTGCCATCCAGTTCGGCAATTACCGGCTGACCTTTTACCACGATTTCCAGATGATGAAAATGACCAAAGCCCTTCTGCATTTCGCTCACAGTCTGACGGGCCAATTTTTCCAGCTCAAGGGCCGTCGGTTGAAATTCCAGTTTGGCGGCATCGGCCCGCTCCACCGTCAAAATATCATCCAGCAAGAGGGTCATTCGTTGCACCGCCGTCTGAATCCGCTGAAGATGTTGCAGTTTCTTGTCGTCTGACCATTGATGAAAGTAATGTTCCAGCATTTCGGAGGAGGAAAGAATAGTACTGAGGGGAGTCCGAAATTCGTGCGAAGTATTGGTGATAAAGCGCGATTTGAGTTCGTTCAATTCTTTTTCCCGAACCAGCGAATTATAGATTTCTTTTTCGGCCTGTTTGCGCTCGGTAATATCGCGCACCATCGCAATAACCTCATCTTCGCCACTGGTAGCCAGGCGTGATTCAAAATAGCTTCTTTTACCTTCCAATTCCATCTCATATTCAAAAGATTCTACATTGCCAGTTTGCAAGGCTAAACTCATACATTCGATAGCGGGATTAGCGATACTTGGCGGCAGTACTTCGCTTAGATGTTTACCTATGAAACTGTCTGGGAGGGCGATAAAAGGAATATTTTTGCCCGCTTTGAAGTTTACAAAAATTCCTTCCCGGCTGATTCTAAACATCAAATCGGGTATCGCGTTGAGCAAAGCCCGATTAGTGGCAATGCTGCGGCGCAGGGCTTCATCGGCCCACTTGCGCTCGGTAATATCGCGGACGAAAACCTGACGGGCTGGTCGCCCCTGGAAAGTAATACTAATTCCCACCACTTCGACTTCAATTGGCTGACCGTCCAGCTTTAGATAACGAGTTTCATAGGCCCCGGTGGAAATTCGTTGACGGTGCGAAGTTTTGACACGCTGCTTTACATCTTCCCGGAAATCGGGATGCACCACCCATTCGGCGCTCAACCCTATTAACTCGTCGGGGCTGTTAGCGCCAAATAACCGGGCTGCCGCTTGATTGGCATATACAAACCGCTTTTTGGCATAGACCACAATGGCTTCGGGTGAAAGTTCGACCAATGCTCGATAGCGTTCTTCGCTCTCCCGCAGGTCTTGTTCGACCTGAGTTCGCTCGCTCATTTCCACTGTCAGTTGCTGATTGGCGGCTTGCAAAGCGGCGGTGCGTTCCGCCACCCGATTTTCTAGCTGGTCGTTGGCCTGTTTGAGAGCTATCTCCTTTTCGGTCAGTTGGGCCTGTCGCTTGATTTCCCGCAATTTGCGATAATAATTGGCGGTTTCAGTCAGGGAAAAAGTAGCTAATAACAAAAAAACCGGGCCGATAATAATCAAAGCAATCGGCGCTTTGGAAATAAAAAATGGCAGACTGAGTAGACCTGCCAGGTTCAAAATAACTATTATCGAAGTAACCCTTGACGACAGAAAAATATTGCTGAAAATTATTGGTATTACCAAATAAAGCAAGATGAATATATCATTATATTTGGAATAAGAAGCGTAAAGGGAAAAAATCGCCCCCGAATTAGTAATAACCGTAAGTAGCGCGGCTAATTTATAACGCACCGTCCGACTCAAGCCATAAGTGATAAAGATTGTGGCTACTCCACTAAAAGCTATCGCTAATCCCGGCACAAAATTGCTACGCTCGGCCGAGTCTAAAGCAAACAAAAGCGCCAGGACTGCTACGATACTCACTATAGCCAGTAGCAAAAGCATCGTCGAAAGCAAACGGGCTTCGCGGCGCTGGTTCGCATCTTGAAGTAGCGCGGCAGGTCGGGTCAGCACTTCCCACATAGCGATTACACGCCCTGACTGCAACTCTTTGGCGGAAGCCGGACTGACTATTTGAGACGCATCTGCGGAAGTGGGTGCGTTAGTTGAGTTAGATGAAATAGAAGATTGCTTCAAACTGATTACCTTTTAATTATTCTTAACTGAGTTATTGTTGAAAATAGTCGGTCTGCAAGGTAGTTTGCACTATCTGACCCAACTCTTCGATACTATATGGTTTACCGACCACGTTCACAAAGCCATATTCTTGATAGCGGCTCAAATCCAGTTCGGCAGAATAACCGCTAGAGGCGATCACTTTTGCCATTGGGTCTAGCTGCCGAATGACCCGTACCGCCTCCTTGCCCCCCATTCCGCCGCGTACCGTTAAATCCATCAAGACGACATCAAAAGGCTGCCCCTGGTTCATGGCTTCGCGGTAGGCTTCTATCGCTGCCGCACCATCGGCGGTCACTTCGACCTCATAGCCCAATTGTAATAATACTGCCCTTACTACATAGCGAATCGAGGGTTCGTCGTCCATTACCAGCACCCGCCCTTGTCCGCTAATCATATTATCCGACTTCTGAGAGATTTGGGCTGGCAGAGCATGGCTGGAAGCGGGCAGATAAATCTGGAAAGTAGTTCCCTGGCCCGGTTCGCTATTGACCGTAATCAGCCCGCCATGTTGCCGAATAATCGAAAAGCAAATTGCCAACCCCAGGCCGCTACCTTGTTCTTTGGTAGTAAAGTAGGGATCGAAAATACGCGGCAAATGGGCTGGTTCGATGCCGTAACCCTGGTCGCTTATCGAAATCAGCAAATAGCGTCCAGCGGGAAGGGGCAACTCCTGCCCGGTCAGATGAAAGTTCTCGGCATTCACAAATATCTTCCCGCCGTTGGGCATAGCCTGCACTGCGTTAATGACCAAGTTCTGAACAACCTGGCTGAGTTGCCCCCGATCTACTTCTACCGGCCATAAATCCGGGAGCAAATTAAATTGAGCCTGAACATTCGAGCCGGTTAAGGCAAATTGGGTAGTATCCCGCAAAATCTCGGTCAGCCGGGCAGTTTGCTTGATAGGCGCACCGCCTTTGGAGAAAGTCAAAAGCTGCCGAGTCAAATTTTTGGCCTGGAGCGCGGCTTTCTCCGCTTCCTCTAATTGCCGATGCAGCTTGGGATGGTTTTGGGCATAGGTTTGCGCCAACCCCAGATTGCCTAGCACCGCCATCAGGATATTATTAAAATCGTGGGCAATCCCGCCCGCCAGAATGCTCATTGACTCTAGCTTGGAAGCTTTCAACATTTCGTCGGCGAGGCGCTGCCTTTCGGTTACATCGCGCAACGCCAGCACCACTCCGCTCAACTGCCCGGCATTATCGTGAATTGGGGCGGCATTATAGGAAATCCAATGTTCGTTGCCTTGCCGCGACCTCAATACTACTGCCGTGCTGGAATCGTCTGGGCGGCCTGTTTCCAGCACGCGGGCCGGAGGGTCGGGAATAGGGTGGCGGGTTTTAGGGTCTAGCAACTTAACCAGCGCAGTAATCTCTTGCCCTAGCGCCTCGGCCTGACCCCACCCGGTCAGTTCTGCCGCCGCCGGATTAAAGAGAATGATTTTCAGGTTAGCATCCATCGTGATAATGCCATCTCCCACCGCTTGTAACGTCACATCCATGCGTTCTTTTTCGGCAAAAAGCATTTCCGCTCCCTGATGCCGTTCAATCGCAATCCCCGCCAAATAAACTGCTGCATTGAGTAATTGCCAATCCCGCAGGTCGGGTTCTTTGGCCTCTCGATAATACATGGCAAAAGTGCCAAGTGTTTGCCCACTCGTCGAAAATATCGGGATAGACCAACACGCCCGCAAGTTATGGGACAGTGCCAAAATGCGGTAATCGTCCCAAAGAGGGTCGGTGGCGATGTCGGTCACGATAATCGGTTGGCCTAGAAAAGCTGCTGTCCCGCACGACCCGACTTTTGGGCCGATGGCTATACCGTCTATTGCCTCACTAAACTCTTTCGGCAAGCTAGGAGCTGCCCCATGTCGGAGGTGCTTACCCTCGGTATCCAGTAACAAAATCGAGCAAAGTACCGACACAGACTGCTGCTCAATAAAACGGGTGATAGCTTCCAGAATAGGTCTCAAGGGTTGCCCGGTAGCAATCATTTCCAGAATATGTTTCTGCCCATTCAGCAAAATTTCGGCTTGTTTGCGTTCGGTGATGTCCTTGATAATCCCTTGACGGGCCAATTTGCCCTGGTATGACGTAGTGAAACCAGCCAGTTCTATATCGATGGTCTTTCCATTTTTAAGCAATATTTTGGTCTCATAAATATTCTCAAAGACCATTTGTTCCGCATCGCGGTTAATTTGTTCCGAAAGGGCGGCTCGATAATCGGGATGGATAAACGAGCCAGTTTTCCGCCCGATAAGTTCCGACGCATTTTCTGAACCATATAATCGGGCGGCAGTCGGGTTTACATAAACCATCTTACCGCCGACCTGAACATAAATCCCAAAGGGTGAAAACTCGACCAGCGAGCGATATCGTTCTTCGCTCTCGCGCAAGCGGGTTTCGTTCAATCGGCTTTCGATTAAATTCATCGCTAAAGCGGCAAAGTGTACCAGATAGTTTTCGTCCTGGGCCGAAAGCTGGCGGGGTTGGCGGCCCATTATACAAAGTACTCCCAGGGCAAAGCCCGCCGAATTTCGCATTGGGGCGGCGGCGTAGAATCTAATCCCCATTTCCCCAGTCACCATCGGATGAGATTTAGTATCGGCATTCTCCAAAGTATCTGGAACGGAATAAATGGATGGGTAGTTGAGGGCTGTCGAACAAAACCCTGGAATTCGGCTGGTTTGAGTTATATCTGTGCCAAAACCCGATTTAACCCAAACGCGGTCACTATCTACCAAAGTAATAAGGGCAATTGGCACATTCAAGATCTGCGCGACCAGGCTGGTCAAGCGGTCAAAAGCCTCTTCCGGGGCCGTATCCAGGATTTCATAGCGATAGAGCGCGGCGATGCGCTCGGCCTCATTTGAATTTGAAATTAAATTTGAATTGAGCGAGGTATCAGACATTTCTTTTTCGCTTGAACTCGAACCTTACCAGCCAATTTAAAAGTTTGGCTATAATAGACACTGGTACACACCAACAGGACTAATTATCTTAATTACCAGATTTTATCAAAATTATATCATACGAAGATTACAACAAGCTTACTTTTTGGCTTGACCGAGAGATTCGCACCATTATTAGAGAACCTAACCCCGACAGTAACCTAACCACATTTCAAAAAGGTTTGCATATTACTCAGGATTATGCTAACATTAATCTTAATTAACCAGAGAAGTAAAATAATTGCTTCCTAATTCGCCTGAAAATAGTCTCCGCTTCACTCCTGGCAGGGCTGCGGCGGTCAAAAGTTATTTTCAGGTTTGATCTGGCCTTTCTCCTAAAAGGTCGGTTGCGCTCTAATTTATTTTCGCACGAACCCCATCGGCGGAGTGCAATAACGCCAGTAGATTTAACAGAGAGTTTTAAAATAGTCTTGATATTCAGGATTTTCTCACCACCAAGTGTTTTATCCTGTACATCCAGTCTATCCCTGTTAAAACGCATTTCATTTCAAGATTATTATTCTGGTTTATCGGTATTTAGTTTCCACATTTTAGGGATGAGGGATTCGCCTGATGGCAGCTCTGCTCGAAGTCAAAAATTTGCAAACCCACTTCAAAACTAAAGATGGGGTAGTTAAGGCCGTCGAAGATGTTTCCTTTACGATAGATAAAGGCGAAACCCTGGGCGTAGTCGGCGAAAGCGGAAGTGGCAAGAGTGTCACCGCCCTCTCAATTTTGCGGCTGGTGCAATCGCCTGGCAAAATTGTGGGAGGTGAAATCCTGTTCGAGGGCCGGGATTTGCTCAAGCTCAACGACAAGGAAATGCGGAAAGTGCGCGGCAAGGAAATCGCCATGATTTTCCAGGACCCTATGACCTCGCTCAACCCGGTGCTGACGGTTGGACGGCAACTCTCTGAACCCTTGATGACTCACCTGGGGATGACTACCGAACAGGCTCGCAAAGAGGCCACCGATTTGCTCAAGCTGGTCGGCATCCCCAATGCGGCGGATCGCATCAAGAGTTATCCCCATCATTTTTCGGGCGGGATGCGACAACGGGTGATGATTGCCATGAGTCTGGCTTGCCGCCCCAAGCTGATTATCGCCGATGAGCCGACTACCGCCCTGGATGTTACGATACAGGCTCAAATCCTGGAATTGCTCCAAAATTTGCAAAAGGAAACCGGGACGGCAGTCATGCTAATTACGCACGCTCTGGGAGTAGTCGCAGGCATGGCTGACCGCATCCAGGTGATGTATGCCGGGCATGTGGTCGAAACCTCGACCAGCGAAGAGCTATTCGCTAATCCCCGCCATCCCTACACGATGGGTCTGCTCAAATCTATTCCTCGCCTTGATGAATCTCGCCGCGAACTCTTAGAACCGATTCAGGGGTCGCCGCCCGATTTGCTGGATTTGCCGACAGGCTGTCCGTTTGTGGCTCGATGCGATTATTCACTGGACATTTGTCCCACCGTTTTGCCATTATTGCGGGACGTACCAATTAGAATACGGGCCGGGGCTTACAGTAGCCCGGTGACGGTTGCGGCGGATGGCGGCTTGGAAGCCGCATCCAGCGAAGAGTTTGAGGCCACCAACCAGTATGACCAGCATCTTATCGCCTGTCACGCCGAGGTACGGATGGGCGACCCGGCAACCAAACGCGACTCGGTTGCGGTTTAGGGACAACTTTTACAGTCCTAGCCAGAATGTACAGGATTAAATGACTGAACAAGCAAGTAATTCCCAAAATACCAGGATTGCCAGCCAGGGCGCGGTAGCTGGCGGGGCGGCTCAAATCAGCCCGGATACCATTTTGAGTGTGCGCGATTTAGAGATGCATTTCCCGATTAATCAGGGGATTATTTTCCAGAAAAAGGTCGGGGCAGTCCGGGCAGTAGATGGTATCAGCTTTGATGTCAAGAAGGGCGAAACCCTGGGGTTGGTCGGCGAGTCGGGTTGTGGTAAATCCACTACCGGGCGCACAATTTTGCATCTGAGCAAAGCCACTGGCGGCAAAATATTTTTTCAGGGTCAGGATATTACCGACCTGAGTGGGGCGGCACTCAAGGCCACCCGCCGCAATATGACCATGATTTTCCAGGACCCCTACGCCAGTCTTAACCCCCGCATGACCGTCAATAATATTATAGCCGAGCCTTTGACCATTCATCAGCTTGGCAACCCCAAAGAACGGCAGGAGCGGGTTGGGGAGCTTTTGGAATTGGTCGGATTAGCGCGTTATTATGGCAACCGCTATCCCCACGAATTTTCGGGCGGGCAGCGCCAACGGGTCGGAATTGCCCGCGCTTTAGCGGCCTCGCCTTCTTTTATCGTGGCGGACGAGCCGGTTTCGGCCCTGGATGTGTCCATTCAGGCCCAGGTGGTCAATCTGATGGAAGAATTGCAGCAGCGGCTGGGCCTGACCTATCTGTTTATCTCCCACGATTTATCGGTAGTACGCCATATCAGTGACCGGGTGGCGGTGATGTATCTGGGCAAAATCGTGGAACTGGCTGACCGCGACGAGATTTATGTCCGCTCGGCCCATCCCTATACCCGCGCTTTGTTGTCGGCGGTGCCAATGCCTGACCCCAAAATAGAGAAGCGCCGTCAGCGAATTATCCTGACCGGGGATGTACCTTCGCCGGTCAACCCGCCGTCGGGCTGTCGGTTTCACACCCGTTGCCCGCTAGTCCAAAATATCTGTAAGGAACAAGAACCGGCCTTCCGAAATGTCGGTGGAGGGCATCTCGCGGCCTGTCATTTTGCCGAAGATGTGGCAAGTGGCAAGCTGGGGTTGGGGATGTCTTAGTGATTAGTCAATGATTAGTCATGGTTAGTCAATGATTTGTGAGATTTGTAAGATTTGTGAGATTTGTGAGATTTGTAAGATTTGTAAGGAGAGATTAATCCAATGCGAAAGAGATTACCTTATTTGACGGTGCTGGCTTTGTTAGCCAGCCTGTTACTGGCAGCTTGCGGAGACCCGACCGCGACCACTGCCCCGGTCGCTACCACAGCGGCCGCGACAACGGCTGCCGCGACGACAGCGGTCGCGACCACTGCTGCCGCAACTACCGCCGCTGCTGCGACCACTGCTGCCACCACGACCACCGCCGCTGCTGCGACTACGGCGGCGGCAGCGACCACAACGGCAGCAATCGCTACGACCGCTGCCGCCGCGACCACCACCGCCGCTGCTCCGGCTGGCGATGTGAAAGCTGACGAATCGGGGGTTTATCCATTCCAGCCCTATCCGGCCCTGCCTGCCGGAGCCAAGAAGGGTGGCAACCTGAATTGGGTCAGTCTGGGCAAGCAATTGACCCCTGACCTGCACCCCTACCCGCAAGCGGTCAACTTTACTTCTTCCTGGAACGACGTAGCCAATTATCTGTTTGGCACGTCCTTGCTGGAATTTGACTCGCTTAACCAGCGTTGGCGCTATGGCGCGGCTGAAAAATTGACCATTAGTACCGACCTGAAAACCTTTACTTTCACGGTGCGAAGCGGTCTAAAATTTAGCGATGGCTCGCCGATTACTGCCGATGATTATCTTTACGGTATCCAGCAGGCCAGCATTGAGGATAAGACCCAGCCTGATAATAACTATGTCGGGATTGATACCCTCCAGAAAATCGAAAGCTATACCTTGGCGGGCAATGTCCTGACATGCAAGCTCAAGGATGTAGCTCCCAAAAACCTGAGCCTCAGCACTTGTGGTTCGGTTAACCCGCTCAAGAAGGCCCTCTGGTCGCAGTATCCTTTTTATGACAACCAGAAAAATCCTGAAATCTTGAAGCCAACCGTTACCAGTGGCCCTTACACCTTGAAAGAGTTCAAACTGGACGAAAAGATTGTAATCCAGGCCAACCCGAACTATTACAAAGGGGTAGCCAACTTCGAGACAATTACTTATCTGCCCTCAGCTAACCCAACCGCGCCCTATGAGGCAGTCAAGGCCGGTCAGGGTCAATATGCTCCCAATATCCAGCCTTCCCAATACGCTGATGCCAAAGCCAATAGCAGCATCGTGCTGTACGACTGGGCCGGGGTCAACGGTGGGTATCGCAACCTTGAGTTCAATCTTAGCCGCGCTCCGTTCAACGATAAAGCCGTCCGCCAAGCGGTAGCCCATTCGATTGACCGGGCTGCCTTGCTCAAGGCGGCGGATGCGGGCTTGGGGATTCTGTCCAATAGTTTTGTCAACCCCAACGATAAGGTTTTCTATAACCCAGAAGTCACCAAGTATGATTACGACCTAAACAAAGCAGCCCAAGTCTTGAAAGATGCCGGTTATGTCAAAGACGGCGATACCTTGAAGGATAAAGGTGGCAAGGCGGTGGAATTTTCGGTAGTCTATCCGACTACCTCTAATCCGCGCAAGCTCCAGGCTGCTTATATTCAGGAGCAGATGAAAAAGCTGGGGATCAAGGTGAACGTAGACGGTCAGGAGTTTAACGCCTACGTCAAGAAAGTCACCGCTCTGGATTACGACCTGTCGTTGGCGAACTACGGTGGGGGGATTCCGCCCGACCCTGATGGCACCAAAAGCCAACTCAAGAGCAAGGACAAGGGCGGCACCCAGAATCGCAAGGGTTATAGCAACCCAAAGATTGATGAACTCTTTGACAAAGGTTTTGCCGAGCCGGATGATGCTAAAAGGGCTTTGATTTACAAAGAGATTCAGAAAATCCTAAGCGATGACCTGCCGATCTACTATCTCTATGCCCTGACCTCGCAGTCGGTTTCATCCAAGAACCTGCTGGGGGTCAAAGTTCCCGTGCTAGACCGGCTCTATTACGATGAGCAAATTAGTACCTGGGCTTACCAGGCCAACTAATTCGCCAGGTTCATCTTTATTAGCTTTGCAGCCCACGTTCGATGGTAGGGGCGCACCGTAGTGCGCCCTTACGAAAGAATTCAAAAAGGCATGTGAGGCTAAATTGTCCATATCACTCCCGGTGATTGCAATTTAGCCTTACCCGGCCTCGTTCCTTGAGAAGTATAAAAAGTGCGAAATAGAGAAACGCAATAGAAATGACGCGATTTATCGTTCGGCGACTAATTCAATCCTTGCTGCTTTTGTTTACCATCATGACGCTATCTTTCATCCTGACCAGGGTTGCGCCCGGTGGCCCGGAAGCCCTTTATTTCGAGAATAAAAATATTGGGCCAGCCGAAATCGCCGCAATTCGCAAAGCCAGAGGTCTGGATGAACCGATGTATGTCCAGTACTTTAAGTGGTTGTGGGCCACCCTGCAACTGGATTTCGGGGTGGCATATTCGTATGCCCGCCGCCCGGTAGTAGAGGTTATTTGGACTAAACTAGGCCCAACTTTCCAGCTTGGCCTTATGAGCTATTTAATTGCCCTGGTTGGAGTTCCATTGGGGGTTTATGCCGCCCGGCATCGTGGCAAGCTGGGTGATAATGTTGTCCGTATTTTTACGGTAATTGGCAGCGCAGTTCCCCACTTCTGGTTGGGTCTGATTATTATTACAATTCTGGCGAACACCATAAAATGGTTTCCACAAGGCCAGGGCGATCAGGGAATTGGGGATTGGTTTATCCATATCATTATCCCCGCCCTGCTTTTGAGTACCAGCGCAATGGTGGCCTTTACCCGTTTTGTACGGAGTGAAACGATAGATACCCTCGGTCAGGATTATGTACGGACGGCCAACGCCAAAGGCTTGCCCTATAACGAGGTCAGTCGTCGCCATGTGCTACGCAATTCGCTCATTCCGGTAGTGACCCTGATGGGGGCATTTCTACCTTCGATTTTGGGTGGAGCGGCTCTGACCGAAAGTATTTTTAACTGGCCTGGTATCGGACAACTATTTGTCAATTCCGCCAGCGCCCGTGATTATTCGATTCTGCTGGCCCTCCTGATAATCGGCACAACTCTAACCATAATCGGCACCTTTTTGGCTGATATTGCTTATGTCTGGGTTGACCCACGTATCCGCTATAATTAGACTAACTTCTAAGCTGAATTGACCATATTTACCGAATTAGGTTGATTGTGACACTTGACCTTCGGCCTGTTAGTAGAAGGTAGTATAAAATGAGCCAAGTTTCTGAAAGAACTGCGCCCCCCGTCGGGCCAACCCCGCTCTCGGATAAGCGCCGCAAGTCGCTCTCAAAAGGCTTCTTTGCGAGTGCTTTTGAGCGGTTCCTCCGCGACCGGGTGAGCCTGATATCTATGATTATTTTTGTAATTATTGCACTATTGGCAATTTGTGCGCCTTTGCTGGAAAAAGTTATTGGCTTTACCCGTGACGAGCAAGATTTGCTAAATTCTTATGCACCGCCCGGTACTGCCGGTCATATTCTGGGAGCGGATGAGCTAGGCCGAGATATTCTGATACGGTTATTATGGGGTGGGCAAGTTTCACTTTCAGTCGGATTTCTGGTGGCCCTCATCAGTGGCATAATCGGAACTTTGCTCGGTCTGTTGGCAGGCTATTTCGGAGGCTGGGTGGATGATGTGGTAAACGCGGCCTATCAAATTGTAGCCAATGTACCGACCCTGTTTTTGCTGATTATCCTCGGTCTTTACTTCAAGCCGGACGTATTATCACTTTCCATAACCTTTGGGCTGTTGTCGTGGGCCGGGAACGCCCGCCAGATTCGGGGCGCGACTTTGAGCTTGCGGAGCCGGGATTATATAGATGCAGCCCTGGTGATGGGTGCTAACAATAGCCGGATTATGGGAATTCATTTGCTGCCGAATCTGGTTTCGACCATTTTGGTGGTCGCGGCTTTTGATGTAGTAGGGGCAATGTTGGGCGAGGCGGGCCTTTCTTATCTGGGCTACGGTATTTCGGTACCAATCCCAAGCTGGGGTAATATGATTGCCGATGGCAATGGACATTTGACCGATGCTCCCTGGCTGGCGATTTTTCCTGGGGTAATGATTTTTATCACGGTGCTATGTATCTTCTTGCTGGCGGACGGTCTACGCGATGCCTTCGACCCGCGCCTTAAAGAAAAAGGATGAGAAATGGGCGACGGGGGGGAAGCTGTCAGCTATTAGCGTTCAGCTATCAGCTAAAATTCTGGCTGCTTCAACCCACCCGCCGGGGTGCATCCCTCATGGCTTCCTCTCATTCCTCTGACCCCCGACCCCTGACCCCCGTCCCCCGTCCCCTCATTCTTCTAATCTTATTGGTGTTGTTGACGGCCTGTGCCGATGTCACGCCGACTCCGGTGGCTCCGAATGTTACCCCTACCCCGCCGCTTGCTACTGCCACTTTGCTGACTACCAGTCCGGCTCTTAGTCCGACAGCGACGACTGCCGCCACTCTTAGTCCGACCTTACCGGCTAATACTCCAACTATTTCTATCGAACCACCGCCGACGGTAGCCCTGCCGACCCCTGTTCCGGCTACCGCCACCCCCAGCCTACCGCCAATCCCGCCGACAGCTACCGCTACTCCGGTGATTGCGGCGACGGCAACCGCCCAGCCCACCACCAATCCCGTTACCCCGACCCCGGCAATTACCCCCGGCAATCAAGTCCCGGTCTTGCCGGTGCGCCGAACTGGGGGTACGCTCACGGTTGGCGTGCTGGATAGCGACTTCAAGAACCGCAATTTCTCGCCCTATACCCCTGACCTGAGCGATATATCCCTTCACCTGCAACGGCTGGTCTGGAATGCTCGCCTGCTCTACCGCGACCCGGTGCGGTTGGACTGGAAGCCACTGGCGGCCCTGGGAATGCCGCAACTGGACAATGAAGGGCGGAAATTTACTTTTACCCTGCGCGAGGATTTGCGGTGGAGCGATGGTAGTTCGATTACCTCGGCGGACTATATTTTTGCTTTCAATAATGCCCTACTGCCCGAAAACAAGTTTCCGCGAATGACCGAATTGCGCCGGATTAATGTCACCGGCCCGGATTTACGCACCCTGGTTTTCACTTTTGATGACCGCTACGCTACCGCTCTGCAAACCTTGAGTCTGATTGAGCCGCTCCCCGCTAAAGTCTGGAGTCGCTATCCTTTTGCCGCGCCTGACCGCAATCCCGAAATCATCCGTCCGACGGTGGTCAGTGGCCCGTATCGCCCCGACCAGAGCGGGCTTTCTTTTTCGCCAGTTCTCGGTTTCACGGCGGGGCGGCCCAATCTTGACCGGATTAATCTCAAGCTGCTGGCGAACATGGATGAGCTTTACGATAGCTTGCGAACCGGGGTGATTAACTGGACGTTTCATGCTCTGCCGGGCGGGTGGCTCAACCAGTTCCGCGAGAATAATTCGGTTTCGGTCTATCGCTGGACTCCGCTTGATAGTGGGCGGCGCTATATCGGCTATAATCTGGATAACAGCTTTTTGCAATCCAAAGCCGTCCGTCAGGCCCTAAATCGGGTGCTGGATGTCCGCAGCCTGATTGCCGCCGTTGAAAATGGGTTGGCGAGCGAACAAATAGGGTTCTTGCCAGTGAGTAACGAATATGCCTTGAAGGGAGCTAATCCGGGGCGCTTTAGCGTCCGGGCCACCCGCGATGGGCTGGCTACATTGGGTTATAGTCAGCGCGAACCGGGCGACAAGCTGAATGACCCGTTTGGCAGACCGGTTCTATCCCTGGAACTCATCTATCCTGACCGTTCCCCCGAAGCCGAAGCGATTGCGGTCTATTTGCGCCAGCAATATCAGCAGTTAGGTTTGAACGTGAATCTCAACAAGCTGGATAGTGCAACCTATCAAAAGCGGCGCAGTGAAGGCCAGTACGACCTGGAAATCGGCCTCAGCCTTCAATCGGGGGCTGCCGATGCCGACGATTTTAAGAGCCAGCTAGTCAGTCGGGGTGGGCAGAATTTTGGCGGCTATAGTAATCCGCAGGTAGACAGCCTTTTTGCCGAAGGGTTGCGGCTGGCCTCGGATAGTGACGCTTTTCGCCGCCGTCAGGTCTACGAGCGATTGCAACAATTGGTGGTGGATGACGCGCCTTACTTTTTCCTGTATACTTTGCAGGCTTATACTGTAATGAGCAATAATGTTGACCCCGGCGGGGCGGGTATGCTAAATCTGCCGCGCTGGATGCTGGCCTGGGACGCTTTCCCGGCCTATCTGAACTGGTACTCGAAGGATGCGCCGTAGTTATTTAACCCGGATTTATAGCCCAAACCGATTTAGGTTCAGCCAGCTATTTTTACTGCTCGCTTTATTGCTGCTACTTTTGCCGCTATTGGGGGCTTGTGAAGCCGAGCCGACCCGAACAAATGGGGGGCCTACCACCGAGCCGGGCGGCTTGCGTACCGGGGTAGCTGGCCCAATTACCAATGTTGTGCCGACTATTCCGCCGCCAACCCCGACTTATAGCCCGCTCCCGGTCACTCCCACCCCGATGTCAACTCCGACTCCGCCAGTGGTGATGGGCGGCAAGGCCAGTGGAGGGCTATTGAATGATGCCTTGACCTTACACCCCTACAAGCGCAACAATCCTTCCGGCACAGCCCTCGTGAATTTGCTGTTTGCCGCTGCCCTCACCCGCCGCGACCCTGCCACCCTTTTGCCGATACCCGCCGCCGCCGAAAGCTGGACAATTAGCGATACAATAGTAACTTTTACCCTGCGGGAAGGGCTAAAATGGAGTGACGGCACTCCTCTGACCAGCGCCGACTATCTCTGGACTTACCAGCAAGTCCGCAAGTCCGAAAATGGCTGGGGACTGGCCCGCGAAGCCTTCTTTAACGCCGCCGACCCGACCTCAAGCGGCATCGAAAGCTACGAAGCTCCCGACCCTCGCACCCTGAAAATCAAGTTGCACACGGTCAGTTCTGATATTGTCAGCCGGGCCGATGTGATTGAACCCTTGCCGCGTCAGGTTTGGGAGAAGACCGATTGGAACGATTTGTCCAAAAACCTCCAGGCCAACGGGCCGACAATCGTCAGTGGCCCGTGGAAGCTCAAGGAATGGAAACGCGGGAATTATCTGATTTTCGAGCGCAACTCGGCTTCGCTGATTTATCCCACTCCGCGCCTGGACAGCCTGACTTTCTTTATCGTGCCGGATAGCCAGGTGGCTTTGCAAAAACTTAAAAGCGGCGAACTGGATTTCTTTGCGCCCGTCGCTGCCGATTTCGCCGACTTCGCCAAGTTGCCCAATGTCCAGGCCTATAACTGGAATCCTGGTCGTCCGGTTTGGTACTTTGCCGGGTTCAATTTTCATAAACCCGAATGGCAAGATAAAGCCTTGCGGCAAGCTCTGGCGTGGGCGCTAGACCGGCGGGCGATAGTCGAAAAACTGGCTTTTGGGCTGGGTCGTTCTATGAATAGCAGCCTTGCACCCTGGCATCCGGCCTTTAATCCAGGGACGGCCCGCTATGAGCTGAACCTGGATAAAGCCCGCGAATTGCTCAAACAGACTGGTTATAGCACTAAAGATGGCAAGCTGACCACCAAAACTGGCAAGCCAGTTAATATCAAGCTGGTCTATAATTCCCCTAGTCCGCTATATGAAGGGCTGGCGAATAGCTTCAAGACCAGTTTCGCCGGATTGGGGATTGCAGTTGAGTTGCGGAATTTCGATTTTAATAACTACCAGCGGTTTCTAGCCAGCCCGGAAGCCGATTTCGACCTGTTTTTATCGGGCTGGACGGCGGACTATGCCCCCGAAAATTTTGGGGATGTCTGGCGGGGTGGCCCAAATCTGAATAGCGGGGCTTACGAAAATCCGCGTCTGCTCGATATGTACGCTAAAGCCATCAGTGAAAGCGACCCCACCCGCCGCAAAGAATGGCTGGCCCAGGTGCAAGCAATCGAAGCCGAAGAATTGCCTTATCTTTTTCTATATGCCGAAGAAGGTCGCCTGATTGCCAATAAACGGCTGGCGGGTTTCGCCCCTAATTTGCTTGGCCCGGAACAAAATCTATATACCGACTGGTTTGCAGTCAGATAGATTTTAAGGCTTGTGACGGCTTTTATGCTATAATCCATCCCAATCTGCAATCTCTATTCTACAATTTCTATAATGTCTATCGGGAGGCGGGGAATGTTAGGGCAACGTATTGCCAGTGCTGTGGTATTGATACCGACAGTCTTATTTATAATTTGGCTCAGTCCCGCGACCACCGCGCTAGGAACGGCGTTTGTTGCTGTCATCGCCACCTATGAATTTTATACTATGGCGAGCAATTCGCCCTATCATTTTCGGCCTTTAGAATGGGCGGGCTATTCGGTGGCGGCTCTTTTCAGCTTACTAGGGTATTTGCGCTATCCCCTGCTAATGCTGGCCCTGATTGGGATATTGGCGATAATAACTTTGCCGGTTATCGCCCTGCGTTCTCGCGCCGATAAAGGGTCGGTCAGCCTCTGGCAGGATTGGGGGATAACGGTCTTTGCCCCGGTCTATGCCGGGTTGCCGTTGGGCTTGCTGGCCCTCATTCGGGCCGACCACGCCAACGAGGAAGCTATCTGGTGGATTGTGCTGATTTGTCTGGGGACGTGGGGAGCAGATACCGGCGGCTATGCTTTTGGGCGGCTCTTTGGTAGGCATAAACTAGCCCCCAAAATCAGCCCTAAAAAAACGGTTGAGGGTGCGATTGGCGGTATTCTGACTGCCATGTTGGGAGTAGGGTTGGTCGGCGGGCTGGCCCTGAATATTCCAATCTATTTGACCTTGCCGCTTGGGTTTGGTCTGGCGGTAGTTTCGATTTTGGGCGACCTGTTTGAGTCGTGGGTCAAACGCCGCTTTGATACTAAAGATTCGGGCAAGCTCATACCCGGTCACGGCGGAGTACTTGACCGAATTGACAGCTTTTTAGCAGTCACCGTCTTGGTTTACCTCTTTATCTTGTTCTATGTTTAAGAGCTTATCATCGTTTAAGAGCTTATCATCGGCACTTAGTTGATTATAAGGCTACTTCCTCAAGTTGGGCCGCCGCTTTGGAATGGGCCTGCTGAAGTTCAGGGGGCGGGGTTCGGTTCAGTTCGAGGGCTTGATTGAAATCTTCCAGCGCCACCCGGTAGTGACCAAGAAAGGCATAGACCCGCCCCCGCTCGTAGTAGCCTTTCCACCAGAAGCGGCTACAGGCGATAGCGTGATTAGCATCAATCAGGGCATCTTTGGGGCGACCCAGAGCCAATCGGACTGAGGCACGCCCAGCATAGGCCGGTGCGCCGTGCGCGAACCGCATTCCCTCGGTAAAATCTGCTTCAGCCGCCGGGTAATCGCCGATTTCGGCGTGTAATTTGGCGCGTTGTAGATAAAAAAAGTTGTTAGCGGCATCAATTTTGAGGGCTTGCTCGATAGTGGTCAGGGCGGCGCTATATTGTTTGACCGCCAGTTGCTTACGTAGCCGCATTTCGAGCCATTGTACCTGAAAACTGCGGAAAGTCGCCCGCAAAACCAACAGGGTCACTATTAATAGACCCAGACACAGCGCAACATATAGCGAAGCTTGCACCCATCCCGACATGGGACTACTCCTCGAACTAAAATCCTGGTTTTATCAAGCTGGCAAGCCCTCACCGGGCTAAATAAAGTATAGCATATTCGGTATATTCCACGAAAGAAAACGGCTATGAGCTTATCGGAGGATTGATTGACAGCCAATGGCAGGGCTGTTAGAATTTCTCCACTAGATATTATATCTAATTTTAGGAGACATTTTCGGGCCTATTGACTTGCTTTAAGCACCATTTATTGCGACTTGTGAATTGAGCAATTGAAGTGTGGATGAAAACGAAAGGCTTGTATAAAGACTATGGAAGATACTCGAATTGACCCGCCAAAGGCCGCCCCCGAAAGGGAGATGCTGGAAGCATTTTTGGACTACCATCGCGCCACAATCTTATTAAAATTACAGGGTTTAAGCTATGCCGATTTACGCAGTACCCCCACCAAGTCTAGTATGTCGCTATTGGGGCTGGTCAAGCACCTGGCTTATGTCGAGCGCCACTGGTTTCAGATTGCCTTTGAAAATCGGGACTTGAGTGTCCCCTGGACTAAGGAAGACCCCGATGCCGATTTTCGGATTGAAGCAAATGAAACCACCGACGAGGTGATAGCCTTATATCAGACCTCCATCGAGGAGTCACGCAAGATTTCGACGGCAAATTCTTTGGAAACGGTGGTAAAAATGCCGGGCCGCGACCATACCTTGCGCTGGATATTGGTTCATATGATAGAAGAAACCGCCCGCCATAATGGACATGCCGATTTCCTGCGCGAAACTATTGACGGACAAACCGGGGAATAGGACGATTTACGATTTACGATTTACGATTGAAAGTGGTCAAGGGTATTTTCTTAGCATTCAGCACTCAGCTGACCACTGACCACTGACCACTTTTTTGAAGGAGAAAAAGTTGCAGACTACGACTTTACCGAATAGCGCGATTCAAGAGGCAACTGCGACCCCCGCTATCGCTGAAAGCCAAGAGCAACCGGCAAAAATAAATAAGCTGGGGCTGTTTTCCTTATCGTTTAGCCACATGACGGTTGACATGCAGACCAGTTCGCTTTCGGTTTTAATACCGATGCTTTACATAACATTTGGACTGGATTATGCGGCGGCAGCCTTGATTGTAACTCTGAACAGTTTTACTTCTTCCCTGATACAGCCTCTTTTCGGCATTATCAGCGACAAACGCTCGCTGCGGGTGTTGTTGCCTTTTAGCACGATGCTGACGGCGGCGGGCATGGTAATGATAATTTTCATGCCGTCTTACGGTCTGGTGTTGGTAGCCGTAATCATCAGTGGGTTGGGTTCGGCGGCTTTCCACCCGGAAGGGTCGCGCAACGCTAATTATGTGAGTGGTGAGAAAAAGGCCAGTGGTCTTTCGATATTTTTTGTTGGCGGCAATATCGGCTATGCCCTCGGCCCAATATTCGTCACCTTGTTGATTGGCTGGTTGGGCAAGAGCGGCGAACTGTTTATGCTAATCCCCGGTATTCTCAGCGCAACCTTGCTTTGGCGCTTGTTACCGCTCTATACCCGTCAGGCGGCTCTTGCCCAAAGCCGCGTCAGGGCCAAAGCCTTGAATACTCCGGCGGCAGCCCGTCGCAAGATTGCCGGGCCACTTTCTATTTTGATTTCGATTATCAGTGTTCGGGCGATGGTACAGACCGGACTAGTGACATTCATCCCGCTCTATTTCATTTCCCTGTCGCAGGATAATAAAGGCTATGCCGCTTTTCTGCTGTCGGTATTCTTGTTTGCGGGGGCAGTTGGTACGCTTTTGGGCGGGCGGTTGGGAGACCGCTTTGACCGCAAATTAGTCGTTGGTGGGTCACTGATTGTCGTCACACCCTTGCTGCTGCTTTTTCTGAATAGCACTGGGTTTGTGCTGGTCGTATCGCTGGCTATCGTGGGAGCAACCCTGATGGGCGCATCTTCGCTGACGGTGGTAATGGCTCAAGAACTGCTGCCCAACCGGGTAGGACTGGCTTCAGGACTGACGTTAGGGCTGGCTTTCGGAGCAGGTGGGCTAGGAGCCGCCGCCCTGGGCAAATTCGCCGATGTCTCCAGTATCGGACACACGATGGTAGTCTTGGCCTTTCTCCCCCTGGTAGTGGTCGCCCTGAGTACCTTGATGCCGTCGGATAAGGAATCGAAAATCTGAAATCGAAAATCGAAAATTAACCATTTACCAGGTTGAAATTTCAGGGCCATATTTATGATTAGAGAACTTAATTCTCATCGTATCTTCCTCTAATTTTCGATTTCAGATTTCAGATTTTCGATCCCTCGCCTACTGATTAGCACAATCTGACGGGAACAGTTATAATGAGTGTAGAAAATCGCTTCCAGCTCAAGAGAGATTATATTGTCGAGCAATTGCGGACGGCTATCGCTAAGGGTGAGCTTCTGCCAGGCCAAAAGCTGCGGCAAGAGGAATTGGCGGCCCGTTTCCAGATAAGCAGTACCCCGGTGCGGGAGGCTCTTCGCAAGCTTGAAGCCGAAGGGCTGGTAACTTCAATTCCACATCAGGGTGTATTTGTCAGTCGGGTAGACCCGGCGGAGATGGAAGAACGCTATAAGATACGGGCAATGCTGGAAACCTATGCCCTGCGTGAGGCGATGGCCCGCCTCAAAAACGCCCCTGACCGACTTGAGCAACTGCTAAATGACCTGGAAGAATATCATGCGGCGATGGACGAGGCGATTCGAGAGGCCCGAAGCGGCGATATTATTCAGCTAAATTACGATTTGCATTTATGCATTTACGAAGAAGCCAAAATGCCCCTGCTCAAGCAAATGATTCAGGATTTATGGAAGCATTTCCCGTTTAGCGCCCTATGGTATGTGCCGGGGCGGGCCGCACAATCGCGGGACGAACATGCCGAGCTGTTCCAGGCCATTCGACACAAAAATAGTGATTTAGCCGGACAACTTTTGCAAAGCCATATCGAAAACTCCGGGCAGGTATTTTTAGACTATCTGCGGGCGCGTGAAGCCGATAGTAAGGCATAGCCAGGCCTGATAGCTAGAATAGCTATAACTTATTCGTAAAAGTCAGCCTCTTTAGCCTTAAATATGCTATCATGGGAACACTTAGTTGACATCGGCTAAAGAGGTTGGCACTTAGTTTAGCCCCGTAACAGGGGTCATCACCAGGAAGGATGGTAGACTATGAGCCACGAACACCCTACCCCGACGGGAATTGCCGCCGGAGCAGGTCACGACCACGATGCCGATGAAGCCTCGCACGAGGGCAAGCCGTTGCCGCCGTCAAAAAGCAGCCACGATGCCCAACGCCATATGGGTGCGATGGAAGATAATGTAGTCCCAGTTATGCCTCCTGTGATTGGCCCAGCCGTGAACGACGACTCCACGGAGGAAGATCACGAGGTTGACCCGCACGCCGACATGACTCCAGGTTAGTTTCGGCGCAGGCCACACAGTGAGGTTTGCTACAAGGAGGTAGAAAACCTTATGAGTATGCTCATGGAGCAATCAGCCGAGAAGACCTCAGCCCCAGAAGTGGTCAACGACTTTACGATTGTAGTTGCCACTGTCAATGGTTCAGGCAGCCAGACCGCTAACAACACCTTGATACGGACGCTCTTTAAGATGGGCATCCCGGTCAACGGCAAAAATATTTTCCCCTCTAATATATCGGGTCTGCCGACCTGGTACACCATTCGGGTCAGCAAGGACGGCTATACCGCCCGCCGCGAAGCAACCGAAATTCTGGTGGCTTTTAATGTGCAGACCGCCGATGCCGATTTAGCCTCGCTTAGAGCCGGAGCAGTTTGTATTCACCCTTCCGATATGCATTTTCAGGATAAAGGTCGCCGCGACGATATTATATTTTATCCCTTGCCGGTCAAAACCTTTGTCAAAGAATCCGGGGTAGACATCAAACTCAAGGATTATATTGCCAATATGGTGTATGTCGGCGCACTGATGGAATTGCTGGGAATTGAACCGGAAGAAATCAAAAACGCCCTGACCAAACACTTTAAGGGCAAAAGTCGCCCGGTAGAATTAAACTTTGGAGTAGTTACTGCTGCCGCCCAATACACCCGTGAAAATTTACCCAAACAAGACCCATTTAAAGTCGCCCGGATGGATGCCACCAAAGGCAAAATCCTGATTGATGGCAACACTGCTGCCGGAATAGGGTCTATTTTTGGAGGGGTCAATTTTGTGGCCTGGTATCCAATTACCCCTTCGACCAGTCTGGTAGATGCGATGAATGATTATCTACCCAGCTTGCGGATTGACCCCGACAGTGATACGCCGACTTACGCGGTAGTACAAGCCGAAGATGAGTTGGCGGCAATCGGCATGGTCTTAGGGGCGGGTTGGGCCGGAGCGCGGGCCATGAGCGCCACCTCTGGGCCGGGTATTTCGCTGATGAGTGAATTCGCCGGGTTTGGTTATTTCGCCGAAATACCGGGGGTCATCTGGGATATTATGCGGATGGGGCCGAGTACCGGCCTGCCGACCCGCGTTTCGCAAGGCGATGTCCTCTCGACCTATTATCTGGGACACGGCGACACCAAACACGTTTGTCTCTTGCCCGGTTCGATGGCGGAATGCTTCGAGTTTGGCACCACCAGCTTTGATTTAGCCGAACAGTTGCAAACCCCGGTCTTTGTCCTCAGTGACCTCGACCTGGGTATGAATTTGTGGATGACCGACCCGTTTGAGTATCCCGAAAAGCCACTCAACCGGGGTAAAGTCCTGAGCGAGGAAGACCTCAAGAAGCTTGGTACTTTTGCACGCTACGAGGACGTAGACGGCGATGGGGTAGGCTATCGTACTCTGCCCGGCAATCGCCATCCTGCCGCCTCTTATTTTACTCGTGGTACAGGACACAACGCCCAGGCCTCCTATAGCGAGCGCCCCGAAGACTGGGAAGAGAACATGATGCGGCTGCATCGCAAGCACGAAACTGCCCGGACTTTAGTTCCTAAGCCAGTGGTGGATTTGCGTCCCGGCGCGTCTATCGGGATTATCGCTTATGGCTCAACCGACCCTTCGGTGGTCGAGGCCCGCGACATGTTACGACAGCAAGGTATTGAAAGCAGCTATTTGCGGTTGCGGGCTTTGCCGCTGGAAGAAACTGTGCGCGAGTTTACGGCTCAATACGACCAAGTCTTTGTAGTGGAGCTGAATTTTGATATGCAGATGAAGCAGCTTCTACAACTGCACATCCCCGAAAGAGCTACCCACTTTTACCCGGTCAATAAGTGCGATGGACTGCCTCTAACCGCCCAGTTTATCAGCCAGAAAATTCTTGAGACCGTCCGGCCTGAGAACAGCCAGAAGGAGAATCAGTAATGACTGTCGAAACCAAACCCGCCCCGATGGGCAATGAAAAACTGAATCGTATCGGCCTCGATAAGCTGGAATATAAAGGCCGCCCCTCGACTTTGTGCCAGGGCTGTGGTCATGACTCGATTTCCAGCCAGATTATCGCGGTAGCATGGGAACTGGGTCTCGAACCCCACCGAGTCATCAAGATGAGCGGTATCGGCTGTTCCAGCAAGTCCCCAGCCTATTTCTTGGGTCGCTCCCACGCTTTTAACGCGGTACATGGTCGGATGCCTTCGGTCACAACCGGGGCAATGATGGCGAACCACACTCTGCTGGCGCTGGCGGTCAGTGGCGACGGCGATACCGGCAGTATTGGGCTGGGCCAATACAAGCACCTGATTCGCCGCAATGTGCCGATGGTCTATATCATCGAGAATAACGGGGTCTACGGTCTGACCAAAGGCCAGTTTTCTGCCACCGCCGACATTGGGCAGAAGCTAAAATATGCCGGAACGAATGAGCTGACCCCAATTGATTTATGCCTGGAAGCGGTTATCGGCGATTGCGGTTTTGTGGCCCGCTCGTTTGCGGGCGATGCCAAGCAAGTCCGCGAACTACTCAAGGCGGCTTTCAGCTATCATGGGACGGCAGTCCTGGACATCATTAGCCCCTGTGTGACCTTTAATAACAACGACGACTCGACCAAGAGTTATCATCATGGCAAGACCCACGAGGAGCGACTGCACGACATCAGCTTTGTCGAGGCTAAAGACGAAATCCAGGTGGACTACGACCCCGGCACGACCCAGGTAGTCAAGCTGCACGACGGCCCGACTATCCGGCTACGCAAGATTGACAAGGATTATGACCCAACCAGTCGGGCGGAGGCTACTGCCCTGCTGGAAGAGGCCCATGCCAATCAGGAATTCGTCACTGGTCTGATATATATTGACCAATCGCGTCAAACCCTACCGGAGATTCACCGTCTGGGCGCTACCCCGCTTTCGGCCTTGCCCGCCGAAAAACTACGCCCCAGCCGCGAAGCCCTAACCAATTTAATGAAGGACTTCGACTAAATTCACAACAAAAATTTACAGCAAGCTAGAATGAATAAAGGCCGCTTTTGGATAAAAGCGGCTTTTGTTTATTTTGCTATTATCTTTAACCGGCTGTTTATCTCGTTTTCAGCCCTTTTCTGATTTTCAGAAAACACATTTTCACCGACTGACTATGATAAGTCGGCAAATGATTGCTCTGCTCTTATTTTCGTGATACTTTAAATTATCCGGGATATATGCCCGATTTTTGAGGAAATTAAGGTCAGGTGGAAGCATGGATGGCAAACAGTTTATCAAAACTCTAAAACTGAAAAATTTACTCTCGTTTGGAAGCAACGGCGAAGAAATAGAACTGCAACCCCTTAATGTGCTTATTGGCCCAAATGGTTCGGGTAAATCCAACTTGATTGAGGCTCTTAGCCTTTTACAAGCTGCGCCCAAAGACCTCGCTGCCCCAATTCGGATCGGCGGTGGCATCGGCGAATGGCTCTGGAAAGGTTATGAAAGTAATCCAACTGCTGAAATTGAAGCGGATATTTACGGGCCAAAAGATGAATTACTCCTGGGTTATTGGCTTAAATTTAGTGGTAGGGAGCAATTGTTTTCATTGCAGTATGAAGCTATTACCGACGAAACTTTTCCTCGTGTTAAACCTTACTACTATTATGGATATTCAATCAACAACCCTGCTGCTGACCTGCGCCTCACTACTAACCCTGCGATTGTTTCTAATGAAAATGGGGAAAAAGTTGCTACCATCTTGCCTAACTTCTATCCAGTTCCAGTTAGTAAAGATGACGCTCAATCGTCGGTCTTATCCCGTG
>JBBRSG010000082.1:0-29501 GCA_038245615.1 Chloroflexia bacterium | reverse complement strand
CGTTCCAGCACTGCCAATGCGACGTTATTGGCAATCAGCACCGCCCCGGCTATCAGCGAAAGCAGCGCCAGCAAAATCGGGAAGGCCGTAATGTTATCAATCAACTGGTTGATGACATTGGTGATGAACGATAGGTCGGTTGGGTCGAGGCCGGGGAAGGTCGTCTTAATGTAGTTAATCGCTGGCTCGATTTTGCCGCGCTCGACATTCAGGTTAAACTCGTTAGTATGCCCGGCAATCTGCTGAATGCGCTTAATCGTGGTATTGGCGGGGCCGAGGCTGACAATAAAGCTCTTCGACTCGAACACCCCGGAAATAGTCAGGGTTAATTGCTTACCGGAAGACAACTCCTGATACACCATCTTGTCGCCGACCTTGAGGCCATAAGTGTCGCGGACATCTTTGGCAATAATCATCTGGTCGTCGTTGGCGAACATCTCACCTTCGACTTTTTTGGAAATCGAGGTAATGTCAGCCTGGGGGAAGCCAAACAGGAAGGCCAGGTCAAAGCCTCCGAAATTGCCCTGACCTTGCTGGCTGTTCTGGGCTTTATCATGTGCCTCTTTCCGGGCCAGCAATTCCGGGATAGTTGCACCACCGCCACTGACCAACCGGACGTTGGCTCGCGCCGTCGGCACATAGTTTTTCAGGCCCGGCACTTGATTGCTATCGAGAGCTTTGGTCAAAGCCTGGGAAGTCGCGTCATTGCCGCCATCCACCTGAATGTTATAGCCAAAGCTGGTCTCAAGGGTTTCTTTGATGGTATCCTTGAGGCTGCTGGCGAGAATAATGACCAGCGACATCGAGAAGATACCGACCATCATTACCAACATCGTCGTGGCGCTCTTGGCGCGGTTGCGGCTCAGGTTGCGCCGGGCCATTTTGTAGTTCAGGCCAAAAGGCAAGGGGATTTTACCGACCAGCCACAAAATCCCGCTAAATAACAGCACCAGCAAGGCGCACGAAACCAGGGTGACAAAGGCCAGAATGATACCCAGCCCCAGTTGTCCATTCAGAATAACCCCCGCCAGAATGCCCATCACCAGGGTCATCAGGACGATGATACCGAGGGTAGCTAAAATCGAGATGCGCGGCAGGGCATTGGTTTTCTGGCGCAAGACCTGGGCCGGAGGTATCTTGCTGGCGGAATAGGCCGGAAGCAAGCCAAAAACTACCGCCGTCACTATCCCGGTAATCAGGCCGATAATCACTGGCGACCAGTAGAAGCTGTAGGCCAACTCGCGGGCGACTAGCCCTCCGGCGACCTGGCTCATTATCAGGCTCAAGGCCTCGCCCAGGACTACCCCGACGACGCTACCGATTACTCCCAGAATAGCCGACTCAATCATAAAGACCCGCACGGTCTGGCCTGACTCCATGCCGAGGGCTTTAATCGTGGCAATTTCGGTGCTACGCCGACCTACCACTACCAGCATAGTATTGACCACTCCGACACTGCCAATCAAGAGCGAAATGAGGGCCACATAGACTAGCACGTCTTTAAGCTGCTGAGTGGATTTCTGAATCTGCTCGTTTCGTTCCAGGCTGGTTTGGGCCGCGAACAAAGGCGAAAGGGCCTTTATCGCGTCGCGGGCTTTTTCTTGCGACCCGGCGGCATCGCTAGTCTTGACATAGACCAGATTGGGTAAAGTATCCTCGATTTTGAAAAATTTCTGGGCGGTTTCCAGCAAGGTATAATTATAGCCGGTAAATTCGGCCTGCCCGTCGCCGGGACTGGGAGTTTTGTTGCTCAAAATCCCCACTACCTGCAAATCGGGCGATTTGGGGTCAGCCGCGCCTTTAACCTTGTCGCCGACTTTAGCCCCGGTGCTGGTCGCCATTTTCGCATTCATTACAATCTGATTTGGGCCGGTCAGCACCTCTTTGAGACTTTTGCCCTTTGGTTGGCTCAGTTCCATCGTCCCATAAAAGGGGTATTTAGTTGCGTCCACGATGAAGCTCAAATAATAGCTGCCGAACTCGTTGCTCTTGCTGCCGTCCGGCTTTTTGACCACGAGGCCATTCCCATCGTTGCTGGCGGTGTAATCCAGAATTGTGCCATTTTGTTTAAGGGTGTCCAGTTTCGCCAAATCTTCGGGCGTGAAATATATCTGGCGATGCGTAACCAGCACGTCGGCCCGCGCATTGGCCCGCGCATCGCCGACAATCGCATCCTGAATCGCCAGCCCGGTGCTTTGCAAAGCCACAATGGAGGCTACTCCGACGGCGACGCACAGAATCGCAAAAAAGCTGCGCTGCCCGCCGCGCTGAATCGAGCGCCAGGCATATCTACTATACAAAACAAATGTTTTCATAAACCTCCAAATTCAAGTGCTTTTCCAACTTTTCAGGGCTTTCACTTGCTACGATTTCATCCTGAAAAGCTTTTATGAGCCAAAGCCCCGACTTCATTCAAGCCTTGTGCTACCTATCAGGGTAATAATACCCGGTTATCACTGTGATAGCATTAGACAACGTAACAGTTTTATCTAGTCCCAAAGACCTATTCTTTAATCCTATTTTGTTGAGAAAACGGCAATCCTGCACCTGCCTCACCTTTGAACACCCATTAGACCTCTGACCAGCCGCGATTGTTTCGTTATTTTCACTATCATAGTCCCATACCCAGCCCAAGCGGTCACGTGACCAAAGTCATATTCTTTGCCGCTAGAGGTCACATCATCGTAAATTCCTCAAAACCTGTCCTTTGGTACAGGGCTAATACTGGACGAGGGGGCGAGGCAAACCCTATAATATTTGGGTACAATAAGGCTGTTAGTAAGCAATCGTAAGTAATACTTATTTCAAATTAGGGAAGAAAGTGCTGAGAGGATAAAATTATGAGTGGAAAAACCAGCCAGACTATTTTGATAACCGGGGCATCCCGCGGATTAGGGTTGGCCCTGGCTCGTCAGTTAGCAGCCCTGGGCTGGACTTTGATTATAGATGCGCGAGGCAAAGAGGCTTTGGAAGCGGTAAAAACTGAACTTGCGACCCAAACCCAGATTATCGCTATTCCCGGCGATGTGAGCGAACCGAGCCACCGGGCGGCTCTGGTCGCGGCGGCCCAATCGGTGGGTGGGCTGGATGCGCTGGTAAATAACGCCGGGGTCCTTGGCCCTAGCCCTCAGCCCGGCTTGCTGGATTATCCGTTGGACATCCTCGAACTGGTCTACCGCAATAACGTAATTGCGCCGCTTGGTCTGATTCAGGCTTTGCGCCATGAGCTAAAACCGGGCGCTCGGCTGATAAACATTACCAGCGATGCCGGAGTCGAGGCTTATGAAGGGTGGGGCGGCTATGGTTCGAGTAAAGCCGCTTTGGAGCAAATTTCTAATGTGCTGGCGGCGGAAAATTCGCAATGGCGAGTTTACCGGGTTGACCCTGGTGATATGCGAACCACCATGCACCAGGAAGCTTTCCCCGGCGAGGACATCAGCGACCGACCGCTACCGGAAGTAAGTGTGCCGGGCCTAATAGCCCTTTTGAACGGCGACTTGCCAAGCGGTAGATACGCGGCGCGGGCCGTCGCCGCCGAAGAATAAATAAAAAGTATCAACAGAAAGAATCTCAGGTAAAGCGATGTTACAAGATTTGTTGTCGAGTGAACCGAAATTTTTCAAAGATTTCAACAACTATAGCGCTGAAGGCCAAGATTTGCGGACGCTCGATTTTGAGTTACCCGCCGAACTGGAAGCCAGCGAACCGCCCGAAGCTCGTGGGCTGGCCCGTGACGAGGTGCGGCTCATGGTTTCGGCTCTAGCCGACCATCGGGTGAAGCATGCCCGCTTTCGGGATATTGCTGACTATTTGAGAGCGGGCGATGTATTGGTAAT
Source organism: Chloroflexia bacterium (assembly GCA_038245615.1). Lineage (GTDB taxonomy): Bacteria > Chloroflexota > Chloroflexia > Chloroheliales > Chloroheliaceae > 54-19. The sequence goes on along the minus strand of JBBRSG010000082.1, from coordinate 25,665 downwards.
CAACACCAGTGGGACGCTGAATGCGGCCTTGTCCGCCACCCGCGCCGACGGGACACCGCTGGAGTTGCATCTTTCGACCCGCCTTCCGGCGGACCTCTGGATTGTTGAAGTGCGGCAGCCCGGCGAAGTAGCTACCAAACCGTTTTACGCAATTCAGCCCGGCGAAACCCTGGGGCTACCGGGCGGAGCAAGCGTCACCCTCCATGTACCCCACAATCGGCAGGCTGGGCCGGATAGACCGACCCGACTGTGGATTGCTACCTTGAATTTATCGGGTGGAGCGGATTTTCAACCTTATTTAGCAGAATATGGCTTCCCGATAAGATATAGCTATGTCCGCGAAGGCTGGCCTATCAGCTATTATCAAACGGTGTATGCTACCGAAGCGGGGAGCGCCGAAATGCCGTCGGCGGGCCGGGCCTTCACCCCCGAATTGATTACCCGCCTGGTCGCCAAAGGGGTGCAGATTGTCCCTCTGATTCTGCATACCGGGGTCGCCAGCCTGGAAGACCATGAGCCGCCTTACGAGGAATATTATCGCGTCCCAGCCGAAACTGCCCATGCGATAAACGCGGCCCACGCTACGCACAAGCGGGTTATCGCCGTCGGCACTACCGTCATTCGGGCGCTGGAAAGCGTCACCGGGCCGGACGGCCTGACCCACCCCGGCGAAGGCTGGACCAGGCTGGTTATCACCCCCGAGCGCGGTATCCGGGCGGTCAATGGGCTATTGACCGGGCTGCACGAGCCGCGAGCCACCCATCTAGCAATGCTGGAAGCTCTAGCCGGGCCACGCCACCTACAAATTGCCTATACTGAAGCCCTCAAAGAAAGCTATCTGTGGCACGAGTTCGGCGACCTGCATCTAATACTTCCTTAAAGAAAAGGGGTTAATTTTCTTCCCGCGCCGCCACTACCGGATTGCGTAATATACCGAGGCGGTCAATTTCCAGCTCCATAATGTCGCCGGGTTGCAACCAGCCTTCCCGCTTGTCGCCTTGCTCCAAAAGACAGCCAGTGCCTACCGTGCCGCTCCCCAGTACATCGCCCGGAACTAACCAGGCATTGAGCGAGGCCCGTTCAATCATCTGGGGAAAGCTGTAATAAATATCCTTAAAATTACCCCGCGAAATCTCCTTGCCGTTGAGCCGGGCCACCATCGTCAGGTCGTAGCGTTCCGTCGCGCCCTCTCCGACTCGCCGGTCAGCCAGTTCGTCGGGCGTGACCAGCCAGGGGCCAAACGAGGTCGCAAAATCCTTGCCCTTGACCGGCCCCATACTCAGCTTCATTTCCTCCATCTGCAAGTCGCGGGAACTCCAATCATTGATAATCATATAGCCTGCGATATACGATGGCCCATCTTCGGCCCGAATGTCGCGTCCGGTTGCCCCGATGACACAACCCAATTCCAGCTCAAAATCCAGGGCTTTTGATTTGCGAGGATAGGGAATGGCTTCTTCCGGGTCGCAAATCGCCCGGTGGTTCGAGAAATAATAGACCGGGAAATCGTACCATTCGGGAATCATTCCTAATCCCCGGTTGGCGCGGGCGGTCTTGGCGTGTTGTTCAAAGGCATAAAAATCTCGAAAAGCTGAAGGAGTTTGAATCGGGGCATGAATTTGCACTTCGCTTAAATCATGAGTTTCCAGCCCGGAGTTAGTCAATTCGGCGACAACCGAATTCAGTATCTGGCGATTTTCGGGAGGAAGTGCCACGAAATCCAGGAGAGTGCGGACGACCCCAATCGGCTGACCGCGCTGACCCAGCCAGTCCGAAACCTGTTCAAGGTCATAAATCTGGTTTTCGACCAGAAGCCCACCTGGTTTGCTGCCGGTTTTAGGGCCGTCCGAACCAGCCAAAGTTTTGGCATCAGAGCCAATCGAATAAGTTACCAGTTTCATTTTAGGTTTACCTTTCTGCTTTGTTCTGCTTTGACTTGGGCGTTAAACCGCTTCCAAAAATGGTCTCTAAATGGTCTTTTGTCACATAGTGAGAATCATTGTACAACACTTTGCTCAAAATCGCCGTGATTTACCGGCAATTTGATAGTGATTTGGTAATAGTTCAGCCCGCCTTCAAATTGTCATTCTGATTGTCATTCTGAGCGAAGCGAAGAATCTAGATTCTTCGCTTCGCTCAGAATGACAGGGGGTGAATAATTACATGATTTGACGGTAATTTGGCGGTTTAAAGAGATATTTACAAGTCAAAAACAACCTCTTAAAGTCATATTAAACCAGTATTAATCAGTTTAGAGGATAATAGATAAATAGCAGGACATATCAAGGATAGGTAAACTGGCTCAATCGTCCAAACTAGCGTCGTCAACCAGTATCGGTAAAGGCATGGGGGGAAATCGTGGCAGGCCAAATCATCCTGAATCAAAAAGAGCTTATTCTAGCTCCCTCAACCCGTTTTTGGACTAAAACCGCCCGTTGTATTACAAATCTGACTGCTCCTCCCTTTCTAACCATTCCCGCTTTTGTAGCTTTTGGGCAACGCTCCCCGGAGCAGCGCGGGGCGGGGTTGGGAACCAGTTTGGGGATGCTCCTGGCGCTGTTCTTTGGGCTAGTGCTACCAGTCCTGATTATGATAATATTAAAGCTATGTCGGCTTATCACCGATTTTCATGTGACTGACCGCAAGCAGCGTACTATCCCGTATCTTTGTGCCAGTGGCAGCTATCTACTAGGGGCGGGAGTGCTGTGGCAAATCAGCGAAACCGGCAATCTGGCGGCAGTCCTGGTCTGTTATGCGACTACCACCTTGGCGGTAATGGTGATTACCTTTCGCTGGAAAATTAGCGCCCACGGGACCGGAGTTGGTGGGTTGCTGGCGGCTTTCAGCTTGCTGGCGGGCTGGGGTGCGGCTCCGCTTTTTCTGCTTTTGCCGTTGGTGGGCTGGGCGCGGCTTTATCTCAAGGCTCACAGTTTGGGGCAGGTCATTGCCGGTAGCTTGCTCGGCTATTCGGCAGTAATGTTCCAGTTAATATTTTTCTCAGGATGGATACCTGGCTTATACTAAATGCAAACTGTAACTTACCCGCCGCCTGTCGCCCTCACAAATAAAAAAGTGCTGGTAGTCAGCGAGTCGCTTGGCCCGATTAATGGGGTGACACGGGCGACCCAGGCTTTTCTGGACTATCTGGCCCGCCACCAAATCGAAACTGCCGCGCTTGCCCCTCGCTACGACAAAGACAAGACCTCAAATCCTGCCGATGGTCAAGTCCCGGTCATGCGACTGAAGGGCTTTCCGCTACTTTACAACCCCGATTTGCTGATTACTTATCCTTTTCGGATGAGCAAAGTTTTTCGGCAAGCTTTCCGGCCTGATGTAGTCTATCTGGCAAGTCCGGCTACCGTCGGAATGCAGGTTTGGTGGCAATTACGCAAATCGGGTATCCCCTTAATCGCCAATTTTCAGACCGACCTGGGTTTTTATTCGCGCTTGATGCTGCCCAAATTGTTGGGAAAACCGGCAGGATGGAGCATTGACCGACTGACCGGGCTGTACTATCGCAGTCCGGCGATTAAGGCCATTTTATGTCCGTCCGACAGCAGTCAGCAATATCTGATAGGGCTGGGAGTTAAGGCCGCTAAGCTGCGGTTGGTGGGGCGGGGGGTGGACTGCATTCTGTTCGACCCGGCCCGCCGTAGCCAAGAACTGCGCCAAAAACTCGCCCCGAATGGCGAAGTTCTGTTGCTGTGTGTTTCACGGGTCAGCCTGGAAAAAGGTTTTGATTTTCTGGCTCAAACCTATGCTGAAATGGTCAAACTGGCCCGCCAGCAGCCTGATATGCCCAAATTCCGCCTGATTGTCACCGGCGGCAATACCAATCAGCAAATTGAGCAGAATATCAAGGCTTTATTTGAAAAACAGGGGCTGGATGTAGTTTTTACTGGCCCGCTGACCGGCGTGCCGTTGGGCGAAATTTATGCTTCCGCCGATATATTCGTCTTTCCGTCGGTCACAGAAACTTTTGGGCAGGTCATTCAGGAAGCGATGGCAAGCGGCTTGCCAGTAGTGGCCCGCCGACAGGGCGGCCCGGCTGACCTGGTGCTACCCGATGAAACCGGCTACCTGGCTGAACCCGCCGACTCCCTCGAATTTGCCTCGCATACCCTCAAACTGATACAAGATGCCGAAAAACGAACTGCTTTGGGTCAGCACGCCCGCACCTTAGCCGAAGGCCGCACCTGGGAAGCCATCAACCACCGCATTACCGAGATTCTAGCCGAATTCGTCGGGTAGAGCGGGCTTTGAAATCTAAAATCTGAAATCGGTAGTCTCACCTCAGTAAGTTGATAAGTTCAATTTTTGATGTTCATCAACTCACTGAGGTGAGACTACCTAAAATCGAAGGTCTAAGGTTAGGAAATTTCAGATTTTAGATTTTAGATTTTAGACCCCCATTATCAGGCCCAACGAACCAAACCTAATTCCAGCTTGGTCAGCAAATAAGGGTGATTGGGGATGACCCGCACCCCGAAGACGTGGCTACCGCCAGTGGTGGTATCATAATCACCGCTGTAGTGCAGCTTGCCGTCGCTGGTCAGACTATTGGCAAGGGGCTTCATTTCCACCGCTACCTGGTCGGTCAACTTGCCATCATCATCGCGGGCCGAAAGCAACTCGACCGTGACATCTTCTGGTCGGATGCGCCCTAGATGCACCCAGGCATCTATCGTCACTTTCGCCCCAATTGGCATCTTCTGGTCGCGGGGAGCTTGGGCTTCCACCCACAGGTCGTTCCAGGCCTCATTAATCGAGCGTTTCCAGACCGCCAGCTCTTTGGCCTCGCTAAAACTGTCCGCGCTCAATTTGTCACCATGCTTTATCGCCGGGATATACAGCAAAGTGGCATAATCCTTGACCATCCGCCGGGTATTAAAGACCGGGGCCACCGTCTTGATGCTCTCTTTCATTACCTCAATCCAGCTATGGGGCAACCCATTCGCGTCCAGCTTATAATAAAGCGGCACAATGTCTTCCTCCAAAAGCTCATAAAGGAAGCGGCTGTCGGCTTCATCGGCGGTGTTTTGGTCCTGATAACTCCGCTCCTCGCCAATGGCCCAGCCGTTGCGCCCGTTATAGGCTTCCGGCCACCAGCCATCCAGAATCGAGGCGTTAGGCGCACCGTTTAGCCCGGCCTTCTGCCCGGAAGTACCACTGGCCTCTAGCGGACGAATCGGGTTGTTGAGCCACATGTCCACCCCTGAAACCAGATACCGGGCCATATTCATATCGTAGTTCTCTAAAAAGACGACCTTGCCCTTGTAGCCCTCTTCTTTGCTAATTTGATAGACCTGCTGGATAAAGGCTTTGCCCGGTTCGTCGGCGGGGTGCGCCTTGCCTGCGAAAATAATCTGCATCGGACGCTGCGGGTCGTTCAGCAGTTTTTTGATGCGCTCGGCGTGGCGGAAAATCAGGGTAGCTCGCTTGTACGTGGCAAAACGACGGGCAAAACCAATCGTAAAGGCTTTGGGGTCGAAAAGCTGACCGGCTTCGGTCACTTCATCCATGCCTTCGCCAATCTCAATCCGAAATTGCTTGACCCGTTGATGCAAGAAGTCCAACAGCTTTACTTTTAACGAGTAGTGAATATCCCACAATTCCTTATCAGGAATGTGGTCTATCGCTTGCCAGATTTGGGGGTCATCCAGCTTTTCCAGCCAATCCGCTCCCAGATAGCGGGTGAAGAGCGCCCAGAGTTCAGGGGCGAGCCAGGTCTGGGTATGCACTCCATTGGTGATGCTGGTAATCGGCACTTCTTCCGCATCGCCGCTGGGCCATAAAAACTCCCACATCTTGCGGGAAACCACTCCGTGTAACTTGCTTACCCCGTTATGTCCACCGGAAGTCTTGAGCGCCAGTACCGTCATACCATAGCCCGGCCCCCAGGCTTGGTCTTGACGGGCGAAGTTCAAAAACTCATCACGGCTCAGGCCAAGTTGAGGCCAGTATTGGTTAAAATACTTGTCTATCAGTTCAAAGCCAAAGACATCGTTTCCCGCCGGGACGGGGGTATGGGTGGTAAAAATACCATTTGCGCCGACGGCTTCACGAGCTTCATTAAAGGTCAATCCCTGATCCTGCACCATCTCGCGGATACGTTCCAGCCCCAAAAAGGCGCTATGTCCTTCGTTCATGTGCCAGGCCGCCGGGTTAATATCCAACGCCCGTAGAGCGCGGACTCCACCGATACCCAGTACGATTTCCTGGGCCACCCGAAGCTCGTGGTCGCCACCGTACAGCCGGGCCGAGAGATCGCGGTCAGTGGGCTGGTTGGGGTCTACATCGGTATCCATCAAAAAGAGTGGAATCCGCCCAACCTGAATCCGCCAGACTTTGGCATAGACCCGGCGACCCGGTAAATCCACCCAGATAACCACTTCTTCGCCTTTGGGATTAGTCGCCGGGGTCGCTGGGACTTCCGAGAAATGGAGCTTTTCGTAAAGGGCTTCTTGTCCACCTTCGCGGTTGATACGCTGGATAAAGTAGCCCTGGGGATATAAAAAGCCTACCCCGACAAAGGATAAGCCTAAATCGCTGGCGGCTTTGCAATGGTCGCCGCTTAGAATGCCCAGACCGCCACTATAAATTGGCAGGGCTTCGTGCAGCCCAAATTCTGCCGAGAAATAGGCGGTATATTTGTCCGCCAGTTCGGGATAAGTGGTTTTGAACCAGGTGGGAGTATTGGGATGCATATAGGCATCAAATTCGGCTAAGATGCGGTCATAGTTTTCGAGATAGGCGGCATTGTGGGCCGCTTCGTTTAGTTTAGCGGGGTCAACCTGGCTCAATAAGCGTACCGGGTTATGCTCGACGGTATCCCAGAGGGCGGGGTCAAGTACCGAATAAAGTTCCTGAGCGGGCCGATTCCAGCTCCACCACAGGTTAAAAGCCAGTTCGTACAGACGAGTAATCCGTTCAGGCACTACCGGGAACACTGCAACACGGCCCAGAACTTTCAATTTGCACCTACTCCTTTACTGATACGACTTGCGTCTCCGGGCTTGATGAACTCAGTATCAAGCTGACTTGAACTCAAAAAAGTTCGTCGGACGAAAGTCTTTAATTTGATGAAAATAACTGCGATATAGATTTGCCAGAAAAGCTCACGAAAGAACAGCCCTAAAACTGCCTGGTAGAAGATGCGAAAGAAGGATAGAACTCCGCGTTGAGTACCATTTTGTTATACCACAGCCCTGCCCGCCATGCAACTTGAAACCCCGCAAAAAGCCAAGAAACTTAGCGGTTTATTCAGCTCTTGACAGTATGACGTAACTATGTTATAACACTCTTGCATAAATATGTCAGGAGGGTGGATTGGACAAAGAAAGTTATACGCTGAAAGAGCTGTGCCAGGCCAACCACGTGACCGAACGGACGGTACGCTATTACATTAAAGAAGGGTTGTTGCCGCCGCCAATCGGAAACGGGCCTTCTAGCCACTACGGTTACGAACACTGGTTGCGCTTGAAGCTCATCCGACGGCTCAAGGCCGAGTATTTGCCATTGGCCGAAATAAAGTCCCGATTAGCTGAAAAATCTCTGGCGGAACTGGATAAAATAGCCCGCCAATCCGGTCTTTTGCAAGCCGAATCTAGCGAACCCAGCCGAGCCATAGAAAATTTCTTACAGCCGGTTCAGTGGGGTGGAACTACGCTCTTGCGACAGCAACTAAACCCCGCCCCTTCGGTCAGTAATGTTAATATGCAGCTTTTGCCTACCGAAGGCCAGTCCGGGTCGCGTCTGGGTTTCCAGCCGCCTACCTTCTTTCCAAACGAAGAACCAAACGAAGGAACAGAAGATACCGCACCCGAAACCAACCCGGCAGATTTACCCAAAAACCAGACCTGGGAACATATTGTCCTAGCACCCGGCCTGGAAATCCAGATCGAAAGCCAACTGGCTCAAAAACATCGGCCCGCCATCAAAGAGTTGCTAGACACGGCCCGGCGGTTGTTGAGGGACTGAAATCTGAAATCTGAAATCGAATATCAAAAATTATTAGGTTGCAGTTTGAGGTCGGTGGGCGGGGCGTATAGCAGGGTGCCTTTACTCAAATTGTCCTAAATGTCCTAATCTGCAAATCTAGTAATTTCAGATTTTAGATTTTAGACCCCAAAAGGAGTTAATGATGAAAATATTAGTCATCGGCGGAACAGTTTTTCTGGGACGGCACATCGTGGCGGCGGCTTTGGAGGCTGGGCATGAAGTGACCCTGTTTAATCGGGGACAGCATAACCCCGATTTGTTTCCCGATGTTGAAAAGCTGCGGGGAGACCGCAATGGCGACCTGTCGGCCTTAGTCGGACGCACCTGGGAGGCCGCGATTGATCCTAGTGCCTACTTTCCGCGTCAGGTGCGGACGATTACGGCGGCTTTGGCGGGGTCGGTTGGTCATTATACCTTGATTTCCAGCATTTCAGTTTACCCGGATTTTGGCAAAATCGGTCAGAACGAGGGCGACCCAATTGCCGTCGGCAAATTGGCGGATGAGACTATTGAGGAAATCAACGGCGAGACTTACGGGCCGCTAAAAGTCTTGTGTGAACAGGCTGCCGAAGCCGCGTTTCCCGAAACCAGTTTGATTGTGCGCCCCGGCCTGATTGTCGGGCCACACGACCCGACTGACCGCTTTACCTATTGGCCTCACCGGGTCGCCCAGGGCGGCGAGGTGTTAGTTCCGGGTCGCCCTGAGCGCGAGGTGCAATTTATTGATGTCCGCGATTTGGCGGAATGGACGGTCCGAAGCGTTGCGGTAGGGCGTACCGGGGTTTACAATACCAACGGGCCAGAGTATAAATTAAGGATGCAGACCTTAATCGAAGAATGTCAAAAAGCCGGAAATAATGTGGCCCAAATAAATTGGCGGGACGGCGCTTTTTTGCTTGAAAATGGGGTCACGTCCTGGTCCGAGTTGCCGGTCTGGGCCGCTGAGGAGCAAAAGCCGGAAATGGCGGGCTTTTTCAAGTTCGATTGCCGCAAGGCGATTGCCGCCGGGCTAACCTTCCGTCCGCTTGCCGAAACCGTCCGCGATACCCTGGCCTGGGATGCTACCCGCTCCCCCGACGGCACTTTCAAGGCCACCCTGAAGCCGGAACGCGAGGCAGAATTGCTTGGGGCAGTGGTCAGTGATCAGTGATCAGTGGTCAGAAAAATGCAAGACGGAAGACGGAACACGGAAGACGGAACACGGAAAGAGCGGTAATCCGGCAAAGACTTGGCAGTTTAACTCAAAACTAGCTTACTGACCACTAACCACTGCTAAAGGAGTGTGATGAACGTAAGTGCTATAAGGCCTGGGCCGTTGCAAATATGGTGGATTGCGGCCCGCCCCAAAACTTTGCCCGCCGCGACTGTTCCGGTCATAGTCGGGACTGCTGCCGCGTTTAAGGATGGCAGATTTCAGTTCTGGCCGGCTTTGGCAGCCCTAGTTGGGGCGCTGTTGATTCAGATTGGGGCGAATTTCGCCAACGATGTCTTCGACTTCAAGAAAGGGGCGGATACCGCCGAGCGGCTCGGCCCGACCCGTGTAACTCAGGCCGGGCTACTGTCACCGCGACAGGTTTTTGTCGGCATGTGGGTAGTGTTCGGACTGGCGACTCTGGTCGGCCTTTATCTGGTATTTGAGGCGGGCTGGCCTATCGTATTAATTGGCCTTTTTTCGATACTGGCGGCGATTGCCTATACTGGCGGGCCTTTCCCTCTCGGTTACAACGGGTTGGGCGATATTTTTGTATTTATCTTTTTCGGGCTGGTAGCAGTCTGCGGAACTTATTTTGTCCAGGCCAAAAATATCGGCGCGGTAGCAGGGTGGGCCGCCTTGCCGGTTGGCTTTCTGGCAACGGCAATTCTGGTGGTCAACAATCTGCGCGATGTCAGAACTGACCGCGCCGTTGGCAAACGCACTTTGGCGGTGCGCTTCGGCGAAAGTGGCGCACGGGCCGAATACGCCGGGCTGGTGATATTGGCCTATCTTGTCCCGCCCGCGATGTGGCTGGGGGGAGTAGCCGGAGGCTGGGTCATGCTGGCCTGGCTTTCCGCACCGTTGGCCTGGCCTCTCTGGTTGTTGGTCTCCAAGCAGGAAGGCCGTATCCTGAATAAAGCTTTAGGCGGCACCGCCCGCCTCGAACTGGTCTACGGCCTCTGCTTCGCCGCCGGTCTGGTGTTATCAAAGGTGGTCAGTGGCCAGTAAAATACAGTGCTGAGTAAATACAGCGAACAACTGAGGGCCGATAGCCCTTACTGACCACTGACCACTGACCACTGCTAAAGGAGCAAAAAATGATTCCAGAGCATACCGAAGACACTCAAAAGTCCAAATTTCTGCAAATTCAAAACCAGTGGCAAAACGAAATCACCAATTACGAATTCCGCATCGGCTATTTGGAAGAAAGCTTGATTGCGCTGGGCAAGGTTCTCGACAGCTGGCAGACCGCTTTCAGAGATAAAGCCTTCAAAAAGAGCGATTTGGCGATTATCAGGCCAGCCGTCGCCAGCCTGATGACTATCCCGCCTCAAACTCGAATTGACCTCTTTGGCAACGACCTGGAAGAATTTTACGCCAAGCTGAAGACGGATAGCTACTAAGGGGGTCGAAGGTCGAAAGTCGAAAGTCAGAAAATGCAGGACCGAGAACTGAGAAAATACGGCTAACATCTTGCATTTTAACTCAAAATTCAAAACTCAAAACTATTCTACTGACCTTCGACCAAAGGGTAAATCTATGAATAAAGCCGAACTGCCGCAAGAAATCGCGGTAATGCTTTTCCAAAAAGAAAACCTAACTTTGGCCCAGTTCAGTCGTCTGGCTGGAATGAGTCGAATGGACTTCCAACAGCTTTTAGCTAGTCGCCGTATTTCTGTGCATTATGATGTGGATGACCTGCACGAAAATGTAGAAACCCTTCGCAATTTGGGTCAGTTTGATTGAGAAAAGCAGATTTACAGGTGATAAAGTTGCTTGTAGGCGGCTATTTCAATCTCGATTAGCTCTTTAACGATTTCTTCCTCAGAAAGCCCGGCCTCGCGCATGGAAGGCACTACCCCACGGGGCGACTCTTGCCAACCACGACGCTTTGCAATCTCCAAAAAAGTTGAGCGGTCAAAGCCTGTCAGGTGAGAGCATAAGGTAAACATGCCGTACAAAAAAGACAACAGCGCCTCAACATTATTTTTACCTATAATATACATTTCGGGCCGTCGGCGAAGACCTTCGAGCGTTCCAAGCAATACTTTAGCCTGGGGTTGGGTCAATTCTGGTGTCATTTTTACCCTACCTATGATTAAGGATTAGGAACTATCGATGGTGGGCCAATAGTAGTTTCGTTTTTAGCAGGATTGAAAGCGATAATTGTATCAAAAGTCCGCCGCCAAACGTCTAAAGGAAGGCCATCAAACTTGAGATTATCATAAACCTTTCCGTTTACCTCGACTCCCTGATGATAACTATAATCTGTTGCAATAGGTTCATTTTCATTTTTCCAACGGGTAGAATAAATATTGGGGCCAAAACCTCGAATTGTTATTATTCTTCCGCTTAATTCTCGTTTTGCCAGTTCCTTGACAAACAGTTTAGCAAAATCTACACACTTGTAAAGTAATGTACCATCAGTATTTTTGGGACATTTAGTGGCGGCAGCATTCCAGGCGGCTTCAATTTTCTGGTCACTGCTCAAGCTGGCGGAAGAAGTTGCCGTAGGGCAGGTTGAGCCACGACACGCCCCATCTGCTCCCAGTTGGGGTTGTGGTTCAGCCCCCGAAAGCCCGGCATACAACAGGATACCGACTGCGATACCTAAAATTGTACAGGCGACTAGCCAGCCTAAACGCCGTCGGTTGGTTGCTCTTTTAGTATTCATGGTTTTCCAAATTAAAAGCAGGTGAGGCTTTTTACAAAAGCCTCACCTGAAATAATTTTTACTGCTGCTTACCGCCGGGTGGGATGGAAGGTGCGGGGGCGGTTGCCGCGCTGTTTGAAGCGACGGCGCGAGGCTTCCCCGGCCTGTTCTACGGTCAGGGAGGCTTCTTCTTCTTCGGGCAGTTCTTCTTCCGGTTCGGGAACATTACGCAAAATTGCCGCGATATTTTCGGGCGCATTAACGGGCAATTCGCTGGCCTCACCCTCAATCACCGTATCTACCGCTTCGGCCTCATCGTCTTCACCTTCCAGGGTCTCTTTCAGGATACCAAAGCCAATATTATAGACCTGTTCGACCACTCCCCGCCTTAGCAACAGCTTGGCGGCCTGGAGATTAGGAATTAAGGGGTTTTCCGGGTCGTGTTCGCGCAACATATCAAAGACCTGCCGCATCAAATCGAGGGTCTTGTTGAAAGTGATAATAATATCACCTTCGGCAAGTTGCACCTTTTCGAGGATACTCAAGAGGCTTGTCCCGCGACACCAGGCGCGAGTTGCGCCATAGAAATAAATGTTATAGCCGTTGCTAATCATCAAATCGTTTTGGCGCTCACTGGCAAAAATATCGCGTTCCAGTTCATCCAGCTTTTTACGCAGGTCATTAAGATGCTTGGGCAAAATAAAGCGGTTCATAAATTCAATGTCGCGGTCATAGGCAAACCAGGTAAAGACCTCGGCTAAATCGTAGGGTGCGAGTTCGTCCAGTAAACCCCGACTGACCATTTCGCAGATAATCAGGCCGTTAGTATCAAAGACATCCCGCAGCCGACCACTCTTCTCGGTCAGATAACCGCTCTTGTCCAGATACCCAAAGCGCCGCAGCACCGTAGTAATCCCGGTCAAAGTCTGTTGCAGACGACTTTCCTCGAACTGCTTGCGCTCCTCGTAACGCTCCTCGGCCTCCTGTACCGCTACTAAAAGCCGGGCGGCATCGCGTTGCAAGCTGCGATGCTTCTTACGCACATCACAACGCTGGCAGGGATGAACCCGCTCCCTTTCTTTCAAAAGCTTAAGATTTGTTTTCGATTCCTCAATGCCGGTCAGGGCTTTTTCTAGAAGCGGGCCATACTTGGCTTGAGCTTCGGCGCGAGCGGTGCTTTGCCACGTCCCCAGGTCGGGCAGAATAAAAGTTGAAAGCTGGCTGGAAAGCCCTTGCAATTCTTCGGGGGTGACAAGTTGCATGACCGACAGCCCGGAGCGCGACACATTCGCCAGGGCCGGCGGCAACTTCACCTCGTAGCGTTCCGGCGGCAGGTAATCCAGTTCGCGGTATTCGTCCATCTTGACGGTCTGTTCTCCAAACAGGAATATCCCGATTCCGCCTTCACTGCCCCGGCCCAAATAAATCCCCCAACCCTTGTCTTCACTATGAATCAAGAGGCCAGGAGGAATAGTCTTAAAGAGGGCTTTGAGGGTTTCGCGCTGAGGTCGCCGCCAGGGGCGTTCCTCGATTTTCTGCTGCCAACGGACACTTTCTTCGGCATAGCGTTTTTCGTCGTCGCGGGTCTCCATAATCTGATTGCCAAAGTGTTCGTATTCGTGCAGCAATTCCTCCCCTTCGGGGAGGCCAATCAGACAACCGACCTGGGCGCGGTCATAGGCCAGGCGTGCCTCCCGCCCCTCGGCTTCCAATTCGCGTAGACGGCGGCCCTGCTGAAATTCGAGCAGACTATAGCGTAAAATCTGTAACACCCGCTCCCCGGAGGGCGGATCCCACAGGTTCAAGACCGAGTTATAGCGCACCGTAAAGGCGCTCTCAACGGGCAAGAGCGGCCCGGTAGCTATGACGACGGTTTCATCAAAGCCAATCCAGGGGCTATACGGAACGACCACATGACCCTGTAAATCGAGGCCGCGTCGTCCGGCCCGTCCTGCCATCTGCTGAAATTCGTTGGGCAGAAGCGGACGGCGACTGACTCCATCGAACTTGGACATCCGCCCGATGACAACGGTCTTGGCGGGCATATTTACCCCCAGCGCCAGAGTATCGGTGGCAAATACTACACTCATCAAGCCTCGGCTGAATAGCTCTTCGACCAGTTGCTTGAGAATCGGCAACAGCCCGGCATGGTGAAAGCCCAGTCCTCGCCTGACCAGAGCCACAGTGGTCTTGACCTGCTGGATATTACGCTCATCTTCTGCCAGACGGCTCATATAGCGGTCAATAACTTCCTCGATTTCGGCCCGCACCTGGGGGTCTCGAATCCGTTCCAGCCGAGTCATGCCCACCATTTCGGCGGAAACTTCACAATCGTTGCGGCTGAACAAGAAGTAAATCGCGGGCAGCATCTTGGCCTTTTCGAGGGCTTCGACTATTTCGCGCTGGGTTGGTTCAGGGCGCTCGCGTTTACTGCGCTCATCGGTATCGGGATTGGTGCGATAGGGCTTACCCCGAAATTTCTGCTTGGCCTCGCCGCCGATGCCCTTGAAGTTGGCGACCTGCTTCCCTTCCCGGTTCATCACCAGATTCATCTCGCCATCCAGAAAATAATATAGTGAAAGCGGAACAGAGCGTTTGGTGTGGGTAATCATAGACACCGGGCGATGAGTCTTGCTGATCCAATCGGCGATTTCCCCGGCATTGCTGATAGTCGCGGAGAGACAAACCAGCTGGATATTTTTGGGACAGAGAATAATCGATTCTTCCCAGGTCGTGCCGCGCTCGCTGTCCGCCAGATAATGAATTTCATCAAAGACCACGCAGGTTACGTGCTTGAATTCGTCGGGCGATTGCAGCAACATGTTTCGCAGCACTTCGGTGGTCATAACGATAATATAGCCGTCCGGGTTCTCGATAACGTCGCCGGTCAGCAGACCCACCGCCTCACCATACTGGGCGCGTAAGTCTTTGAACTTTTGGTTGCTGAGAGCCTTAATCGGAGTGGTATAAAAAATCCGTTTGCGGCGGCTGTAGGCCTGAAAGATGCCATACTCGGCCACGACGGTTTTACCGGTGCCAGTCGGGGCGGCGACCATTACCGACTCGCCACTGGCGAGAATATTGATAGCTTGGAGCTGGAAATCATCCAGGTCAAAAGGATAGCGGGCCTTGAACCGCTCGACTAGGGCCGGGCCATCTATTTCTTCGCCCGCAAAGTCAAATTCCTCGTAAGCTTCGGTGGAATAGTTGCGACCAAACGGGGTTGAAAAAGATTCCGGCGGAGCGAGGGTGGGTTCTGCCTTCTTACCGGTGGTATATTCGGACGAGTTCTGGGCGGCAGTCCCAGCCTCGTTACTACTGTCAGCCAAAACGTTTAAATCTCCTAGCTTGAACCGACCTGATTGCTAGTTTTGGTAGTTTTGATAGCAAAGTAACAATCAGGGCTTTCAAGGTCTATTACTAACTGATTAAAATAATTCCAATTTGTCTAATTCTATATGATATTACTTTATCGGTCAAAAGTAAAGCCGAATTTCGACTGGAATGAGACCCTATTCCTATAGCTGTCCTACTCCCGAAGCCGATGTGATTTTACGCACATTGCCCCAAACTTGTCCGACCTATAATCAACTCTAGCTGAATACTTGTAACTTGTAAATCGAAAAGCCCCTAAAAAAGAAAAAGTAGTAGGACAGGAGAATAACCCTATGATTGATTTGGAGACTACCCCAGCCCTGGTAGCACCTCGGCCCAGCCCTCGACCTTACAGAATGCGGTTTGATTGGGTGATGATTGCGCTTTATAGCTGGGTGCTGGCAGGGACGACCTTGGATGCCTGGGCGCACAATCAGCCTAACTTGCCCGACAGCTTTGTCTCGCCCTGGCATCTAATCCTTTATTCCGGCTGCATGGCAACCGGCAGCTTTCTGGTGGTGACGTTGGTCGGCAACCGCCTCAAGGGACGGGCCTGGCGCAAGGCTTTGCCTACCGGATACGGCCTGTCGTTGGTAGGGGCGATAATAATTGGGGTGGGCGGGGGCGGTGATTGGCTATGGCACAGCCTTTTCGGAATTGAAAATAGCTGGCAGGCGGTTTTTAGCCCATCCCATATCGCTTTGGCAATCGGGGGGGCATTATTGATAACCGGGCCGTTGCGTTCGGCCTGGACCCGGCCCGGTCGCCACCTGACCTGGCGCACCGCTTTGCCGATGCTATTAGCGATAACCTTTCTGTTGAGCGAATTAACCCTGTTTACCTGGTATTCACATCCCTTTGGTAACATTTACCCGGCGAAATATTGCTATCAAAGGTACGAGGTGGTTAGCCTAATGCCTCTGGACGACATTAGTGCCTTGAGTTGGAGTAACGAGACGTTTTATGAAGATTTCTCGGATACGGGCGATGGTTATTACGCTTTGGCAGAAACAAGGCCCTACACTTCCTGTTATACTTCTAGCAGCGGTTATTCCAGCGCCGGCGCAATCGGCACTACCGGCATGTACTTGCAGACTGCCGTTCTGATGGGTCTGGTATTGTTGGTGCTGCGGCGCTGGCAAATTCCGTTTGGCAGCTTGAGCCTGATATTAGGGTTTAGCACCGCTTTGATGGCCTTTACCCGAAGCCGAGCTTTAGAGGGCGGGCCGTTACCCTGGATTGGGGTTGGGCTGGCGGCGGGCCTGACGGCGGATATTTTACTTTGGCGACTGAAACCTTCGGCGGGGCGGTTGGGGCGGCTGCGGATTTTCGCTTTTGCCATGCCGTTCAGCTTTTATCTTTTCTATTATCTGGTAGTAGCCCTCACCGCCGGGATAGACTGGTCAATTCACGTCTGGACTGGCACGATATTTATCTGCGGTATTATCGGTTGGTTGGCAAGCTATCTGGTGTTTCCCCCGGTTTACAAAATCCCCGAACCCGAAATTGAAGCTGAAAGAAGCTGAAAGCTGAAGCTGAAAACTAAATTCTTAGGGCTATAAACCAATTGAGGCGGCTTATCATGAAGATAGGCCGCCTCAATCGTTTGTCGGGAGAGGGTATTTGGGCCAAACCTTGGAGTTTAGCCTCCTCTTTAATAGAATTTCTGTTCTAGTTGTAACCCCTTTTTTGCAGTTTGTCAATAGGCTTTTAGAACATGTTTGCTATATTAATCGGAATAATATCCTGTCAGGCCCAAACGCCCCGACGCTGGCACACATTGTGCTTATTATAACTATAACAAAATTTATCAATCTAAAATCTTTTAAAGCTCTTTTGAGGGCAAATTGATAAAATAGCCTACAAACTTGATAACCATTACTTATCACAACCATTAAGAAATTTAGCTATACATTTTACATGGATTTTACAAACTTTGACATAGAATTGGCTTTTGTAAAGTACACTGAAACTGAAAATAAAAATTAGGAAACGGTATATTCTAAATAGAGAAGTTTTTGGAGGTTTTTTCAGATGGCTAGGGCAACTTATCCGGTTCGCCAAGCTCAGACCGGAATTCAAATAAAGAGTGGCTTCTCACTCGCTCTACCCCTAAAGTGGCGGTACAACCCGGAAGGCAACCGGGATTTAAGACTGGATTTTCTACGAGGCTTTTGTCTTTTTGTAATTGTCTGCGACCACATCAGCTATTTTCCGGCTTATACCCAGTTTGTGACCGGCGGCGGCTACTTCCTGATTTCGGCAGCCGAAGGGTTTATCTTCCTTTCCGGGTTGGTGCTGGGGCTGGTTTACGGGCCGCGTATTATTAAAGAAGGCCTGGCGGCTTCGGCTAACAAAATTCTACACCGCGCCTGGACGCTTTATCACTGGAATTTAATTGTCGCTTTCGCTTATCTAGGGTTGGCCTACTTTACGCCCTTTCACACTCGGCGCGAATTGGTGGATGCGCCGCCGGATTTCAATTTTGACCTGGTACTAAATCTGGTAACTTTGCGACGGACTTTTGGTTGGTCGGACTTGCTGGCGACTTATGCAGTGCTAGTCGCGGTCTCGCCGATAGTCCTCTATTTTCTGACCCAGAAAAAGACGTGGTGGATAGTAGGACTTTCGTGGGCCTTGTGGCTCGGCTATCAGGTGTTTCCGCAAAGCTTTAGCCCAGAAATCGGTACTTTCCCGATTTTCGCCTGGCAAGTGCTTTTCATCAATGGTTTGGTAGTCGGCTACCACCGCGAAAATCTCAAGGTCTTTTTCTCGAAGTTGCCCAAATGGACGATGTATGTCCCCTTATTGGTCAGCTTTGTAGCGCTGATGGCCCTGGGTATCACCTGGATTTATGCCAACGCTTTTGCCGACAATGCCGACCTGACCTGGTTTCTGGGTGAGATGTTTGACAAGATTTCGCTCCGACCTGGGCGGGTGATAACCTTCCTGATTTTCTTCCAGGTCTTCTTTATCGCCTTAACCTATTTCTGGCTACCAATTAACCGGGCGCTGGGCTGGCTGTTCAACCGGATTGGACAGAACTCGCTATATGTCTATATTCTGCACGGCTTCATTGTTTCGCTCTTCTTCAACATCCCAAACTACGGCGAAGGGTCGGAGCTGGTTCACACCTTGGGGCATATCACGGCGGTGCTGGCGCTCTGGGCGCTGGTCAGAACGAAATTCCTGTTCAACCTCATTCCGCGCTAGTCATTAGCTTTCTGGCGACGAAAGCTCTAGTCAACAAAAACCTTAAACCAAAAAGTTTGGAAACCCATTCGAGTTTCCAAACTTTTTGATTTAAGACACCTCCTCCGACGAGGCGGGAAATGAGTGCAGGTGGCGCACTGGCGAGAGAAAGAGCGGGACAATACTCAGCATAAGGCCGATGACGGCTATCAGCAAGGTTAGGCGCAAGCCCAGCAAGTTGCCCAATAGCCCGGCGACTAGCGGCCCAACCAGGCTGGCAGCCCCCGCCATAAATTGCAGACTAGCATTGGCTCGCCCCAGCAGGCGGTCGGGAGTAATCGTCTGGCGCAGGCTTATCTCATTAATCAAAAAGATGGTCATCAGGCTATCGCCCAGCAGTTGAGCCACTACAAAGCACAGGATGATAAACCAGACTGGGCCACCCGCCAGGGGAATACCCAGATGGCAGATATGGCCCAGCAAGCTCGCGCCAATCAGGGTCGGCCCTAATCCAAAGCGCCTCACTGCTGGCCCGGCTAAAACCGCCCCTATTAAAGATCCAATTCCGCCCGCCCCGACCAAAAGCCCCACGATTGCCGGGGATAGCCCCAGTTCGTTGAGCGAATAAAGGGCGTAGAGCGCCCCGATAAAGCTGCCAAAAAAGCTAGATAGAACCGTACAGAGGACCAGCGCCCGCAAGATGGGCTGACCAAGCGTCAAGCTGAGACCTTCCTGGATTTGCGACCAGACTTTTTGAGCTTTTTCGGGGCGCGGTGGAGCAGCTTCGGGGCGGCGAATCAGACTCAGGCTACCAGCCGAAGCCAAAAAAGAAAGGGCATCAAAGGCAATCGCCAAAGGCGCGGTCAAGACCTGCACCAGTACGCCCGCTAAAGGTGGCCCACCGATTTCGGCAATCGCCTCGCTTGCCCCTAGCTTGCTGTTAGCTTCCAGAAGATGTTCACGCTGCACCAGACCGGGTAGATAGGCCCGGTTTGCCACCTCGAAAAAGACCGTCAGCAACCCGGCTAAGAGGGTCACGATATAGAGTTGGGTCAGGCCCAAAACCCCCAAAATAGCCGCCACCGGGATTGACCCCACCAAAAACGCCCGCCCTATATCCGCCAATATCATCACCGGACGGCGGCGCACCCGGTCTACCCGCACTCCGGCAATCAACCCGACCAATAATACCGGCAATGCGCCCATTGCCAATAAAATCCCCATCTGGAAGGGAGTTGCCGCCAATACCAAAACCGCGACATAGGGTAGACCTTCCCGACTGATATTCGAGCCTAAAACCGAGATAGTCTGCCCGGCCCACAACTTCATAAAATCCGGTTGCCGCCAAAGTCCGGCTTTGTTTTTCAATTTTCTCTCCTTGAGAAGTGGTCAGTGGTCAGAAAAGTGCTGAGGGCTGAGGCTGAGTAAATACAGCGAGTGGTTGGCATTTTAACTCAAACCTCAAAACTATTCTACTGACCACTGACCACTGACCACTTTTAAACTACCTCAACCCAAATCTTGACAAAGCTTACCTACTATGTTAAGCTTACTTTGAAAAAGTAAGTTGCTTATCCAAAAGGAGATAAAAGTTATGCAGGTAAAAGAGCTAGGTCATGTAGTTTTGTTTGTCCGCAACATCCAAAAATCAGTCCATTTTTATGGCGATATTTTGGGCTTCAAACAGCTTGAAACCCCGATGCGCGGGGCGGCAATGTTCTCGTCAGGGCGCACCCACCACGAAATGCTTTTAATCGAAGTCGGGCCGGATGCCCCGCTACCATCTCGTGGACGACGAGCCGGGCTATATCATATTGGCCTGAAGATTGGCGATAGCCTGGACGAACTGCGAGCCGCCAAAGCCGAACTGGAAGCCGCCGGAGTAGAAATTGCTGGTTTGAGTGACCACACCGTTAGCAAAAGCATCTATCTATTCGACCCGGACGGCAACGAAATCGAGATTTTCATTGACGACCCCGATGTTGACTGGCGGTCTGACCTTCAAGCGGTGGCTGCTCCAACTAAACGGCTACAACTTTAAGCTATTCTAAATCGCTAGTCAGTAACCCCACGGGCATACTTTGTGCTACTTCTGCTTTGAAAACAACGAGCGGCAAATTCCTATCGGGGATTTGCCGCTTATAGCGATAAGTTGGCACAAGCTCAGGAGAAAGTATGCAACTCACCAAATATATCCATTCGTGTGTCTTGCTGGAAGAAGCGGGCGAAAAACTACTGTTCGACCCCGGCAAGTTTTCGTTTAATGAAGGGCTGGTCAAGCCTGAAATTTTCAGCGATGTCTCCACGATTGTTATAACCCACAGCCACCCCGACCATGTTGAAGTTGAAGCCTTAAAGCAGATTGTAGCCCAAAGCGGAGCTATCGTTGTCGCCAACAGCAAGGTCGCCGCTAATCTGCAAGCCCAAAATATCCCGGTTACAATAATGGAAGAAGGTTCGCAGCAATTCGGCGGATTTACGCTCCAGGCTATTCCCACCAAACACGAGCCGATTCTGGCGGAAGAGCTACCGCCGGTTACGGCCTTTCTAGTCAATAACCGGGTGCTAAATCCGGGCGACTCTTTTCAGCCCTCGCTGTTTGGGTTTGAAGGGGTCGAGCTACTAATTCTGCCGGTAATGGCTCCCTGGTTGACCGAACTGGCAGTATTCGACTTTGCCCGGCGCATGAAACCGCGTCAGGTAATCCCGGTTCACGACGGGTATGCCAAAGATTTCTTTATCAAGCTGCGCTACGACAACTATATTCCCTACTTCGACCAGGAAAACATCAAGTTTCATCCCTTGAGCAAACCGGGCGACGCAATCACCTTGTGAGATTAGTAAGGGCGGTGCTTGTCGCGCCCAAATCGAGGCACGCCGGGCGCGGCAAGCACCGCCTTTACGAAATCAATGGTTGCATTTATGACCACCACTCCACTAATTCTCGGTACGGTGAAAGACCTCAGCATATTCCAGACCGTGGGCCGTACCGTTGGCTTTGACCCAACCGCGCACCATTTCTTCGGTGCGGGCGAAGTCGCTATGTTGGCTGGTGTGGGCTGCCAGGGCTTTCATTTTTAGGTCTACCACTTCTGAAATATCCATCGCAAAATTATCGAAGGGCGCACCCATAATAAAGATTTCGCGGACGCGATGCGGCTCTAGCCCCTCTTTTAATAAATCCGGGAAATCCCAGGGGTTTTGGCAAGCCGGATAAATCGCCGCCAGCGCCGCTTCCCCCGCCGCCAGATGGTCGGGATGATGGCGCGGAATCCGATAGACCGGACTCCAGGTGCGATCAGGCGACATACAGATAACGCGGGTCGGGCGGTAGAGCCGCAGCATCCTTACCAAGTCGCGCCGCAATTCAATACTGGGAGTAAGCTGCCCATCGGGGTATCCCAGAAAGAATACCTCTTTGAGGCCTAGCACTTCTCCGGCGGCGCGTTGTTCGCGCTGGCGCACAACCGAAATCTGACGGCGGGCTTCCGGCCCGACTTCTCGCACTTCGTCCGAGCCACCGCCTGAGCCATCCGAGCAGATAACATAATAGACTTCCCAACCGTCGCGCACCCAGGCCGCGACAGTTCCGGCACACCCGAATTCGGCATCGTCGGGGTGGGCCACAATTACCATCGCTATTTTATCAATTTGTTCAGTCACGAAAATTATCCCTTCTTTACAGAATATAGATTTATTGGCGGCAAAGCCCCGTTCCCTAGCCTCGGTGAGTCGCGTCGTTGGCGGCCTGGGTGGGGGCGCTCAGGGGTTCGAGATTAATTACAATCGGGTCTTGCGAGTTGCGGACAATGACCCACTGCGAGGGGGTATCGGGCGACGGGTTGATTTCCTGATGCGGCACGAAGGGCGGCACATAGATAAAATCGCCCGGCTCGACTTCTTGCTCAAACTCCATTTGGTCGCCCCAGCGCATCATGCCTCGGCCCGACACCACGTAAATCACAGTTTCCAATTCGCCGAGATGATGTACGCCACTGGCGACATTGGGCTGGACGATGGTTATTCCGGCCCAAATCCCCTGCGACCCGGCGAGTTGCTTTGAGACCGCCGCCACTCGTTGCATTCCCGGTGTTTGAACGGTATTGCCATCGAACATGTGGGGCTTGATTATCTTTACGCCCGGTTTTTCTTCACTCATCTATTACTCCTTTGAAATCCATTTTAACAGGGATGGACAGGATAGACCGGATAGATTATTAAATTCTGAACACGCCAACGGGTGTGTTTATCCCGGTTAATTTCATTCACGCTGGTGCGCTCCGTCTATGTGAAAGGTTATAGCTTCAACTGCCCATCCGAGAGCAATATTTCGCCGTCGGCCTCAAGAATGGCGTTTTGGACCACCAAATCCCAATGCAGGGCGCTATTGTTCATGCCGCCTAGCGCCCGATTTTCGCCCAACGCCAGATGGCAAGTACCGACCATCTTTTCGTCTAATAAGGTGAAGCCGGTCACGCGGTCAATCGCCGGATTGAGGCCGATGCCGAACTCACCCAAGCGGGCCGAGTCGCCGCCGGAATTAGCCACTATCTCTCGAAAGAGTTCGAGGCCAGCCTCGGCCCGGACTGCCCGCACCCGCCCGGCCTCAAATTCCAGTTCCAGGCCGCGTACTGGCTGGCCTTGCCAGAAGGCCACCGCGATATAGGCCCGCCCGAAGACGGTAGCTTCGGGGGGTGCGAAACAGACTTCCCCCGAAGGCAGATTCAAATAGAGCGAGCCTGCCGCCAAATCTTCCGGCCCGATTACCCCGTCATCCAGTTCCAGCGGGCGACCCCCTGTCCCCTGCCTGAGCCGCAAATCGGTGCGGCCCGTAGCATCTCGCAGCCGGATTTCGCGGGCAGCAGCCAACCGCGAGGCCAGAGCGCGGGCCTGTTCACCGATGGCAGTATAATCCACCGCCATCGCCTGCCAGAAAAGATTATGTAAAACCGACCAATCGCAGCCCAACGCGGCGGCTTGCCGGGGAGTGGGAACTTCCGTGCCAATCCAGCGGCGCGTTCCATCAAAAATCACATCGCTAGGCGCTTCCTCGCTTTGCTTGAGGGCGCGAAGACGAGCAGAGCTAAACTGGTTAAAACTTTGAGGGTCGGCCCGCTCAAAGAAAGTGGTAATGACGACATCCGAGGCAGAAAGGGCCGCGACCAGTTGCGGGCTGGGCCGGGCCAGGATTTCTTCGGTAATTTGAGGGTCAGCGAGGGCCGCTAACAGGGCCGCATCGCTGCCGACTACCACGAAGGGTAAGGCCTCCAGACGGCGACATTCCAGTTCGAGCGCCTCGCAAAAATCGAGGCTATCGGCCCGCCCCAGAATCGTCACCCGCTCTCCGGCTTCTATCGCCGCACTGACCTGCACCAACCGCCGGGCTATTTCTTGGAAAGAGCGAAGGCCGGAGGATGGAACAAGAAGCTCGGATGGAGCGGGCTGAGTCATTATCTTTCCTCATAAGTTATACCACTATCGTTTACAAGCAGTAATAGTATATCAGAAATTCTGCCGCTTCTGGCAATAAACTGGTCAACTGCCGGCTTAGGAGGCCGCAAAGGTATTTTCAAAGCCGGGAAAGCATATCAGCCAAAACTTTTGAACTCAAAAAAGAGGTTGAACTGCTATAACGGCAGTTCAACCTCTTTTTGAAATATCTTAAATCTTATTCCAGATAATCCTTGAGCTTTTTGGAGCGGCTGGGGTGGCGCAACTTCCGCAGGGCTTTGGCCTCAATCTGGCGAATCCGCTCACGAGTGACCCCAAACTCTCGGCCTACCTCTTCCAGGGTGCGGCTACGACCATCGTCGAGGCCAAAGCGCAGTTGCAGCACCCGGCGCTCGCGCTGGGTCAGGCTGTCCAGCACATCCTCGACCTGCTCTTTGAGAAGCTGATGACTGGCAGCATCCGCCGGAGCGAGAGCCTTTTGGTCTTCGATAAAATCCCCTAAATGGCTGTCCTCTTCTTCGCCGATGGGGGTTTCCAGCGAAACCGGCTCTTGCGAGATTTTTTGAATTTCGCGGACTTTTTCGGGCGGCAAACCCATTTCGCGGGCGATTTCGTCCGAGGTCGGGTCGCGGCCCAATTCCTGAACCAGACGGCGACTGGTACGAATCAAGCGGTTGATAGTCTCCACCATGTGAACCGGAATCCGAATGGTGCGGGCTTGGTCGGCGATAGCACGGGTGATAGCTTGCCGAATCCACCAGGTCGCGTAAGTCGAGAATTTATAGCCTTTGCGATAATCGAACTTCTCAACGGCCCTTATCAAGCCGATATTGCCTTCCTGAATCAGGTCTAACAGCGACATCCCGCGTCCGATATATTTCTTGGCGACGCTAACCACTAACCGCAAGTTGGCTTCGGTCAGATGGCGGCGGGCTTCCTGGTCGCCGTTTTCCATGCGCTGGGCCAGACTGACCTCCTGGGCCGCCGAAAGCAACGGTACCCGCCCGATTTCCCGCAAATACATCCGCACCGGGTCATCAATGCTCATACCCTCAAAATCGAGGACGGTATCCAGGTCGGGTTCATCGGCAGTGGCGTTGACCAGCTTACCCACCGGCGGCGAGTAATCCTTACCCTCTTCCAGAACCTCAATCCCTAGCTCAAGCAACTCAGAGTAAACATCTTCAATTTGCTGAATATTAGACTCTGGTTCAGGCACTAGCTGTAAAATCTGGTCCTGGGTCACATAGCCTTGTTTTTTGCCCAGCGCCATCAGGTCGTCGAGGGTCATAACTGTATTGGGAAGGCCAGCCCCACCCTCCAACAAGGCTATGTCAGTTTCAAGAATCAGGTCTTTAGGGATAACAATTCCATTTTCATCCGCCAACCGAAAATCATCTTCGAGAGTCAAATCGTCTGGCTCAACCAATTCCACCGGTTCAGGTTCGGTTTCAGCCTCATCGGGCGCTACCGGCACACTGGTCAAACCCAAAACCCGGTCAATTGCACTATCTTCTTCACTGAACAGGCGCTTGCGCTTTGTATTCGCCATTGGTATCACACTCCTGAAATTTATTTTTTACTTCCCATTTTCAGTTTTTAGGCGACCTCATCCCCAGACTGGTCGTTTGCATTAATTTTGGTCTGATGTTATATTAAGCTGGTTGCAATTGCCGCACAAATATTCTATTTTGTTACGGGTTTCACGATCCGCTTTTGTTAAAGTACGCCTGTGCAAGTA
Source organism: Chloroflexia bacterium (assembly GCA_038245615.1). Taxonomy (GTDB): domain Bacteria; phylum Chloroflexota; class Chloroflexia; order Chloroheliales; family Chloroheliaceae; genus 54-19. Next base: position 57 of record JBBRSG010000082.1, on the reverse strand, counting down.
CTTAACTAAGTATATACGGTTTAACCTCCAAAAGGTTACAATTCCAGCTCATCAACT
>JBBRSG010000081.1:0-29505 GCA_038245615.1 Chloroflexia bacterium | reverse complement strand
TGCATTTCAAGCTCCAGTTCGGCGGAAGGCAAACGCCCCGCTCCCGGAAAGCGCAGATAGCTCTCGTCGCTCGACCAGCGAAAGCTAAACTGCTCGTTTTCTTCGGGCGGGTTAAAGCTTTGGATATACAGATAATCGGCGGCGTTGGCCCGTCCTAGCTGAAAGCGCCAATCTACCTCGGTTTGATACGCCAGGGTCATCAATACTGAGGTCAGCAACACCAACCCGGCTAGAGGCCAGGCCGATAAGCCGCGCCGGAGATAGCCACCTTCTTCGAGAATGGCGGAGAGAAAGGGCGGAGGGCGGAAGGCGGAAGGCGGAAGGGGGGGAATTGAAGAAGCCGGAGCGTCTTCCGGCTGATTTTCAAACGATGGCGGATTTTGCGACCTGGAATCTAATCGGCTCAATTAAATTGCTTCAGCCCTCAGCCCTTAAAGTCCACCCCGACGGCTACTAATTACCCCGGTATTGAGGCCGATGGTATTCAGACCACCGAAAAAGCGGGCGTGTTCGATTTTGACGCAGCGATCCATCACTACTTCCAGCCCGGCGGCATAGGCTTTGGCCGCCGCTTCCTCATTTATAACGCCCAATTGCAGCCAAAGTACTTTTGCTCCAATCGCAATCGCTTCCTCGGCTATCGGCACCACATCCGAAGATTTGCGGAAAACGTCCACAATCTCGACTGGTTCAGGAATATCGGCGAGGGTCGGATAGCACTTGCGGCCCAGAATTTCGGTGCATTTCGGATTGACCGGGATAATATTATAGCCTTCTGCCAGCATATAAATCGCTGCGAAATGGCTGGGCCGATAGGGGTTATCCGACAGGCCGACCATCGCAATATTTTTATATTTGGTAAGAATTCGCAGCCGGTCATAGGCGGTTGGCGTTGGCCGGCTTTGTGGTGAGGTTTCGGTTTCCATGATATTTCCCCCAAATTTCTCTACAAATATTATAGCTTTAACTGCTGGAAGCCTATCACCCTCGAAACTTTCTGTCAATTTATATCTTAGCCAGGGGTTGACAAAGTAGCGGTTTATCTCGTAAAATGGTAATAGGTAATACCAATTTTTCCAGCAAAAGGAGATAATTATGGCCCATAAATTTCTGGTTCACGAGCCGGGTGATATGGTCGGAGTAGCCGTCGAAGATATTACCGCCGGACAAACGGTGGAAGGGCTGGTAATGAGCGACAAATCGCGGCTGACCATGCAAGCCCTGAGTTCGATTCCCCTGGGACACAAAATCGCGCTACAGGATATGGCGAAAGGAACGCAAGTCCTGAAATATGGAGTGGTCATCGGCGAGGCCTTTCAGGACATCAAAAAAGGCGAACACGTCCACGTCCAAAACCTGCGGAGTATTCGATGGCGCGAGTCGGTCATCGAAGGGGTGGCAGTCTAACGCGGTTGAGTACAACACCAATGTAATAGGTACGGCTTTGTGTGGGTAATCCCTTGTGGTTGCCCTGCCGCCAAAGGCGGCTACCCAACGAACATTAGGTACACTTTCGCTCTTTAGCGTTGAGCGCCGTCTCAAAAAGGGAAGCTAAAGGGCCAGATAAGGCCAGATGCTCGATTTTAGCGGCTTGGGAGCCGCAGGGCAACCACAAGGGATTGCCCCTACTTAACCGCTTCCATCTTCATCTTGTGAGGTTAAGTAAAGTAGGGTACAGAATACTGAGCTTTGGGGACTTTGGCTAATAAAAGATTCAGCGAGGAACAAGAGGAAATAAAAATGGAAACTCCTACGATATATGCGTATCGCCGGACAAACGGGCAGGTCGGAGTGCGTAACCACGTCGTTATTCTGCCAGTAGACGACCTGTCGAATGCGGCCTGCGAACACGTCGCCGCCAGCATACCGGGGACAATGGCCCTGCCGCACCCCTATGGTCGGCTGCAATTTGGGGCTGACCTTGACCTGCACTTTCGGACGCTGATTGGCACGGGCTGTAATCCCAACGTTGCGGCAGTCGTGGTGATTGGCATCGAACCGAAATGGACCAAACGGATTGTGGACGGCATCGCCAAAACTGGCAAGCCGGTCGCCGGATTCTCGATTGAGGAGAACGGCGACCTCAAGACCCAGGCTGCCGCCGCCCGCACCGCCGCCGAGTTTTTACAAATCACCTCCGAATACCAGCGCGAACCGGTCAGTCTGGCGGAATTGACCGTCAGCGTCAAGTGCGGCGAGTCGGATACGACTTCCGGGCTGGCTTCTAATCCGGCAGTCGGCAATGCAGTAGATTTGTTGACCAAGATGAAGAATAACGTCTATTTTGGCGAAACTTCTGAAATTACCGGGGCGGAGAATCTGGTGGCAGACCGCTGCCTCAATGATGCCGTCCGTCAGGCTTTTATGAAGACGCACAGCAGCTATATCCAGTTTATCGAAGAGCAAGGGGTTAGCCTGCTCGGTTCGCAGCCCACCGAAGGTAATATTGCGGGCGGTCTGACTACGATTGAGGAAAAAGCCCTCGGCAATGTACAGAAGATGGGACGAGATTCTAAGGTGATAGGGGTACTCGAACCCGCCGAAATGCCCCAAAATGGTGAGCGTGGCCTGTACTTTATGGACACTTCATCGGCGGCAGCAGAGTGCGTAACCCTGATGGCGGCAGCGGGGGCGCAAGTCCATCTGTTCACTACCGGGCAGGGTAATATTATCGGCAACCCGATTGAGCCGGTGGTCAAGCTGACCGCCAACCCCAAGACGGTGCGAACCATGAGCGAACATATTGACGTAGATTTGAGCGGCCTCCTGACTGGCGAAATGACGCTTGACCAGGCCGGAGAACTCATCATCGAAATGATTGCCCGCACCGCCTCTGGTCGCCTGACTTGCGCCGAAGTTCTCGGCCACCGCGAGTTCGTCCTGACCAAGCTCTATCGGAGTGCGTGAGGCAGTGGTTTAAAATCTGCAATCTAAAATTAGAGAAAAATAGGCCCGAAGGCTGAGTAAATCCGGCTAGTGTTTATCAGCTTATTCAAACTCCAAACTGTATTTCCTGGTCTTCGATTTTAGATTTTAGATCCCTGAAAGGCGGTTCTGATGGTGGAGCGTTTTGCTGCCGAAAAGCTGGAAACATTTTCGGTGGAATTGCTGGTGAAAAGCGGGGTAGGGCAAGCGGCGGCAGAGCAAACCGCTCATGTATTGGTCGAGGCCGACCTGGACGGGACTGGCACGCACGGGATTATGCGCTTGGGAACCTATCTGGCGGCGATTGAGCGGGGGCAACTCAACCCGTCGGCTCAACCGACCATCGAGCAGACCGGGGCAGCCACCGCCAAAGTAGACGGCAATAATGGCCTGGGAACGGCAACCGCGATTGCCGCCATGAATGAGGCGCTACGGCTGGCGCAAGAGGCCGGGGTCGGCATGGTCACGGCTAATCATAGCAATCACTATGGGGCTGCCGCTTATTATGTCCAGATGGCGACTAACGAGGGGCTTATCGGGATTTCGACCACCAACAGCCACCCGGCAATTCCACCCTGGGGGGGTCGGCAAGCCTATCTCGGCACTAACCCGATTGCCTTTGGCTTCCCGACGGCGGGCGACCCGGTACTTGTTGACCTTTCTCTGAGCGTAGTGGCGCGGGGCAAAGTTATTCAGGCCGCTCGTACCGGACAGCCCATTCCGCTCGGCTGGGCGATTGATAAGGACGGTCACGCTACTACCGACCCCAAAGCGGCCCTGGCGGGGGCGATGTTGCCGCTCGGCGGGGCGAAGGGCGCGGCCCTGGCTTTGGCAATCGAAATTTTATCGGGGGTGATGAGCGGGGCGGGGAGTGGCCCGTATGTCACCTCAATTCTGGAAAATGCCACCGAACCGGCTAACATCGGACATTGGTTTGTGGCGATTGACCCAACTAGGTTTATTGCCCGCCCATTTTATCTAACGCAACTGACCCGACTGTTAGAAGAACTCAAGGCCAACCCGTTAGCCCAGGATGTGGCCCAAATCCGCATTCCAGGCGAAAGGCGGGCGCAACTCCGCCGCGAAAACATGGCGGCAGGGGTGGCTTTGCCCGATGATACCATCAAATTATTGAACGAGTGGGCCGCAAAGCTGGCTTGCCCAACTTTGACCTGATACCTTCTGGCTAAAAATGACCAAACCTCAAAGTCCTAATCCCAATACTTTCGTGCCTATCTCTGACCGCATCCCTTTGAGCCAGAAGGTCGCCCGCCAGATAACCGAGGCGATTGCCAAAGGGGAATTGAAAGTGGGAGACCGCTTGCCAACCGAGCGGGATTTGGCCCTGCAACTGGGGGTCAGCCGCACTGCCATCCGCGATGCCGTAAAATCGCTGGCGGGTCAGGGGTTGCTGGAAGTAACTCACGGGTCAGGTATTTATGTCGCCAGCCACGCCCATTATACTGACCGGTTGGCAGAGCTACTGAATATTCGACAAGGGTCGCTGGCGGAATTATTTGAAATCAGGAAACTAATCGAGGTAGAGGCGGCGGGTTGGGCCGCATTGCGCGGTAGCCCGGAACAACTGACCCACCTGGAAAGGATTGCCGCCAACGCCAATACTAGCCTGGACGACCCGGCAGCCCTGGCCCAATTCGACCTGGATTTTCATATCGGGGTAGCGGAAGCGGCCCAAAACGGAATTTTATTGCGGATAATGCTAAATTTGCTGGATTTACTGGCGGAGGGTCGGCAGGAGAGTTTGCGGATTCCGGGTCGTCCGGCTCGCTCTGCGGGCGAGCATAGTGCCATTGTCGCGGCTATCTTGCAACGGGACGCAAACGCCGCCCGCCACCAAATGTGGCAGCACCTCGATAGCGTTGAACACTCAGTCCTACAAGGACTTCACAAATTTTGAGTTAGCTGAATTAAAACCCAAAACTCAAAACTATTTAACTATCCCAGTGAGTGTTGGATTGGCCTTTTTTGCCGGTCAGAATCCGCAAAAACTTGACCTTTTTGGTCGGTTTTTCGGCGACGGCACTATTACTACGGCTGGTATGGGGCGTTTCGGTCAAATCTCCATTATTACGCATCTCATCCAGATGCTGATGCAGTTGAGCTATGTAAGCTTTCCTCAACACTGCTTTGCTCCTTCACTTTGCGGCAACCTAAAATCTTTTGGATACCAATATTATATCACTACTATATTATAATAACGTAATTTTACCATAAATTGTTCCAAAGTTTGTGATGTACCTCACGCAATCGGAATAGGTCTTTAGGATTAGACTGGCTCGGTCTTTCTTCCGTGTGAAAAATAGCACAAAGCTCAATGTGCCAAAACCTCGGATATTTTATAATATAACCATCGGGAAAACCAAACGCTCCGATAGCGAATTAGACCTGAAAGTATTGACAAAGCCCAAGCCGAATTGATAAGGCTGGATATAGCCGGATTTACGAGGAGATTCTAAAGTGATTGGTACGTTAGTTGTTTGTATGATTGCCACCGTCGCCGTCATCAGTGTCCTGGAAATTTTAGCCGCTCTCGAATGGGAAGAAAAGGAGTAACGGAAGGTTAGAGGTTAGTATCAGTTTGCTTTAATAGAATAAGTGTGCTTAAATTTAGAGCCGTTGGCTGATTGGGTCAAAATTGGCGGAGGGCCAAAAGTATGAGCATTATCTATGAGCAAAGGCTATCAGACTCGCCTTATGTAGAAACAATTACGCAGGGTCGAACTATGAGCGATGGTTCTACTATTCGTCCCGCCGAGTGCCATTGGCACCTGGTTCTCGTGAAACATAATGGCAAGGCCCAAATATTGGTCGTTGGTCCATGGACGGCGGCGGGGGTTGTGTCTTGGCCTGAAGGCGCTGAACTTCTTTGGATAAAGTTTAAACTTGGCACCTTTATGCCTCATCTATCGGCAAAGGATTTCCTGGATACCGAAACGATTTTGCCGGGAGCGGCGAGTAAATCCTTCTGGCTGAATGGTTCGGCCTGGCAATTTCCAGACTTTGAAAATGCGGACACCTTTGTAGACCGGCTAGTACGGAATAATGTGCTAATGTGTGATTCCATTGTGAACGCTGTCTTACAAGACCAACCTCAAGACTTATCATCCCGCACCCTGCGACATCGGTTCTTGCGAGCCACTGGCTTGACCCAAAGCCACATTCATCAAATGAAACGCGCTCAAAAGGCGGTGGCCCTCTTACAACAAGACGTTTCTATCCTCGACACTACTTATCAGGCTGGCTATTTCGATCAGCCGCATCTGACCAGATCGCTAAAGCAATGGATCGGCCATACCCCGGCTCAAATTGTCCAGAGGCATAAGTCTGAATAACTTGCCATTTTATACAAGACTGTTGCCTTTTGTTGGGTTATAATACAAATGTTCTAACAAAAATCCGATGATGAGAGCTAAAGGAGCAGTAATAACCATGGATATGAAACTTGAGCTTGTACCGATCCCAGTTTCTGACGTTGACCAGGCTAAGGCCTTCTATATGGACAAAGTAGGATTTAACCTCGACCTGGATGTTCAACCTGGTAATGGTATGCGGGTTGTCCAACTTACTCCCCCTGGGTCGGCTTGTTCAATCGTTATTGGGACCGGGATGTCTGAAATTGCTAAAATGCCGCCTGGCTCGGTCAAGGCCTTGCATTTGGTGGTAGCCGACGTAGGCAAAGCCCGCGAAGCCCTCGTGGGGCGGGGGGTTGAAGTGAGCGAGGTTGAGGACCATGGTGGGGGCGTTAAGGTTGTTTCCTTCAGCGACCTTGATGGCAACTCGTGGGTATTTCAGGAAATGGCGTGGAGGTCTTCAGAGTTTTCAGGTTAAGCTCAAAGCTGGCAAGGTATAATTGCCGTTTAATTACCCTAATCCCTAACGACCTTCTAAAACGGATACCTTATCTGTTCCACTACCTCAGTCGGGCTGACCGGGCGCGAAGTCGGGATGAAGACCAAATAAGGCGGGAAATCCTGGCGAGTATAAGTTACTCCCAGAGCCTTGAGACGGTTTTCCATGCCGAGGGCTGCGCCTTCCCGCCCCGGCAAACCATCGTCCAGATTGAGCAGAACAAAGGCCACTTTTTGGCCCGGCTGGAGTGCAATTTTGCTGTATTGCGGAAAGCGGTCAAGACCGCCAACCGTCAAATCGTGATAATCCACGCACTTGACCGCCTCTGCCGAATCGAGAATCAGCCGATGCCCGACCCAATGATTGCAATTGGCATACTCGACTCCCTGGCTTTTGAGATAGCTGATTAGCGGGCCGTTATCCACCGGCGGACGCAATTGCGGAAAATAGGGTGATTGACTGACCGCGATAAAGTCGGCGAAGCGGTACATATACAGGTTTGAACTAATAATCCCCAGCAATACCAGACCCGCCAGAGCTAACGGCAACCATTTTTTGGGCGCAGTCGTCCATTTCAGACGAGAAGACAAGGTTTCGGCGAGTCGGGCAAGGCCACCCCCAACCAAGACCGGCAGAATACCCAGCAAGGGCAGTAAATAGCGCCCGGTGGTATCCAAATCGGTGAAAGCCACATTGCCCACTCCCCAGACCACGTAAATCAGAGGTGAAACCAGCACGAACATCAAAAGCAAATCTACTGGCTGGGCGGGCTTTAGCGACAACCGCAGCCAGCCCGCCAGCCCCCGCCAGCGAGCTACCAGCCAACCCACCAGACCTAGCCCAAAGACTACATTCAGAAAAGTGCTAATCACCGGGCTGGTCAGATACCAGTAATTAAAACCGCCGGTGGCGAGCGGCCATGAAAATTGAGCATAATGGCCCAACACGTCTAAAGCGGCCTCTTTACGGCCTGATGGTCGAAGAAAATAGGTGAGGGTGGCCCAATTATTTTGCAGATTATAGACCCACCAGGGCAAGCTGCCGAGGAAGAACCCACCAATCGTCGCCAGGGCGGTTAGGCGCACGGCAAAGAGCTTATCTTTCAGGAACAAAAAGAAGACTATCGGCAAATAGTAATAGACGATAATCATATGCCCGTAAAAGCCATAGCCCGCCAGTAAGCCAAGCAAACCCCATTGAAGCCATTCCCGGCTGGCATAGCCCCAAAAGCGCGGCACGATTATATCGGCGGCTTTCCCCCAGATAAGGCTATAGCTCACTAAAAACAAGAGATTGCCGACTAGCAAGGTTTCGATATAGTGATTCCAGGCCCGCAGCCCAATCATCAAGAAATAGAGCGAGGGGAACGCCGTCAGAGCCGCCGCCCCCAACCCCGCCAGCGGATGATCCAGATAGCGCCGGGCTACCGCGTAATTCAGAGCTATCACCCCTAGCGAGGCCAACAGCGGCGCGATTTTCATGCCCCAACTCGACACCCCCAGTATCGCGTATATGGCGGCAGTGAAATAAGCTTCCGCCGCCCCCATATAGGCCTGTCCATAAGTGAAAATCGGCCTTTCGCCTTTGAGAATATCTATCGCCATCACCCCGGTCAGGGCTTCATCGCCATCAGCAATAAAGTGGGTTTTGAACAGCACAAATAAACGCAGCCCCGCCGCTAATATCAAAATTGCGCTCAGGGTCAACCCAACCCAGTGCCGCCGCCAAAGCAGAGTGGTGCGAGCGGCGTGTTCGGATTGGGCCACCGTAGCTATATCAAAAACTTGCCCGGCTTGGTCTTTTAGCTCCATTATCCTGAAAAGTCCTGAAAAGCGAGTTTTGGATTTAAGTTATCCCATACCTAATTATAGCCGCGATTATACCACGAGACACCCCCGGTTTGCGCCAACCGCCTGCCTGGGTTACAATTGTCGGGATAAAAGTGGTCAGTGGTCAGTGTCCAGTGGTCAGAAAAGTCCTGAGTGCTGATTGCTAAGTGCTGAGTAAATATAGGTAATACTTGGCAGTTTAACTCAAAACTACCCTACTAACCACTGACCACTGCTAAAAAAGAAAGTAGACTAAAGAAATGGCGCTTATCGGGGAAGAAGACCGCGAATATTTAGAGCAGCATTTTGGGCAAGAACTGGAACAGCCAGTTGAAATCGAGTTTTTCTCACGGGGAAGTTTTCATACGGCTGAGGCCGCCGAGCTATTCGACCCGGAGAGCGAGGATGCAGCCCTGATGGTCGGGGAGGCTTGCCGCACCGCTTTCCAGCTTTATGCCGAACTGACCGAAATCGCTCCCCAGCTCAACCTAAAATTTAATGATCTGGATAGCCCCGACGGCCAGCAAGCCGCCGAAGCGGTCGGGCTGGACGGTTCGCTATTGCCCGCGGCGGTTTATCGGGCTGAAAAGTTAGCCGGGCAGTCCCGCTTTTTCGGGATTCCCAGTGGCTACGAATTCGGTACGCTGGTCGAAAACCTGATAGACCTGTCCAAAGGCCAAACCACCCTGACCGAAAATACTCGACGCTTAGTCGGCGAAATAAATCAGCCGGTGAATATCGTGGTGTTTGTCACTCCTACCTGAAGTTATTGTCCGTCCGCGGTGCGGATGGCAAACCACTTCGCTATGGTCAGTCCTCACATCACGGCGGATATTGTCGAGGCCAACGAATTTCAGGAACTCTCGCAGCAATATTATGTCTACGGCGTTCCGAAAATTATTTTCAATGAAAAAGTCGAGGTGGAAGGCGCAGTCCCGGAAGCTATCTTTCTCAAAAACGTGCTAAAGTCGCTGAAAGACTAGATTTAATCAAGTAGATTCTTGAATGGTAATCTTTGGTAGTTGGTTAGTGTATTTATGTCAAGTATAGCCTTATCTGGGCTGGCGGTGGTTAATAAGGAGTAGCAAATATGGAACCTGATATAAGCGGAACGGAGTTGATTACCAGTGGGGCGCTACCAGCCTTGATACGACGGCCTGAGCCTGGCCCAAGCGCACATCCGGCCCTGATTATGCTTCACGGTTGGGGCGCAAACGAAAGTGATATATACGAACTCGTGCCGTTTGTAGATAAACGGGTGCTGATTGTGGCCCCGCGTGGCCCTGGGATAGTCAGCGATAATCCGCGGGGTAGCTGGAAGTGGTACGAATGGACGAAACCGGCCCGCCCCGACCCCGGCTTGCGCGATGTCAGCCTTGAGAAGTTGGGGCAGTTACTTGACCAGTTGGGCGACCTATCCGGGGTGAAGGTAGACCCTACCCAAATTTACGTAGGTGGTTTTAGTCAAGGCGCGGCCATGAGCCTGATGCTGGCGGCGACCTATCCTGATAAGCTGGCGGGAATTTTGCCGCACAGCGGCTTCATCAGCCCGGAATATGCCGAAAAAATCGCGGCGGGATGCTTTAAGGACAAAAATGCGTTTCTGGCGCACGGCATCGAGGACCAAATGCTTAAAGTGGGACTTGGACGCGAAGTGCGCGAAATACTGGAAGTCGGTGGAGTCCATGTCACTTACCAGGAATATCCGATTGCCCACGCTACCAGCCCCGAAAGTCGGCAGGATTTCGGAAACTGGCTCAATCAACATTTGGAATGGGGATGAATGTGATCAGTGGTCAGTGGTCAGAGAAAGACAGGGCTAAGGGCTGAGAACTGAGTAAAGCGGCTAGTGATTGGTATTTTAACTCAAAACTAGCCTACTGACCACTGCTAAAGGAGCTTTGAAAGCAAAAATGGGAAGTAATCTTGCCCGAAAAATCCTGGCGGCCCACCTGATTTCGGGCGAAATGATAGCTGGTCAGGAAATCGCACTTCGGATTGACCAGACCTTGACCCAGGATGCCAGTGGCACGGCAGCCTATTTGCAGTTCGAGTCTATTGGGATTCCGCGAGTCAAGACCGAGGTTTCGGTTAGCTACGTAGACCACAATATGCTGCAAATCGGCTTCGAGAACGCCGACGACCACCGCTTTTTGCAATCCACCGCCAAAAAGTTCGGGATCTATTTCTCGCGGCCCGGCAACGGCATCTGTCATCAGGTTCACGCCGAGCGTTTCGCCGTCCCCGGCAAAACCCTTTTGGGCAGTGACAGCCATACCCCCCTTTGCGGCGGATTGGGCATGCTTGCAATCGGGGCGGGCGGGCTGGATGTAGCTGTAGCGATGGGCGGTGGCCCGTTTTATCTGGCGATGCCCAAAATTCTGGGAGTCAGGCTTACGGGAACTTTGCAGCCCTGGGTCAGTGGCAAGGACGTAATTTTGGAGCTGTTGCGACGGCTCTCGGTCAAGGGCGGGGTTGGTAAAATCGTGGAATATTTCGGGCCGGGCGTCGTCGCGCTAGGAGTGATTGACCGCACCACGATTGCCAATATGGGGGCAGAACTGGGCGCGACTACCTCGCTTTTCCCCAGCGACGACCAGACCCGGCGCTATCTGGCCGCGCAAGGCCGTGAGAGTAGCTGGCAACCCTTTGCCGCTGACCCAGATGCCGAATACGATGAGCAAATTGAGATTGACCTCGATAGCCTTGAGCCGTTGATTGCGCTACCCCACAGCCCCGATAAAGTCGTGCCAGTGCGCCAGGTCGCCGGGTTAGCGGTGCAGCAGGTTTCAGTCGGCTCTTGCACCAATAGCTCGTACCGCGACCTCTCGATAGTAGCCCATATTCTGCGAAATAAGGCCATCAGCCCCGACTTGAGTATGACCGTCAGCCCCGGTTCGCGCCAGGTCTATACCACGATTGCCCGAAGCGGCGGACTGGGCGATATGATTGCCGCCGGAGCGCGAATGCTGGAGTCAGCCTGCGGGCCGTGCGTCGGCATGGGGATGGCTCCTTCCAGCGGCGGGGTCGCCGTCCGCTCGTTTAACCGCAATTTTGAGGGACGGAGCGGCACCCCGGACGCGCAAGTTTATCTCGCCAGCCCCGAAACCTGTGCTGCCACTGCTTTGACTGGAGTCATCACCGACCCACGAGACCTGGGCGAGTATCCGACTATCGCCATGCCGGAACGTTTCGAGATAAACGATGCCCTACTGATGTCGCCCGCTACCGAGGGCGCGGAAGCCGAAGCCGTCGAAATTCTGCGCGGGCCGAATATTAAGCCTCTGCCCCGGTTTGGGGCGCTAGAAGACACCCTGAGCGGGCCGGTACTGCTCAAAATGGGCGATAATATAACTACCGACCATATTTCTCCGGCGGGCGCGAAAATCCTGCCGTTGCGCTCGAACCTGCCCGCCATCGCCGAATATACTTTTGAGCGGGTGGATAAGACTTTTGCGGCCCGCGCCCGTGCCGCCGGGCCAAGTTTCGTGATAGGCGGCTCGAACTATGGGCAGGGTTCGGCCCGCGAACATGCCGCCCTAGCTCCGCGCTATCTAGGGGTCAAGGCGGTGCTGGCGCTCTCGTTTGCCCGGATTCACCGGGCTAATTTGATAAACTTTGGGATTGTGCCGCTCACTTTTGGCAGGGCCGAGGATTATGCCCACATCGAGCAAGGCGACCAATTGGAGATTAGCCAGGTGCGCGACCAGCTTCGGGCCGCCACCGAAATAGTAGTCAAAAACATTACCAAAAGTCTGGAACTGACCTTGCATCACAATCTCAGTGAGCGCGAATTGGCGGTATTGCTGGACGGGGGGTTGCTCAACCATATCAAATCAACTGATAGTTAAGGGGGGTTTGGGACTATCGCTTGTGGTACTTTGTCTGATTTTGAGGATAACCACTCCAAACCCCAAACCAGGTTTGGTTATATTTGAAAAATTTACTGCGTAAATTTTTCAAATATAACTTTTTCGGGGTTGAGGCGATTTGCAAGCGAAGCTCACAATTTATTTTATGACGGCATATGTCCGTTTTTGCTGGGTTTGGGGGGGCGACCTGACTGGATAACCTGGGCGGTTTCGTTATAGAACCGCTCAAGCTGGCTACGGCTGACCTCACAGCGCAGAGTCGGGTTCATGGTGGCGGCGTTAGTCTCGATTTCTTCCGGGCTGGTGGCATTCTCCTGGGCCGCCATTTCGGTTTCAATATCAAAGAGCAACATCAAAAATAGGTCGGTGTTTTCGTTATAGCCTAGCGCCAAACGCCCGGTTTGGGCCTCGACCTCGAAAGGCTCAGGATAAGAATCCTGAATCGGCGGGTCTGGCACCCCGTTACCGCCTTCCAACTGCGCCAGCAATTCGCTAATCGCATCGCCTAGCGCCCCTAATTGTTGCTTTTCCATCCAGAAACAAGCGGTGCGCCGACCTTGCCGGAACAATATCCGAAAGCGCCGATTACCCGGCACGCCAATCGCCTCCGGCTTCAATTCATCCAATGGGCCAAATTCGTGTAAAGGTTCAGCCATAAGGCAATCTCTCTCCCAAATCTACTTGGCTAATCTAAATTAGCGTTAAAATAAATGCGCCGTTTGGTGGCTCGGTTCGGCTCGTTTCAGCCGAGGGCAAAATTCAGGGCTTGCTGTAGCTCTTCCGGGCTGAAGGGCTTGGGCAAAAGTAGTACCCCTTCTGCCGGAGGCGTCTGGTCTTCCAGGGCGCTGGCAAGCACAATCGGCAAGGCCGCCAACCAGGGGTCAGAATGACTCCGCAATCTCAGAATCAATTCCGGCCCGGAAACTTCCGGCATGACCGAGTCCACAATGATAAGCTCCGGGCGAGGCTGACCGTGTTCTGCCACTTCCATAAACGCGGTTGGGTCGGTGGTAGTAAAAACGGTATGACCATCCGACTCCAGCATCATGCGGGTAAAGTCCAAAGTCAGTTCTGAATCATCTATCATTAAAATAAACGCCATCTTGCTTTGTCCTGCCATAAGTTTTAAAAAGAGCTTTATCCAAGTTTACAGGGCTTAAATTTGCATCGCCCCGCATAATTTGCTACCTTAATCCCCGAAGTATAGCCATTTTAACATGCCAATTGCCAGAAAGCTATTTTTATTTGAGAAAAAGGAGAATTTGAAATGAGTGAAGTTGAAACCGCGCCGTTAGACCTAAAAGAGGGCGATAAAGCCCCGGATTTCGAGCTACCAATGAGCGGCGGCGAGAGCTTGCACCTCAAAGAGCAACTCGGCGCGTCGTCTATTATCCTCTATTTCTATCCCAAAGATGATACGCCGGGCTGCACCACCGAAGCCTGTAACTTCCGCGATAACATGGATTTACTGAGCGAGGCCGGGGCGCTGGTCTATGGTATCAGCCCCGATAGCGTCAAGGCCCACGACAAGTTTGCTGCCAAATACGAATTGCCTTTTCCTTTGCTGGCGGACGAAAATCATGAGGTTGCGATGGCCTATGGTGTCTGGAAAGAAAAGAATATGTACGGCAGAAAATACATGGGAATCGAGCGCACCACTTTCCTGATTAACCCGGATGGAACTATCGGCAAAATCTGGCGCAAGGTCAAGGCCGCCGGTCACGCCGATGAAGTGCTAAAGTCGCTCAGTTAGCCCCGTATAAAATTAACCCGGATGACAAGCCAGGCCAGATAAAGGCAAAATTAGCTATTTACTCTAGCCAATCGGCGAAAAATTGTCGGTTTCGGTTGGGTATGCTAGACTTGAGCAATCTGAAACAATGTTCCGCAAGCTGGAACTTCTGCAACTCTAAGCCGCTTTACTACTAGAGGAAATTAGAATAATGACCGAACGCCTGATACCCGCCGGACTGGAACGGCGTAAAGAAGATTATGGCCTGATTACCGGCGCATTGGGATATGTGGACGACTTGTCCGCCCCCGAAGGTCGGCCCGCTCCGCTCTATATGGCAGTCGTCCGCAGCCCTTACGCCCACGCGCTCATCCGGGGCATCAAGCTGGAAGCGGCTAAGGCCGCCCCAGGGGTGGTAGCCGCTTTTAGCGGGGCGGAATTGGTGGGACACCTGCCCAACCTGGATGCCATCGTCCTGCCCGGTATTAAAAAACCTGAGCGCAAACTGCTGGCGATAGACCGCGCCCGCTATGTCGGCGACCCGGTGGCGGTGGTAGTCGCCACCAACCAATATGCCGCCCAGGATGCCCGTGAACTGGTCAAGGTAGATTACGAACTTCTGCCCACCGTCGCCGACCCCGAAGCGGCCCTCGCCCCCAATGCCCCTTTGCTCTATGACGAACTGGGTAGCAATATCGCCTTTGTCCAGCGTTCCGGCAGTGGCGATATTCAGGCCGCTTTCGAGCAGGCTGACCGAATTATTCGGCTACGAGTAGTAAATCAGCGCCTCGCCCCGGCCTCGATTGAAAACCGGGCCTGCATGTTCGATTACGACCCGGCTACCGAGCAGTTTACCGCCTGGGTATCGAGCCAGCGAGTTTATGGCTCCCGCGATATTTTAGCCCATTATCTAGGGCTAGAACATCGTCAGATACGAGTTATCAACGTCCAGGTGGGCGGCGGCTTTGGAGCAAAGGCCCGTTTTATGGGGGAAGAGGTCGCGGCGGCGGCGCTGGCCCTCAAGCTGGGTCAGCCAGTCAAGTGGATTGAAGGTCGCAGCGAAAATATGCAAGCCCAGGCTCACGGACGCGGCCAGATAAACTATATCGAAGCCGCCGTTAAAAACGATGGTCGGATATTGGGCCTCAAAGTGCGGAGTATCGCCGATTTGGGGGCGTTTTTGGCGGGGGCGGGGGCAATTGTACCAATCGGCACGCTTCGGATGTTGAACGGGCCATATCGCTTTGCCGCGATAGATAGTCAGGTGGTCGGGGCTTTGAGTAACAAAGTAGCGACCTCGGCCTATCGTGGGGCGGGGCGACCCGAAGCGGCTTACGTCCTGGAGCGCACGATAGAGCGGGTCGCCCGCGAGTTGAACCTGGACCCACCGTTAGTGCGAGTTCGCAATTTTATCGCCCCAGGCGCTTTTCCTTATACCGCTCTGACCGGGATTACCTACGACAGTGGCAACTATGCCGCCGCTATGAAGCTGGCCCTCGATTTAGGCGAATATCGCTGGTGGCGCTCCGAACAACAAGCCCGCCGCGAGGCCAACAGCCCCAAGCAAATCGGTATCGGGCTGGCGACCTATCTGGAGATTGCCGGAGACGGCGGCGTACCTCTGCCCGGCGCACCCAAAGAAGCCGCGACGGTACGAATTCGCCCGGACGGAACAATTCTGGTGCAGAGCGGGGTCGCCCACAACGGACAGGGCCATTTTACGGCCTTTGCCCAAATCGCCGCCGAGGTCTTTAAGCTCCCCGGCGATAGAATCGAAGTCCTGATGAACGATAGTTCCCTCCCGGCTTATGGGATAGGCACCTTTGGCAGCCGAACTATCCAGATTGCCGGGTCGGTGGTCTATCTGGCGGCTCAGGCGGCCCGCGAAAAAGCCCTCAAATTAGCAGGTCAGCTTCTGGAAGCCGCCCCCGACGATTTGGTAATGGAAGAAGGTAACATCACGGTCAAAGGCGTGCCGGGGCGTGGTATCAGCCTGGGCGAACTGGCCCGCCGGGTCGAGGCCCAACCCGACTTGATTGAGCGAGAAGCCCCCAACCCGGTCAATGGCGTACCTATCGAAGGGCTGGCAGCCTGGCGTGATTTCCAGCCGGAAGGCCCGACCTTTCCATCGGGGGCGCACCTTTCGATAGTCGAGTTGGACACCGAAACTGGCGAAGTGCAGGTATTAAACTATATCGCGGTAGATGACTGCGGGCGGGTGCTTAATCACTACCTGGCGGAAGCCCAGGTACATGGCGGGTTAGCTCAGGGGATTGGTCAAGCCCTCTTTGAAGAAATCGTTCACGATGAAAATGGACAGTTGCTAACCGGCACGCTGATGGATTATACTGTCCCTACCGCCGAACAAGTGCCATCCATTCTTACCGGAATAATCGAAACTCCTTCCCCGCGCAACCCGTTAGGGGCCAAGGGGGTCGGCGAGGCCGGGTGTACCGGCGGGCCACCCTGCATCGTCAATGCGGTGCTGGATGCGCTTGCGCCTTACGGCATTATCGAAATTGATATGCCCTTGCGCCCCGAAAAAATCTGGAAGCTGTTGCAAGCCGCTAAAAACGGCAATCTCGACCAACCGCGCCGCTATCCGCCTGCTGTTTTCCTCGAACCGGAAAGTCAGCCCGAAGCGGTTGAGCGGCCTAAAACCTTTGTCTTTGAGTAGGACTTTGATTCGCAGGATTTATTTTTCGTAAGAGTTCAGCCAGCCTTGAATTTGTCACGCCCCTTTATGGGGTGTGAGCGAAGCGAAGGATAAAGATTCTTCGCTTCGCTCAGAATGACAGGGGCTGATTAGTTACTATTTTTCAGGATTATTACGGGATTTATTACTATGGAACAAAAGATTTTTGGGGATTACAGACTGGATTTGCCCACGACCAAGCAATACATCACAATAGTATTTGCGCCCCTTTCGCTACCGGTCAAGTGGAGTAATATCGGGCTATCGGCGGACTTTATCGGGCAGTATTTCGAGGCCTATTTTCCTGAAAAGGAAGTCAGTGACCGCGATATTACCACCGGCCACGAAATTAAACACTCGATTAGCTATATCGCCAACGAGCTGATGGAAAACGCCGTAAAATTTAACCAGGATAAAGCCCTTGAAATTAGCTTGCGGGTGCGGTTGGGCTTCGAGGAGCTAATCTTTGTGGCCTGCAACAGCGTCGCCACCGAAAAACTACCCAGCTTCGAGAAGTTTATTCACGATTTAATCAGCGGCGACCCCGGCGAGTTGCTTATTCGCCGGATTGAGGAAAACGCCAGGGCTGGAAGCAGCAGCAAAGCATCAGGATTGGGACTATTGACGATTATGAACGATTACAAGGCCAAAGTAGGCTGGAAATTCGAGGCCATTCCCGGCAAAAGTGAGGTCGGAGTAGTGTATACTATGGTGCGATTGGGTTTTTCGACCTGACCCGGTTTTCAGATTGCTTTGCCTGAATTTAGCGATACCAGCCTTGAATTGGCTTAGGTGGAGGAGAGAAATGACCGACATTTTGACCGATGATTATAGCGTAAAATATGATCAAGCGAGCAATAGTATTATCTGCAAGGGCGCTTTTCGGTTAAACGGAGTCGCCGAGTATGCCCCGATTGCCCAGCTTTTGACCGATGTAATCAACCAGAAACCCGCCGAAATCATTCTGAACCTAAAGGAATTGCAATTTCTGAATAGTTCCGGGATTAATATTCTGTCGAAATTTGTGATTCAGGTACGCCAAAAGGGTAATATCCCCATGACTGTCCAGGGTTCAAAAACAATTCCCTGGCAGAGTAAATCGCTCCAAAACCTCCAAAAGCTGATGCCGACCCTCAAGCTGGATTTAGAGGGCTAACAAAAGGTCATAACGACGGCACTTTCAAACTATTAATAAACCAATAATTTCAGGTGGCAAATTGCGTCATCTGTTTTTATTTCACCTCTTGACAACTATACCGTCCAGACGGTATACTACTGTTATGGGAAAACAGAACAACAAACCGAATGCCCGGCAGGGGCTGTTGCAGGCCGCCGGACAAATTATCCTCAACGAAGGGGTAGAGCATCTGACCCTCGAAGCCGTCGCCCGCCAAGCCGGGGTCAGCAAAGGTGGGTTACTCTACCACTTTCCCAGCAAGGAGGCCCTGATTAAGGGGCTAGTAGAACACCTGAACACCGAGTTTAACGGTGAAATCGAACGACAGTTGCAGCAAGTCGAAAACCCGACGGAAAAAGGAAGCTGGCTGCGAGCTTATATCCGGGCCAGCGTAGGGATGGGGGAGGAGACAATCGAAACGCATGCTGCGCTGCTGGCAGCAATCGCCAACAATCCGCAATTGCTCAAGCCGTTTCAGGAAAGTTTTATCGAGTGGCAACGCCAGACCGAACAGGCCGGGGTAGACCCAATAATAGCAACCATCATCCGGTTGGCTACTGACGGGCTTTGGATTGCAGAATTGTTCCAGCTTGCACCCCCCACCGGGGAACTGCGGGAACAAATATTAGTCAAGTTGCTCGAAATGAGCCGAGAATAATGGGTCGGAAATAGTGAAAGGAGCTTTAATATGGCCTGGATTTATTTAATTGTAGCTGGATTAGCCGAAGTTATAATGGCCCTCAGTTTGAAAAGTAGCAAAGAATTTAGCCAACTATGGCCCAGCCTGGGGTTTTTGGTGGCCGCCGCTTTAAGCTTTGGCCTGCTATCTCTTGCCCTGAAAAACCTGCCGATTGGGACGGTTTACCCGGTCTGGACTGGCATCGGCGCGGTCGGAACTGCAATTTTGGGAATTATCCTCTTAGGCGAGTCGGCCCACATCGGCAGATTGCTTTCAATCGCCTTCATAGTGATGGGCGTAATCGGACTGCAACTGATGGAAACAAGCCATTAAATATACTTTAAGATTTCTTTCGGGCTATCACATTTATTGGGTAAAGTACTTCCCGGAAGCCGCGTTGGGTTGCCATTGCCGTGAGTTCGGCCTCCATTTCAGTCAGAATTTGGGTCACTTTGTCTTCGGGCAACCCGGCCTGCCAGTAAGCCGCCGTCGAGCGGAATTGCTGCACTATAATCCCGACAGGCAGATAATAATAGCTCTGCCGTCCCCACAAATCTATAATTTCCAACCCGGCTTCCTCTACCAGCTTTTCAACTCCGGCCAGCGAATTCCAGGCTTCGCCCGGTGCGGCGGAATTGCCAAAGCCGGAAGGAGCTTGCAACCCATGACGTTCTAACACCCGACGGCGCACGTTCAAGGAATATTTCCGCGCCGTCTGCCCCTCGAAAAGCAAGGCCATGCGACCAGTCGGTTTCAAGACCCGCCGAATTTCTTGCAAGGCCAATCCCCGGTCAGGAAACCAGTGGAACGCATTGTGGCTGATAAGTAAGTCAAAGCTATTTTCGGCAAAGGGGAGAGTTTGGGCGTTACCCTGTAGCCAGCTTATCGGGTTGGCGGCATTTGCACTTTGGACGGTTTCAGCCTGAGCAGTTTCGAGCATCTGGGCCGACAAATCCAGGCCAACCGATTGGCCTAACTGGGGGTACAATTCGCGCAAGACCAACAGACCGATGCCTGTCCCACAGCCTAAATCCAATACCCTATCCCCGGAGGCCGGGGTAGGATACAAATCCGCCAAAATATGCCGGACACTGGCCCGCTGATAATCGGCAATGACGGTATTTTGATAGACCGCCGCCGCTCCTTTGTAAGCTGCTTGAACCTTCGATTGTTCGCTTGCACCACTAACTACTGATGTCATTTGCGTCTTTCTATGAGATGGGCTAAAGCCCGGAAAAAATTAAATATTTGGAAAATTTACTGCGTAAATTTTCCAAATATTTAATCACAACTGTTTTTGAGGTAAAACACGATAGTTACCACCCTAAAGCCTATTTGTGCAAATGCCCTGAGTATCAAAATTCACTTGATGGACGAAGAGTATTTCCCCGTCTCCCGACCCCTGACCCCCGACCTCCGGCATCTCACTCATCTAATAACCAATCCGAAACATAGTTCAGGGTGAGGACGGTGAAAACCAGGCTCAAGCTGGGGGCGAGAATCATCCAGGGGCTGACCTTGAAACGCACCGCCACTTCACTAATCATGTTGCCCCAGCTTGCACCGGGCGGCACAACTCCCAATCCCAGAAAGCTCAGGCTGGCCTCGCTCAAGACTACCAATCCCATCCCCAACGGCACGAGCGCGGCAATCGGGCGAATGAAATTGGGGAAGAGATGTCGCCGCATAATATGGAGATGGGATGCTCCCAACGCACGGGCGGCATATACATAATCGCGCTCCTTGAGCGATTGAACTTGCGCTCTGGTCAGGCGGCAGATATCGGCCCAACTAATCAAGGCCAGCACCACGAAAGCGGTAAGGATGCCACCGCCGAGTACACTAACCGCCAGAATTATCAAAAGCAACCCCGGAAAGGCATAGAGCAAATCGGCGAGCCGCATCACCAAAAAATCGAACCAGCCCCCAAAATACCCGGCTAACAACCCCAGCAAAATCCCGACGGTCAGTTGCAAAGCCGTGACCCCAACCGCCAGGGCCAAAGATACCCGCGCCCCGTGCATGAGGCGGCTCAACAGGTCGCGCCCCAGATTATCCGTACCGAGCCAGTGTTCCGGCGAGGGGTCTTGCCATGCTACTCCCCGCCCACGCTGCTGAAAATCGGGCCGATAGGGAGCAAGTTGGTCGGCAAATATCGCTACAATAACCAGTCCTGCTAGAAAAATCAGGCTCGCGATTACCAGCGGGTCGCGTTTGCGCCCGAACCAGGTTTTGACCCGCGCTTTGGGCGGTAATTCTGGCCCAGCCGGAACTATCGGCAAATCAGGCCGGGTGTACATCTGAATCTGGTTTTTTGCTTTTGAGCGATTATCTACTGTTGCCATAACTTGTCTAAAATCGAAAATCTAAGGCACCATTCAGCCCGTCCATCGAGGGCTAGGTAGTCGCCTGGAGCTAAATTGTTACAATTCAAAACTCAAAACTCAACCCTTCGATGCCCCAGCCTCTGACCCCACTATTAGGCCGCTTTGATACGCGGGTCGAGCCAGCTATTAGCGAGGTCTACCAGCAAATTTAGCATAATAAAGATAAAGGCCAGGAACAGAGTGCAGGCTTGCACTACCGCGTAATCACGGGCTGGAACTGCCTCGACCACTAGCGAAGCCAACCCCGGCACGCCAAAAATCCGCTCTACAAAGAACAACCCGGTGATAGTGCGCCCTGCCACCGGCCCAATGACCGTCAATATCGGGATAAAGCCGTTTTTGAGGACGTGACCCCGCAAGACTGCACCCGGTGCAAGACCTTTGGCGTGGGCTACCGTCACATATTCCCGGCGCAAGACTTCCAGCATTGAGGCCCGTCCGACCCGCGCAATAAAGGCCGCCGGACTGAGGGCCGCCACGATGACCGGCAATATCACTTGCTCCGGCTTGCCCCAACCGCCCGGCGGCAGCCACCTGAGATTTACCGCGACTAACCAGATGAGAAAATAGGACAGCACAAAGCCCGGCATTGCCCCGAAAAAGCTGACCAGAGCGGTTATGATTTTGTCGGCGGGGCGACCCTGCCGCAAGGCGCACCACATTCCCAGCGGCACTCCAATCAGACAGGCCAGGGTAATCGAAAGTGCGCCGACAATCAAGGTCGGGCCAACACTGGTCAAAATCATTTCACTCACCGGGCGATTAGCGCGGGTAAACGAAATACCCAGGTCGCCCTGAGCCAGATTGCCAAGATAAATCACGAGTTGTTGCAAAAGCGGCTGGTCAAACCCGTAATGATGGCGCAAATCGGCGATAGTAGCTTCGTCCACCCCATAACCGTAAAGTTGCTGAAAAGGGTCGCCCGGTGCCAGGCGACCCACCAAAAAGGTGATTATAATTACTCCCAGCAGCATCGGGACAACTGCCAGCAATCTTCGGGCTACAAAGCTCATAATCTCTTTCGGGTCCTACTTAACCTCTATCTGGGTGAAAGGCATAATGCCCAGGGCGTTGACCCGATAGCCACTGACATAGGGCCGCTTGAGATAGCTCAATTTGCCCCACATCACCGGCATCATGGCCGCATCATCCAGCAATTTGGTTTCGATATCCTGATAAATGGCGTAACGCGCCGCGTTGTCCTGAGTGCCAAGTGCCTTGAACAACAGGCCGTCCACTTCGGCATTATTATAGCCGTAGTAATTGAAGGGCGACTTGCTGCTAAAGTTGGACAACACCGCATACGGGTCAGGATAGCTGGCAATCATCAGGTTTAGCCAGGCCGCGACCTTGCCCTGCCGCAGTAGCCCCACGAACTGAGCCTGGTCTACCACCTGAATTTTGACGTTCATACCCAGATTGGTCTTGAGAGCTTCCTGGGCGAACTGGATAAAGCCCGCCACGTCCGGGCCAGACCCGACCTGAGTCAGGGTTAATTCCGGCATCTTCGAGCCATCTTCAAAACCAGCCTCTTTGAGCAATTGCTTGGCGGCGGCAGCATCATATTTCAGCTTCGTCTGATTGGGCTTGAAGCCAGGCATCCCATTAGAGACAATCCCGGTGGCCTGGATACCCGCCCCATTAAAGGCCGTATCGTTAATCGCCGCCGCGTCGAGCGCCATCGAAACCGCCTTGCGAACTTTAACATCTTTGAACGGCTCGTAGCCCGCCGAGTTCATCGAAAGCCCGAAGGTATAGCCCAGGGCTTCCGGCACAACCACCAAAGTTTTGCCCAATTCGCCTTTATCCTTGCTGATGCGGTCAATCTCCGCCGTCAGGAGCGACCAATGAGCATCGGTCTGTCCGCTCTCGAAGGTATTCAGGCGGTTGGTTTGGTCGCCAACCATAATGTATTCCACCCGCGTCAGCTTGACTTTTGGCCCATACCAGCCAGGGTTAGGGGTCATGACGATTTTCTGATTGTGTTGCCATTCGCCCAACTGAAACGGCCCAGCTCCGGCGCTTTTGGTTTCCCACCATTTCGGGCCACTCTCCACAATGTCTTTATCCAAAATATAGGCATTGGTAATCGCCAGCTTGCTGGGGAAGAACGGAGTCGGCAAAGTCAGGGTAAATTCAATCGTGGCCGGGTCAATCACCTTGAGGCCGCTAATGTTTTCGGCCTTACCTGCAAATTTCTCGTTAGCGCCCGCGATGTCGCCGACTGCCGCCAGAGCTTGCGGATTTTTCAGCTTGGGGTCAATCGAACGCTCGTAAGTATAGGCTACGTCCGCCGCCGTCACCTGCCGTCCGCTACTGAATTTAGCCGCCGGGTTCAGGCTAAAAGTCCAAACCTTGCTATCCGGGCTGGCCTTCCATTCTTTAGCAAGGCCGGGGATAACATTGGCCTTCTCATCGTAATCGGTCAGGCCGACATACAGATTGCCATACATATACTTGGTAGTAAAGCCCGGCGGTTGGCTGGCCTGCGGGTCAAGCGTCACCGGGTCTGGCCCGTACCAGGCTTCTTTATAAATCCCCGGATGTCCACTGGTCGCGGCGGCTACAGTCGTAGCGGCGGCAGCCGAAGTCGCGGCAGAAGTAGTTGCCGACGTATTATTGGTGGTGGTTGCCGAAGTCGCCGGAGCAGTCGGGGTAGCAGTATCGCCACAGGCCGTCATTACTAAACTTGCCATAAGTAAAAAGGCCACCGCCCACGCGAACCGCAGGCGCTTGCTTTGCGCTCTCAAGTGATGCACTTCTTTCCTCCTTAACAGGGTTTTACCCATGAAATATCTACAAAAGCCAAACAAAAGTGAGGTTTTTGGGAAGCTTAACCAGATTAGTGATAAGGTCAAAATATCATCAAAGGAGTAAATCACAAGTATTTTGCACTACAAAAAAAACCGGGTTTCTTCACACAACCTTTATGGTTGGAGGCGGGAGTAAGGGTCGGGGCATATTAATTTTGAGTTATTTAATACGCGGATTATTTTCTTAAAATTATTAGGCGATAATTTCTTGTAAGGCGGGCGAGCGTTGAGGTTCTCCCATGTCTTCAAATAGCGGTTCGGCTTCAACCTCGCGGGTTCGGTTGGGCAGCATCATTGTAAAAGTTGAGCCTTTGCCCACTTCACTTTCGACTGACACTTCGCCCCCCAGCATCTGGCAAAAACTGCGGGTGATAGTCAGACCCAATCCAGTCCCCCCAAAACGCCGAGTAGTCGAGCTATCAGCCTGGGTGAAAGGCTGGAATAGCTTGTTTATCTGCACCGGACTCATCCCGATACCAGTATCAGTAACCCGGAAAACAATCGAGGCGGGCGACTGCCGGACTACTTCCAGGCTAATTGTGCCATTTTCGGTAAACTTGCAAGCGTTACTAAGCAGATTTAGTAAATTTTGACGCACTTTGCCAGGGTCGGAATACATCAAACCCAGGTCAGGCTGAGATAGAATTTTAAGGATGTTATTTTTCTTGAGGACCATCGGCTGAATTGTATGGGCCACTTCCTGCACCAGTTCGCTAAGGGCGAAAGCTTGCAAATCAAGTTCCATTTTACCAGCTTCAATCTTTGAGAGGTCGAGAATATCGTTTATCAAGGTCAGGAGATGACGGCCCGACCCGCTAATTTTCTGGAGGTCTGGCACAAAAGTACTCTGACCCTGGTCGGCAGCTTCTTCCTGCAACATTTCGCTATAGCCGATAATGGCGTTAAGGGGAGTCCGCAATTCGTGGCTCATATTCGCCAAAAAAGCACTTTTGGCAACATTAGCCGATTCTGCCGTATCTTTGGCTTTTTGCAACTCGGCTTCGACTTTTTTGCGCTCGGTGATGTTTCGCAACACAATCAAACGCCCGGTCTGATGGCCCTTGCGGTCATGAAGGCTTGAAATTCGCAGATCATAAGTCTGAAAAAGCTCGCCTTCGCACATTTCAAATTCATCCTGGGCGCTATTAACTCCATGATAGCGTTTTGCCAGGGCCAGCCATTTTTCGGGTAGAACCTGCTGGGCCGGATAGCCAATTATTTGCTCGGCTTTGCGGCCCAAAATATTCAGCCCTGCCGGGTTCAAATTTACAATTTCAGATTGCATATTTAGCACAAAAACTGCATCCGGCATACTCTTAACTACCGCCTCATAGGCCACCGGGATAACATCGAACATGCGAAAGCGAAAGATGGCCCAGGCCAGGGCAACGCAGGTTATCGCAAAACTGAAAGGGGTGATAGCCATCCCCAAAGGGCCATATACCTTTAGAATATCGAGGACATTAGCCACCCAGGGGACAAAAGAAGCTACCAACAAAGCCGCCACCTGGTCGCGGTACAATCCTGGTGAGTGCAGCAAAAAATAAATCAGCAAAACCGTTCCGGCTAACAACAAGATATAAAGATAAACCGTCGTGAATAAATACCAGCTACCGTAATCAAATTCGAGGGTATTAAGGCCGCTGCTTCGGTACTCAATTACCGGATTGACCAGCATCAGGCTATGCAAATGATTTGTCCAAAGCAAAATTTCAGTTGCAATTGGGTGAATCAGCAATAGAATTAGATTGCGTCGGGTCATCCAGCGTTCGTAGCCGGTATAATATATTACAAAGACTAACCAAATCGGCGGGATACTAAAAATCCCAAAGGATTTAACATTCCAGAAGAAAATTTTTGGGTTGAAATCGTTGCTCAATAATTGCAGGGCGTAGACCAGTAGCCAAAAAGTAACCGCAATTAAAAAGAAAAGGAGAGGCATTGCCGCCCGAACCTGGCGCCGTTGCCAGACATAAACTGCCAGACAAAGGGGAATCAAAGCAGTGAGAATGAGTGGTGATACGGCTAAGAGACTGTCCCAATTCATACTAGCTCCTGAGTATAGCTGGCAAAACCTGATAGTGAAACGGTTGCCCAGGCGAGAGCAATCCTAAATATTATAACATGTGCAATCAACTGCTCTTGCAGAATAAGAAATTACTTAGCTTACCGCTTATTCTCTTCCCAACTTACAATTCGGTAATCGCCGGGGAGTTGGGCCAGGATTTTGGGCGGTAAACTCTCTAGCAAGGCTATCCGTTCCGCCGGGCCGAGCAGCTCCAGACGGCGTATAATATTGACTATCCGATTGTAGCGCCGGAAAAAACCCTGTTGCATTCCGCCCGAAGCTACAAACCAGCCCGGAAATCCCAACAAGGCGGTAAAGCCCACCGCCAATGCCTGTCGATTCCAGAAAATTATACACAGCAAAACTATCAAACCGGTCTGACCCAGGATGGCACACCCAAATGACCAGCGCAAAAAATAGAAGCCGTCAAATTCCGGCTCAAGGTCTTTGTCGCGCCGCACCAGCCGGACTATCAAGGTTAAAGATAGACCCAGGGCCGCGATATAGCCCAAAATTATTAGACCGTCAAATAGTGCAAACATCTTCCCACATCAATTCAAGCCGCTTGCCCTCAATACTAATCAATATTGCCAATGGTAGCATACGCCGCAATAGGTTACAATTGTAAATGAATTGCTGATGAGTTCAGGAAAGCGGCACTTTCAGGAAAGCTTGAGGAAAATGGCTAAAAACGAAATTGACCTTTCGATGCACCAATATTACGAAGCCCGCGCCACCGAATATGACGATTGGTATGACCGACGCGGGCGCTATAACCATCCCGCGACCAATGCCGCCTGGCATGCTCAGGTAGCAGAGTTAGGCCGCGAAGCCGCCCGCTTTGGGGGGATGCTGGCCCGTGCGCCCCAAATGCGGGTGCTCGATTTGGCGTGTGGGACTGGCAAATGGACTCCTTATTTCGTCCACGGCTTGCAGGAAACCGGACGATTAGTGGCATACGATTATTCGCCCGCCATGCTGTCTGAAACTCGCGCCCGCCTGGAAGAGGACGACCCGGCTAACCTCGAAAAGACCCTTTTTGTGCGGGGCGATGCCTACCAGCTACCTTTCCCAGATAGCAGTTTTGACCTGGTTTTCTTTGGCTTCTGGTTCAGCCACGTTCCGACTGACCGGATTTACCCGTTTTTGAGCGAAGTCAAGCGGATTATGCGACCCGGCGGCAATCTATTGATTTTCGACTCGGCCCTGCAATCCGGCAGACCCAAAGAGGAAATCGCCAAACGCCCTTTGAATGACGGCTCGGTTCATGATGTCCTGAAAATTCGCTATAGCCCTCAAGAATTGGAAGCCATCTTAGGTCGCATTTTCCCCAAAAGCAGCGCCGGACAAACCCGCGATTTTTTTGTTATCGGACAGGCAGGGGTCTAAAATCTAAGGTCAGTGGTCAGGGAAAGGCAGGGAGGACGGAAGAAATCCGGGTGGTAGTTGGCCTTTTACCTCAAAACTCAAAACTCAAAACTCAAAACTATATTACTGACCCCCGCCCCTCGATTTTAGATTTTAGATTTTAGATTTTAGATTTTCTCCCAGGAGGATTTATGCAAGCCTTTGAGATTAGCGAGATTACGGAAGCCCAACAAGAGGCCGGGAAGGTCTGGCAGGAATTTGTCCGCACCGGGCTTTTGAGCGCCGGAGTATATCGCTTGCCGCAAGATGGAGTTGACGGGCAACAGCCCCACACCGAAGATGAAGTTTATTATATCGTGAGCGGGCGCGGACAAATTCGGGTAGGCCCGGAAGACCGCGAGGTAAAACCCGGCTCAATCGTGCTGGTCGAGGCCGGAGTCGAACATCGTTTTCATTCTATTCGGGAAGACCTGACGATATTGGTCTTTTTTGGCCCGGCGGAGTATTCGCTGAAAACGTCGCTATAATGCGCTTTGGTGGGCGGCTCGACATATATTTCCGCCAGACTTTGGGCCGGGGTAAGCGGGGCGGGGGTATAAGTGTTCGACAAGCCTTTCGGATAGCGCCAGGCCAGATAGTGCAGGCCGACATTGCCCATTTCTACCCGGTATTCGGCGGGATTGGTGGGAGTATAAGTTAGGGTGCGGCGCTCAAAAGCCTGGAACAAGACATCTTTCTCTACCCCGCCGACTTTTACTTTAGTCCAGTAAGCCTCGGTAATCGGGAAACCGGTGCTAAAAATCCAGTCGCTCACTTGTGCCTCGCCAAATTTAAAGTCGGCGAAAATCTTGCCCTTGCGGTTCAAAAACTCCCAAAAGGCCTGGGGAATACCCAGCCCATTTTGGGTGGTAGCAATTTTGGTCGCCGGGTCGTCCTTGAAGCCGGTTTGCTCGACTTGGCCTTTGGCAGTCCAGGCCGTCGTTACCGACTGACCTTCTTTCAGCTTTTTGGACAAGAGATAGAGGTCATTCAGGCTGGCATAAGTAGGCCAGCTATTATCACTATCGCCCGCTATCGCCTGCTTTGCGGCTTCCATTCTGACAAAAGTATTATCCCCTTCCTGACGGCGACCACTCAGCATCTCGACCACCAGGAGGCCATTACTGACATTGGCCTTATCGGGGGCATTTATCTCCATGCGGGCCTTGTCGAAATATTGCACCAAACGTTGTTTGCCGGATGCTTCGGCATAAGGCTCATAAATACTATCCAGCGGTTTTGGCCCCCAATACCAGCTTCGAGCGGCCTGACCCTGCGAAATCGGTAAATCGGTGCGCTGCCACACCTCCCGAAACGCCCCGTTGGCAAAGCGATAGGGCAGCTTCAGGTAATTATTTTCGGTGGCTGTGGAAGCTATTTGCGGGGCGGTATTCTGAATCATACTGAAAGCGTAGTCCATCAACTGGTCGCTTTCATAGCGCATACCGGGGCTATCCAACAGCACAATAATCGCATTATGCCCATTGCGATAGGCCGAAGCCACCAGACACAGCCCGGCATTGTCAGTTTCCCCCGGCTTAATCCCGGTTGCCCCGGCATAGCGCCGGATAAAATTCGAGATATTGTAGAAATAAAAGCCGTCTAGTTGGGCGGTACTGAGCCGCACAATGCTGGCAATAGTCGGGTTTTGCAGGGCGTACCAGCCTAAGACTGCCAAATCATAGGCGCTGGTATAGTGGCGATATTCGTCCAGACCATGTGGGTTCTGGAAGCTGCTGTTTTTGAGGCCGAGCCGCCCCGCCGTGCGGTTCATTTCCGCCACAAAATTGGCAACCAGGGGATAACGACCCAATTTTGTGCCGCCATAGCGGGCCAACGCTGTCGCCGCATCATTGGCACTGTCCAGAAGCGTGCCATACAAAAGGTCAATTACCTTGAGCCGTTGCCCGGCATACAGCCCCATCGTCGCCTCGCCCACCAAATCGGCCTCCACTACTACCGTATAGTCGTCCAGGTTGATACCAGGAATTGAAAACAGGGTCAGGGCGGTCATGATTTTGGTGGTGCTTGCCATCGGCAGCGATAGATTG